>SBGO01000334.1 GCA_006226565.1 Deltaproteobacteria bacterium | reverse complement strand
GGCTCCCGGCGGCCCCGGTCCTGCCGGGGGTGGACCCGCTCGCGGGCGCCGACGTCACGGGACCGCTCGGCGCGGCGGGTGACGGCTTCTTCGTGCGGACCTCGCGCGTCGAGGAGCCGCAGGGCACGGCGACCCTCCGCATGGCGCCCGACCTCGCGGCGACCATCACGGGCTGGGCGGCGACCCGCATCAAGGCCGCCATCCCGGCCGGCGCGACCTCGGGTGGGCTCTTCGTCCGCTCCTCGACCGGCGCCGACACGCCGAGCCACTACGTCGTCGTCGAGGGCACCGACGCCGACGGGGACGGCGTCCTCGACGAGGTCGACAACTGCCCGGCCGTCGCCAACCCGCTCCAGGCCGACCTCGACGGCGACGGCATGGGCGACGCCTGCGACCCCGACCGCGACAACGACGGCTTCCCCGACGGCGCCGACAACTGCCCGAGCGCGTCGAACCCGACCCAGGCCGACGACGACGCCGACAGCGTGGGCAACCCCTGCGACGCCTTCCCGAACGACCCGAGCGAGTGGGCCGACAGCGACGGCGACGGGGTCGGCGACAACGTCGACTGCCAGCCGAGCGACCCGGCCGTCTCCGGGCCGCAGTGCGACGGCAAGGTCTGCGGGCCCGACCTGTGCGGCGGGACCTGTGGCGAGTGCGGGACCGGGACCTACTGCACCGTCGGCGGCGCGTGCTCGCCGTTCAACCTGCAGCCCGCGGCGACCGTCTCGACCGCCGTCGACATCGACACCGTCTCGCTGACCGGCCGCGCCTTCCCCGACATGGTCACCTACACCGTCGCGGTCCTGGGCGCCGACACGGTGACGGTGACGGCGGCCACCGTCGACGGCATCGCGCCCGGCGACGAGGTGATGATCATCAACGTCCAGGGCGCGCCGCTGGCCTTCGACGCCGTCGGCGTGGCCGGCTTCTACGGCGTGGTCGACGTGGTCGACGCCACCGTCACCCTCGACCGGCCGATCACCGAGCGCTACAGCGCCGTCGGCAACGCCGACCTCGCCGGGCAGACGATCAACCTCATCCGCGTGCCCCACTACGCCGGCCTCGACGTGCTCTCCGGCGGCTACGTGCGCGCGACCGCCTGGAACGGCGCCACCGGCGGCGTGCTCGCGTTCGCCGTGGACGGGCCGATGACGGTCGCCGCGGGCGGCTACGTGTGGATGGGCGGGCGCGGCTACCGCGGCGGCGGGGCGGGCTCCGGGAGCTGCACCAACGGCTCCACCTGCTCGCGCGGCTACCAGGGCGAGAGCCTCGTCGGGCTGGGCGCGCGCAGCAACACCTGGCCGAACCTCATCGCCGGCGGCGGCGGCTCGATCTGGTCCGACGGCTCCGGCGACACCGGCTACCCCGGCGGCTCCGCGACGCACGTGTCGGCCTCGAGCCGCTTCCAGGAGGGCTGGAACTACAACGCCCGGACGGCGCTCGACGACATGCTGGGGCTCCAGCTGTGGATGGGCTCGGGCGGCGGCGGCGGTGGCGCGGACGCCTCGGGGGTCGGCGGCGACGCCTCGAGCGGCGGCGCTGGCGGCGCGGGCGGCGGCGTCATCTACCTGCGCGCGGCGACGCTCTCGAACCAGGGCCTCATCAGCGTGCGCGGCAACTACGCCACCAACGGCGGCTGCACGCCGGGCAGCACCGGCACCGAGGAGGGCGGCGGCGGCGCCGGAGCGGGCGGGACGCTGGTCCTCGACGTGCCCCCGACCCCGGCGGCGGTCCTCGACGGCGACTACCTCGGCGATCCGCTGGTCGTGAGCGGCGCGCTCGCCGGGGACGCAGACGGCGCCGTGCAGCTCGACGGCGTGGGGCAAGGGGTGCAGCTCGCCGCGCGCTCGAACCTGAACAACAACTACGGGGTCTGGAGCGTCTCGCTGTGGTTCCGCACCGAGACCGCGGTCACCGACAGCTACCTCTACTCCGAGAACCCGGGCGACGGCTCGACCGGCGAGATCGCACTGATCCTGAACGCGACCCTCGGCGGCGCCGGCCGCGTCACGCTCAACGTCCAGAACGCGGCGGGCACGCGCAAGACCCTCAGCTCGAACGCGGCGGTCCCGCTCAACGACGGACAGTGGCACCAGGTCGTCGCGACGAAGGTCGCCAACGTCTTCTACCTGTACGTCGACGGCGCCTTCTACACGTGGAGCCAGACGACGAGCAGCGAGCAGCCGACCGACGCCGACCCCGGCTACGTCCCGGTGGGCGCGGTCGCGATCGGCGCGAAGGCCGCGACGCCCGCGCCCGCGGCGGGCTTCTTCGAGGGCGAGATCGACGAGGTCGCGACCTTCCATCACACGCTGTCCGACGAGACCATCCGGCTCCTGTACGACGTCGCGCGCCAGGGCAAGCTGGCCGGGCAGCCCTACGCGACCCTGGTCACGGCGCGCACGCCCAGCGGCTACTGGCGCCTCGGCGAGCTCGTCGGTACCACCGCGCGCAACGACGGTCGGAGCCGCGCCGGCGCCGGTCCCTTCGACGTCGGGGGCGGCGGTCGGCAGAACGCCTGCCGCTGCCGCTGCTCGGGGCGCGCGGGCTCCGGGCGCCTCATCTGGGCGCAGGACCGCCTCGACCTCGACGGGGACGGCGTCTACAACTGGGCCGACAACTGCCCGGTCACGGCCAACGCCAACCAGGCCGACTTCGACACCGACGGGCGCGGCAACGTCTGCGACGACCTCCCGGGGCAGTACGTGGACTGGACCACGGGGTTCGCGGAGAACACCGGGCTCCTGCTCGCCGAGGGCCGCGTCTGGGACGACGCCCAGCCGAAGAACATCTATCAGAGCACGACGCTGCAGCGCACCTTCGCGGCCGGCGAGGACTTCGACGTCATCACGCTCTGGGGCCACAAGTACCGCGGCGTCGGCTACATCTACGGGCCGACGGTCCATCACACGGCCTACGACGGCTACTCGGCCAACGCGTACGGGCCATACTTCGGCACGGTGGACAACACCGGCTTCCCGAAGGGCTACGACGCGGCGTTCTACGGGCTCTACCCGGCGCCCTACGACTCGAACTCGACGGCGACGACGAACTGGTGGTTCCGCCACGCGCGGGCCTTCGATCGGCTGTCGCTGCGCTACTCGTACAACAGCCCGCGCGGGCCGTGGTGGAACATGGTCGCGGACGCGGACATCGCGCCGACCGACCAGGTCGTCGTCGGCTGGGGGCACGCCGCCCGGAACGACTCGGCGGGCGAGGCGACGCCGCTGAGCATCGTGTCGTTCAGCCGCGAGCTGAGCGGGACGCCGGTCCTCGGGGCGGTGCAGTCCGACGTGACGACCGGCTTCTTCACGGGGCAGGGCGTCCTGTCCAACGGCGGGCGCTCGTGGGCGCCCGAGGACGCGACGGCGCCCGCGTACAGCAGCGCGGTCCTCGCCCGCACCTTCGCCGGCGGCGAGGACTTCATCGCCGTGGCGCGCTGGAACCACGACTACCGTGGCTTCGGCGTGCTGTACGGGCCGACGGTCGCCCACGGGGACCTGACCGGCTACTCGAGCAACGCCAGCGGACCGTACTGGGGCACGCTGACGACGACGGGCTTCCCCGACGGCTACGTGGGCACCTTCCGCGGGACCTACCCGACCCCGGTGACGGGCGCCGACAAGCGCTGGTTCAAGGTGACGCGGGTGAACGGCACGCTGGCCATCCAGCAGTCGAGCTGGTCGCCGGTGGGACCGTGGGCGGACGTCGCGGCGTCGGTCACGATCACCGACGACGACAAGGTCGTGGTCGGCTTCGGCGAGGCCGGGAGCGTCGCCAACGAGCCGCTGACGGTCGAGCGCGTGCAGCGTCTGCCGTGAGGGCGTGCGCTCCCCGTCGCGTGCGCGGCGGGGAGTGCGGCCCCAGCGTTGACATCGGCGGGGCGGACGTGGCATCCGACCGCCACCCCTCGTGCGGAGCCCCCCATGCGTCACCTCGTCCTCGTCTTCTTCGCCGTCGCGGCCATCCCGACCCTGCCGGCGTGCGATCCGGTCGGGCAGCCCGGCGACGCCTGCACGGTCACGGGCGACGGCTTCACCCGCAAGGACTCGTGCGCGACGATGTGCGTCAACTGGGAGGTCACCTGCCCGAGCGGCGTGACGGTGACGCCCGACGTGTGCGCCGGCGAGGTGTGCGCGGCGAGCGGCAGCTGTGGCGACGGGTTCACCTGCATGATGGTCGACAGCGTGCCGGGGAACGCGCGCTGCATGCCGGTCGAGGTCTGCGGCGGCGTGCCCGCGGCGCCGACCCTCCCGGAGGCCGCGATCCTGCGCTGACGGGGGCCGTGACGGCGGTGTCGGCGCGTCGCTGCGGGGCGCCTTGCCGCGCGCGGAGTTCCGTGCGACGACCCGGAGCATGACACACAGCTCCGTTCTCTCCCTCGCGGTCGCGCTCGCGGTCGTGCTCGCGACCTCGTCCGCCTCGGCCGAGGAGGCCGCGCCCGCGTCCGAGGCTGCGCAGGGGTGCGGCGACGAGGCGTCGCCGGTCCCCTCGACGTTCGAGATCACCATCGGGACCTCGATGTCCTTCCCGGCCGAAGAGCTCTTCGATCGGACCGACGCGACCCAGCTGGTGCCGACCAGCGCGCTCCTGGCCTCGGCGGAGCTCTTCCTCGACCCACGCCTCCGGCTCATCTTCACGTATCGGTTGCCGACGGCGAGCGAGGTCCGGCAAGTGGGCGACGTTGTCGAGCAGCGCGTGCTCGAGTCCACGGTCGAGCTCGGCGCGGTCGTCGTCCCCTACTGGATCGACTTCGCGACCAAGTCGCGGGTCGAGCTCCAGGTCTTCGCGACGGTCGGCGTCGAGATGGACAACGCCTTCCGCGCCTTCCCGCGGCTCGGGTACCGCATCAACCTGATGCAGGACGCCGCCGCGGGCATCGGCGTGTTCTTCGGCATGTCCTACGCGTTCCGCCTGGACCGCTTCGCGCTCCTCTACGGCGTCGGCTACCGGTTCTGACGGCGCGGCGGCGCTACAGCGCCAGCGCCAGGCGCGTGCCCTGGCCGATCGCGCGCTTGGCGTCGAGCTCGGCGGCCACGTCGGCGCCGCCGATGAGGGTGACGTCGACGCCGGCGGCCTCGAGCGGGCCCTGGAGCGCGCGGAGCGGCTCCTGGCCGGCGCAGATGACGACGTGGTCGACGTCGAGGGTGCGCGGCTGGCCGGCGACCTCGAGGTGGAGGCCGTCGTCGTCGATGCGGACGTATTTGCAGCCGGCGAGCATCTCGACGCCGAGGTGCGCGAGGGAGGCGCGGTGCGCCCAGCCGGTGGTCTTGCCGAGGCCGGCGCCGAGCTTGCCGGGCTTCCGCTGGCACAGGGTGAGGGTGCGGGCGGGGGTGGCGGGCTCGGCGGGCTTGAGGCCGCCGCGCGCCGCGAGCGTCATGTCGACGCCCCACTCGTCCATGTAGGCGGCGATGTCCAGGCTCGGGCGCGCTTCGCCTTGGCCGAGGAACTCGGCGACGTCGAAGCCGATGCCGCCGGCGCCGATGATGGCGACGCGCTCGCCGACGGGGGCGCCGCGGAGGACGTCGATGTAGCTGAGGACCTTGGCGTGGTCGATGCCGGGGATGGCGGGGCGGCGCGGGGTGACGCCGGTGGCGAGGACGACCTTGTCGAAGCCGGTGAGGTCGGCGGCGGTGGCCTCGGTGCCGAGGCGGACGTCGACGCCGGCGAGGCGGAGGCGCTCGCGGAAGTAGCGGAGGGTCTCCTCGAACTCCTCCTTGCCGGGGACGCGCTTGGCGAGGTTGAACTGGCCGCCGATCTCGCCCTGCTTGTCGAACAGCGTCACGGCGTGGCCGCGCTCGGCGGCGGTGCAGGCGTAGGCGAGGCCGGCGGGGCCGGCGCCGACGACGGCGACGGTGCGGCGGCTCGGAGTGGGCGTCGCGACGAGCTCGGTCTCGTGGCAGGCGAGGGGGTTCACGAGGCAGCTGGCGCGCTTGTTCTGGAAGACGTGATCGAGGCAGGCCTGGTTGCAGGCGATGCAGGTGTTGATCTCGGCCTCGCGGCCGGCGGCGGCCTTGTCGACCCAGTCGGGGTCGGCGAGGAAGGGGCGGGCCATGCTGACCATGTCGGCGGCGCCGGAGGCGAGGACGCGCTCGGCGACGTCGGGCATGTTGATGCGGTTGGAGGTCACCAGGGGGATGCCGACCTCGCCCTTGAGGTGCTCGGTGACCCAGGTGAAGGCGGCGCGGGGGACGCGGGTGGCGATGGTGGGGACGCGCGCCTCGTGCCAGCCGATGCCGGTGTTGATGAGGGTGGCGCCGGCGGCTTCGATGGCCTTGGCGAGGGTGACGATCTCCTCCCAGGAGGAGCCGCCCTCGACGAGGTCGAGCATGGAGAGGCGGTAGATGATGATGAAGTCGGGGCCGACGGCGTCGCGGCAGGCGCGGACGACGTCGACGGGGAAGCGCATGCGGTTTTCGTAGTCGCCGCCCCAGCGGTCTTTGCGCTTGTTGGTGCGGGCGGCGATGAACTGGTTGATGAGGTAGCCCTCGGAGCCCATGACCTCGACGCCGTCGTAGCCGGCCTGCTTTGCGAGCTTCGTCGTGCGGGCGAAGTCCTTGATGGTCGCGCGCACGCCGCGGTCGGACAGGGCGCGCGGCTTGAAGGGCGTGATGGGGGACTTCAGGCGGCTCGGGGCGACGCTGAGGGGGTGGTAGGCGTAGCGTCCGGTGTGGAGGATCTGGAGGGCGATGCGGCCGCCCTCGGCGTGGACGGCGTCGGTGACGACGCGGTGCTTGTAGGCGGCCCAGCGGTTGTTGACGGTGCCGGCGAGGGGCTTGGGCCAGCCGGCGACGTTGGGGGCGAAGCCGCCGGTGACCATGAGGCCGACGCCGCCGCGGGCGCGCCGGGCGAAGTAGGCGGCGAGCTTGGTGAGCGGGCCGAATTGCTCCTCGAGGCCGACGTGCATCGAGCCCATGAGCACGCGGTTCTTGAGCGTGACGTGCCCGAGGTCGAGGGGGGCGAGGAGGTGCGGGTACTTCGGGTGCGCGGTCATGCGGGCCTCGGCGACGGGGATGTCCACCGTTTTAGCCCCGCTGGCCGCGGGTGGCGAGCCGTTTCCCCGGGGGGCAGCGGCTCAGGTGCGGGCGGGGCCGGGCGGGCGCGGCATGCCGCCGGTGGTCGGGTCCCAGAGGAGCTCGTGGAGGGTGGCCCAGTCGGGGCCGGTGAGGGTGACCGGGTCGGTGACGGTGTCGGGGTCGAAGCGGCGGTCGGTCTCGAGCGGGTCGTAGGTCTCGGGGACGTCGGCGTGGGGGGCGGCGAACCAGAGCGGATCCGAGCGCTTGCCCTTGGGGGTGAGGAGGCCGAGGAGGGCGCGGCCGTCGGCGACGGCGACGACGACGTCGTGGGGGAGGTGGCGCGGGCGGAGGCTCTTCCAGACGCGATCGTCGGCGGTGAGAGTGATCTTCTCGCCGTCGAAGCGCAGCTCGCCGGGGGAGGGGGCCGGGATGCGGCGCGGCTGGCCGAGGGCGGCGGCGCTGCGGCGGAGGCGCGCTTTCTTGTAGTCCGGGAGCGGCAGGACGAGGAGCGTCAGGGCGACCGCGGCGGCGAGGAAGGCGAAGGCGAGGTGGTCCTTGCCGAGGCCGGCGAGGCCGGCGGCGGCGGCGCCGATGACGACCTTGATGGCGAGGGCGAAGCGCCGCCCGGCGGGGCCGCTCTTGAAGGCGGGGAGGGCGGCGACCAGGGCGCGCGCCGGGCCCGCGAAGAGGCGTGCGCGCGGCGGGGCCTCGCGCCATCCCGGGACGGTGCAGGCGAGCGTCACGGGCGCGGCGGTGCTGGCGCGGCGCCTCCGGCGGCGCTTCTTGGGTTTGTCGGCGACCACGCGGGGACCATACGCGAGCCACGCGCGGAGGGCATCACCTTCTGGCGGCGCCGGGCGGGTTCACGGTCCCCACCGTTGGGGCTCAGCGACCCCGGCGTCGTGCTGCGTGGTCGCGTGTGAGGCGCGTCCGGCCGTGGCGGAGGTGTCCCATTCGGGCTGGCATGGGGCTTGCGATGCGGGCCGGCGGCGCCGCGGTGGCGCGCACGAGCCGGAGAGGTGGACGATGAAGGGTAGGAAGGGCGCGAGGCGGCGGAGTCGGGGCAAGGAGATGGTCGTGGTGTCGGCGCGCCTGCCGGCGGCAGGCCTGCGCCGCGGGCCTCGGGCGGGGCGTCGTCCCGTCGGCGAGCGGCGGTGGGCGGAGGCGGAGCGGGCGGCGCTGGCGGCGCTGGAGCGCGACATCGAGCGCGGGTGGCGCGTGAGTGAGGCGGGCCGGGTGGTGGGTGCCGGTCCGAACGAAGCGTGGACCGACGCGTGGCGCGGGCTCGTGGCGTTGGTGGGGCGCCCGTCCGGGCCGTCCTTCGACGACGTCGCGGCGGCGTCCGAGCGCGTCGAGCGGTTCGTCACGGCGTTCATCGGTCAGCTGGCGATGGTGGTCGGCTTGCCGCCGACGCAGGGGCACGGGGTCGTGCCGGCGTGGTCGGAGTGCCTGCTCGAGGTGACGGAGAGCCTGCTCGGGCCGCTCTCGTCGTGGTTCCCGGCGGAGCGCTCGGAGCACCAGCGCCTGCACGCGATGGCGCTCCTCCGTCTCGGGCGCCGTCCCGAGGCCGCGCGTTTCATCGACCGCTGGCGCGAGTCCTCTCCCGGCGACGTCTTCGCGTGGCTCGCGACGAGCCGCCTCCACTGCGAGCCCCTCCTGGGCGGCGCCGAGAGCCCCGACGCTGCCCGCCAGGCGAGCGACGTCCTCCTCCGCGGCCTCCAGCACTGTCCCGACCTCCTCGGCCGCTCCCTCCTCTGGGCCGAGCTCCACGGCGTCTACGACGTCCTCGGCGACATCCCCCGCCGCGAGGCCACCTGGGACAAGCTCATGCGCCTGGTCTACTGACGTCGTGGGCGACCGGGCCCACCGGCCCGGTCGCCCAGCAGCCCTCGCTGTTCCAGGGACGGATTGACGCCAGCGGGATGGGGCCCGATTCTGCGTCGGATGAACCAGGACTCCGCCCCGCCGACGTCAGTCTTCCTCGAGCGCTCCGAGTCCGAGTGGGTGGCGTCGAACGCGCTCGCGTTCGCCATCCGCGATGGATATTCCGTCAGCCCCGGTCATACCCTCGTCATTCCGAAGCGGCTGGTCGCGAGCTGGTTCGAGACCACGCCGGACGAGCAACGTGCGGTCTTCGACCTCGTCGAGGAGGTGAAGCGCGAGCTCGACGAGGAGCTTCGACCCGACGGCTACAACATCGGCATCAATGTGGGCGAGCCTGCCGGGCAGACCGTTATGCACCTGCACGTCCACGTCATCCCGCGCTACTGCGATGATGTCGACGACCCACGCGGCGGTGTCCGTTTCGTCATCCCCGAGGCGGGCAACTACAAGCGAGCGGGCCACATCCCCCGTCGCCTCGCGGTGACGCAGCCAGCCTCTCGAGGCGACGGCGGTCGGCGGCTCTCGACGGGAGGCCGCCTCGATCCGTTCTACACACACATCGGCCCGTACCTGCGCACCGCGAGTCAGGTGCAGATCCTCGCTGCGTTCACCATGCTCTCAGGGGTCCGGGAGCTCGAGCCCGACCTGCACCTGGCGGTTTCGCGTGGCGCGACTGTCCGCATTCTCACGGGCGACTACCTCAATCTCACCCAGGCCCACGCGCTGCGGCGCCTCCTCGACCTCGTGCGCACCGAGGTCCTCGATGAGGAGGCTGCGGATGAGCGAGGTGCGCTCGACGTCCGTGTGGTCGAGGCGGCGCACTATCGCGATGCCGCGACGTTCCACCCAAAGTCCTGGGTCTTCCTCGGCGGACGTCGGGACGTCGCGTTCGTCGGTAGCTCGAACATCTCTCGGGCGGCGCTGACCGATGGCATCGAGTGGAACCTTCGTCTGGATCGGACGGCCGACCCCGTCGGGTTCGCCGAGGTGCTCGAGGCGTTCGAGCGCTCGTGGCGCGTCGCTACCCCGCTCACCGACGAGTGGCTCGCGACCTACGCGGAACGCGCTCGGGCGACCGGGCGACCCCGCCCGGACGGGGAGGTCAACCCCGAGCAGACCACGCCGCCGAAGCCGCGGGATGTTCAGGGCGACGCTCTCGAGGCGCTTGCTAGGGCGCGCGCCGAGCATCGGGACCGGGCTGTTGTGGTGCTGGCGACCGGTCTCGGCAAGACGCTCCTGGCGGCGTTCGATATCGATGCGATGGCGCGAGAGCTGGGTCACGCCCCGCGTGTCCTGTTCATCGCGCACCGAGACGAGCTGCTGCGTCAGGCGGCCAGCGCGTTTCGGCGCGTGCTTCCTGACGCGCGCTTTGGCTGGTTCGCGGGTCCCTTCGACAACCTGGAAGGTGATGTCGTCTTCGCGTCCATCCAGAAGCTGGCGCGGCCCGAGCAGCTCGGTCGGATACCACGTGGCGCCTTCGATTACCTCGTCGTCGACGAGGTCCACCACGCGGACGCCCAGAGCTATCGTCGAGTGCTCGAGCACTTCGACACGCGCTTTCGGCTGGGGCTGACGGCCACACCCGAGCGGGGAGATGGTGGCGACATCCTCGGGCTCTTCGATGACCACCTGGCGCTCGAGGCGGACATCGGGGTCGGCATCGCCCTCGAACACCTGGTGCCGTTCGCCTACTTCGGCCTGGTCGACAATGTCGACTATCAGCCGATCCCGTGGCGGGGCGGGCGCTTCCAACCGGCGGAGCTGTCCGCCGCGGTGGCGACGCACGCTCGGATGGAACGACTCTGGGAGGGCTGGCAGGCGCATCCGGGTGAGCGGTCGTTGGTGTTCTGCTGCTCGATCGACCACGCCGACTTCGTAGCGCGCTGGCTCTCCGAGCGCGGCGTCTCCGCGGTGTCCGTCCATTCCGGCCCGAACAGCGCGGACCGGATCGATGCCCTGCGCGGGCTCGCGAACGGCGCCGTGACGGCGGTGGTCACCGTCGACCTCTTCAACGAGGGGGTCGATCTGCCAGCGCTCGACCGTGTCGTCATGCTTCGACCGACCGAGTCGCCGGTCATCTTCATGCAGCAGCTCGGGCGCGGACTCCGCAAGGCACCGGGGAAGGAGCGCCTGACGGTCATCGACTTCGTCGGCAACCACCGGGTTTTCCTGGATCGTGTCCGCTCGCTCGTGAATCTCGGACGTGCCCCGGGCGGGCCGGTGTCGGTGCGCGCATGGCTCGACGGGACGGCGGCATCGCTGCCGCCGGGCTGCAGCGTCGATGTCGCGCTCGAGGCCAAGGACCTTCTCCGGCGCCTGCTTCCATCGGGGGCGCGCCACGCGGTGGTCCGGGCCTATCGGGACCGCGTAGCGCTGCGCGGCGAACGGCCGCGCATCGGCGAGCTGGCGCGCCAGGGGTTCAATCCCCGAAGTCTGACGTCCTTCGAGGGGTGGTTCGACTTCGTGGCGTCGGAGGGGCACCTGACCCCCGGAGAGCGCGAGGCACTGGCGGCGGCCGGTGCCTTCCTGCGTGCCGTCGAGCGGCGTGAGTCGATGACGAAGTCCTTCAGGATGGTCGCTCTCGAGGCGCTCGTCGACCTCGACGCGTTGGCGAGCGGCGTGGACGTCTCGGCGCTCTGCGAGAGGTCGCGCGCCATCATGTTGCGCGCGCCTGAGCTGGAAGCAGACCTCAGCGCGAAGGAACTGGGCGACCCGCGGACCGCGTCGGCCGAGGCTTGGCGAGCCTACTGGACGAAGTGGCCGCTGGAGCATTGGACGACTGGCAAGACGCCACAGTTCCGGCTGTCGGAGACGCGCTTCGAGCCGAGGTTTTCGGTGCCATCGTCGGCGCGGGAAGCGCTGACGGCCATGACGCGCGAGCTCGTCGACTATCGGCTGTGGGGCTATCGGCAGCGCCGCGCGGCCGAGGGCTCGGCGTCGTTGGGGACTGCCTTCGAAGCCAAGCTCATCCACAACGCGCAGGGGCCAATCCTGAAGCTCCCGGACCGCGAGCGCGCACCGGGGTTGCCGTCGGGACCGACGGATGTTCGCGCGCCGGACGGGCGACACTGGGTGTTTCGGTTCGCGAAGATTGCGGTCAACGTGGCGCACCCGGTCGGAACGTCGGCGAACCGACTGCCGGACTTGTTGCGCGGCTGGTTCGGGCCAGATGCCGGGCGTTCAGGGACGAGCTTCCGTGTGCGGTTTGCGCCGAGCCCGGACGGTTGGCACGTGACCCCGGTGGAGGCGGACGACGCGCCGGTCATTCCGCTCCCGAGTCGTGGGCGACTCATCGCGTTTCCGAGCCTACAGGCGGCGGCGGGGTGGTCGCCAGCGGGCTACGACGCAGGCGGAATCGAGGCGGACGAGGTCGCGCTTCCTGGCGACTTCGACCGCGAGTCGTGCTTTGCGGTGCGAGCGTCTGGCGACTCGATGTCGGGCCGCGCCATCCCGTGGTCACGGGACATCCGTGACGGGGATTGGCTGGTGATGCGCTGGGCGCGGGGGGAGTCGCGTGCGCGCCTGCTGAATCGCGTCGTCTTGGTGGCCCGTTCGCATGACGACGAGACCCAGACCTATCACATCAAGCGACTGGAGCAGACGGCCGCGGGATTTGTCTTCGCCAGCGACAACCCCGAGCACGCTCCGATGCCGGCTCGGCCGGGTGATGAGCCGGTCGCGCTGCTCGTCGACGTCGTGCGGCCGGAGTCTCTCGCGCCGGAAGTCGGGTCAGTGGTGCCCGAGGATGACCTCGCAGCGACCTTCGCTCTCTCGGCGCCTCCGAGCGCGCCCGCCCAGAGGGTCGACGGTCACCTGTTCGTGTTGGTCGAAGGGCAGGGGGCTCTCGCCGACCCAGACCGTGTTGTCCACCCGAGTCGTCGAGTCCGGCCTCGCCCAGGCGAGACCGCGTTCGTCCTCGCACGAGGTGCCAGCGACGCGCCCTGGCGCTTCCTGGGCGTCGGAGGCTTTCTGCCGAACGACGCGCAATGGGCGATCCCCGATGTCGACTTCACGACCTGGCGCGCGTTGGGCAGGGGGCGGAGCGCCTCTCGACGGCTACCACCCGAGTGGCTCGAGGCGGCCGTTCGCCTCGTCACCCAGCTTCTCGAGGAACACCCACCGGGCACCGAGCTCGTCACCGACGACAAGCATCTCCACATCGTTGGGCGCGCCGCCCAGGGTGGTCTCCGCATCGACGGCGGCCCCGACGGCTTTGCCGAGCGTACCGTCTCCCTGACCGACCTCGCATGGGTCCTCTACGCTCGCAACGAGGCCAAGCGCCGCAACGCCCCGCTCGACGAAGCCCTCGTCAACCACCTCCGCTACCTCCACGGTACGCCTAAGGCCTCAACCCGTTGGATCGATACCGGCTGGGCCCTCGTTCTGGTGGAACAAATCGACACGGCCGCTACCCCGCCGCGACCTTGATCTCCTGGTAGAATGCCGCTGGAATCGGGTGCTCGAGCGCCCAGACGATCTCCATGGGGCGTTCCTCCGTGTGGGATTCGTAGTAGCAGCGGCCAAGTAGAGTGTACGGCATCGTCTCACCGCGATCGTCGTGCCGCCGCTGGCGAAGGAACATGAGCGCTTGGTTGTCCCCCCCGCGGGCCAGCGTCGTGTAGCGTCGCCCCGTCTTTGTTCCCGCGTGGCAGGTGGACTGGCTCTCCCAATGAAACCGTCGCGTGCTCAGCGGATAGTCCTTGTAGAGCGTCGTCGGGGTGTAGTGCTTCTCGCTCTTCTCGCGCGTGACGAAGAACAAGTCGGTTCGTGCCGCCTCGAGGTAGTAGACGCCCGTCTGAATGCGCTGAATGCCGCCCTTGCTGTTGCGCTCGTCCACCAGCGCCATCACCTCGTCGAGGCTGTAGGTCGCATGGACTTGTAGCGGCGCGTCGAGCCCGCCGCC
Organism: Deltaproteobacteria bacterium; assembly: GCA_006226565.1. Classification (GTDB taxonomy): domain Bacteria; phylum Myxococcota_A; class UBA9042; order PHBI01; family PHBI01; genus PHBI01. The sequence goes on along the minus strand of SBGO01000334.1, from coordinate 52,060 downwards.
GAAGAGCGGCGTCGTCAGTCGCCGAGTGCGGTCGTAGAGCAGCGCCAACAATTGCCGGAGCTCATCGAGAAGGTCGGCGTTTCGCCAGAGGTGGTCGAAAGCGCTCTGCATCTCGGTCAACGGGCGGCGCATGTCGCCGAGGTACACGAAGAGGGCTCGCTGGAGCGCATCGCTCGGATCGGCTGACGGTGGGATGGCATGAGCGAGGAGTCGCCGCAGCCCTTCGAGTCGCCAGCTATCGTCGAGGTGCAGCAGGCGGCCGTAGGCACGCTCGACCTGCTCGTTGCGCTCGGCGTCAGCGTCGCCGTCGCCGGGGGCAGGGATGACGCCCGCTTCCCGTCTGAGTCGGGTGAAGCACCATCCGCCGCTCTTCGACGTGTAGAGGTCCTCGAGGTCTACGCCCGACTCGCGTAGGAATGTGTCCAGATCGACGTTTCCCCGTTCTTGGGTCAGTTGACGCAGGTCGTCGACGAGCCCGCGGCGACCGAGGCCGAGCGCGTGCTTGATATTGTCGAGGACCGCGCGCGTCGCCTCGCGGTCGAGCTGGATGTTGCAGCCACTTGGAAGTGACGGGAATCCCTGCTCAACCTGCTCCCGCACCCCGCGGCGGGTGCCGCCGACGATGGCGCGAAAGCGCGTGTCGAAGCGGAAGCGGCGATGCGCGTTACCGATGAAGTCGAGCACCGTCAAGCACGCCTTGTCACGCGATCGTCGCAGCCCTCGACCGAGCTGCTGGAGAAACACGGTCGCGCTGTCGGTGGGGCGGAGGAAGATGACGGTGTCGACGTCGGGGAGGTCGACGCCCTCGTTGAAGAGGTCGACGGTGAACAGCACGCGAATCGTGCCGTCTCGCAGCGCCTCGAGCGCGCCTCGGCGGCCCGACTTAGACGTCTTGGCGCTGACCGCCAGCGAAGGAACGCCGCGCTTGCCGAACTGCTCGGCCATGAACTCGGCGTGGGCGATGTCCACGCAGAAGCCGAGCGCGCGCATCTTCCCGATGTCCGTGACCTTGTGCTCGACCTCCTGGAGGACGCGGAGCGCGAAGACGTGGTTGGCCGTGTAGACGTTGGCGAGCTTGGAAAGGTCGTAGCGGCCGCGGACCCACAGGCGCTCGGAGCTGATGTCCGGCGCGCCGCCGACGCCAAAGTAGTGGAAGGGGCTCAAGAGGCCCTGATCGAGCGCCTTCCACAGCCGGAGCTCCGAGGCGACGCGGCCGTCGAACCAGCCGAGCACCGAGCGGCCGTCAGCGCGCTCGGGGGTCGCCGTCAGACCCAGCAGCACGCGCGGCGTGAAGTGCTCGAGGAGGCGCGTGTAGGTGTCCGCGGCGGCGTGGTGGAACTCGTCGACGATGACGACGTCGAATTGGTCCCTGGGCAGGTCGGCGAGCCGGTCCGCGTGGAGCGACTGGATCGATGCAAAGACGTGGTCCCATCGTGCGGCGTGGTCGCGGCCGACGAGGAGCTCGCCGAACGCGCCGTCGCGGAGGGCGACGCGGAAGAGGAGCAAGCTCTGGGTGAGGATCTCCTCGCGGTGGGCGACGAAGAGGAGCCGCGCGCGAGGGAGCTCGCGTCGGAGGCGTCGATAGTCGAGCGCGGCGACGATGGTCTTGCCGGTGCCGGTCGCCGCCACGACGAGGTTTCGGTGGTGGCCGTGCGTCCGCTCGGCGGCGAGGGCGTCGAGGATCTCCTGTTGGTGGGGACGTGGCTCGATGTCGAGCATGAGCAGCGACGGGGTGGGCCCCGCGGGCTCCGTCACGAGCGCGGCGTCGAAGGTAGTCGGGTCGTAGGGCTGAAACTCGGTGTCGCCCCAGTACTGGTCGAAGGTCGCCTCGAACTTCTCGAGGATGGGGCCGTTATCGACCTGGGAGAGGCGGACGTTCCACTCGAGGCCATCGAGCAGCGCGGCGGCCGATAGGTTCGACGAGCCGACGAAGGCGGTCGAGAAGCCGCTCTCGCGATGCAGGAGCCACGCCTTGGCGTGCAGGCGCGTCCGCGCCGTGTCGTATGAGACGCGGACATCGGCACCAAGCGCTACCAGAGCGTCGAGGGCGCGGCGCTCGGTCGCGCTCATGTACGCGGTCGTCAGGACGCGGAGGCTGCGCGGGCGGCGCGCGAGCAGCTCCTTCAGCGCGTCTTCGAGGAGACGAAGGCCCGACCACTTGATGAACGAGCAGAGGAGGTCCACGCGGTCGGCGGAGGCGAGCTCGCGGCGCAGCTCGGGGCCGACCGCCTTGTCCATGTGGCCGTTGACGAGCAGGTCGCTCGTCGCGAGGGGGATGGCGGGGCGCTCCGGGACGTGGGGCACAATCGCCGGTGCCGCGACGGCGAGGAGCTTGCGCGCAGGCGCTACGACCTCGTCCTCTGCGTCGTGCCCGGCGCGCGGCCACCGCTCCTGAACGTCTGCGAGGAGGCGATTTGCGAGTTCGACGGCCTCGGTGCTTCGCTCGTCCCGGGGAATTGCGCCGAACGCATGGACCAGGCGACGCTGAAGGTGTCGGGCGAGCATGAGCGGCAGCTCGTCAGCTTCGACGTCTTCGACCTGCCTGAGCTCGACCGCGAGCGATTCGAGGGCGCGAGCGACCGCGCGGGTCACGGGAAGGTCGTACAAACCTGGCTTCAGCGACACCGCGTGCTCCCGTCCGCGTGGACAACGGCGACAATGGCCCACGCGCCTGCCTCCGTCCAGCCTACACGGACGAGCGGTGCGGAGGGCTCCGGGCGCGGGTTCTCTCGGCTTAGTGCCCTCCCGGTGGCGCTGAGCAGTGTCGGCATTCGCCGCTCGAACAGCTGCCGCAGGTCGGGCAGCGGGCGTGTCGAGGGAAGTCGCCGCGGCACGGCTGTGCCCAGGCATCCGCGCCGAGCGCGCGGTCCGGCCAGTCGGCAGCGGCGAGGCCTTCCAGGCTCGCCCGAGTCTCTTGGCTGAGATGGGGGAAGAGGACCGGAAAGCGGTCACCGCAGGTGGTGCAGGCACGCAGGCCCCACTCGGCGCCGCAGCCGGGACAGCTCGCCCACCACGTCGCGTCGCTCCCGTCAGGTGCGCGGCCGGGGCGCGGGTGGACGTGACCGCGTCCACCACACACCGGGCACGACGCGAGGTCCTCGAGCCGGGCGGCGGTGTGGATCAGGTCGCTCAACACGCCGATCGCGGTGAGCGGTGCGCGAGAGAACGCCTGCTTGGCCGCTCGTGCCTGCTCCGCGGCGCGCTCGAGCTTCGTTTGCTCTCGCTGGCACCACGTCGTGGCGTCTTGGTGCTCGCGTCGTGTCGGAGCGCGCAGCGCGACAATGTGTTGATCGTTCTTGATCAACCACTCCCAGGGAGGCGGCTGCGGGAGCGCTCGCGCCTCCACGTGGACCGGGTACGTCGGGCTCGCGTGACGGGCCAACCAGCCATTGAGGAGCCGCGCCATACGCTCCTCCGAGTCGATCGCCCACGGCGATGCCGGGAGGAGGACAGCGTGGTCGCCGAACCGCCAGCCCGTCGCCCGGTCCGCGTCGACCTTGCCGGCCACGCCGCCGACGTGAATCCCGACGACCTCGACCTCACTGTCACTCCAGGGCTGGAGCGCAGCGTCGACGGCCTGCGCATCGGCAAACTCGAGCACGGCGCAGAGCGGCACCAAGGCGAGTCGGCCCGCCCCCCCCGCGTGCAGCGTCACGGCTCCGGATTCGGAGACCTCCACCGTCACGTCTGTCGCTCCGGGTTTCTCCAGCCGCCACGCGGGCGCGTCGCCGCTCGCAGTCCAGCCCAGCGCTGTCGCTGCGCGCGCGACCAGGTGCAGCACGAAGCGGTCCCACGCGTGCGCCTCCTCTTGGCGCCGACGCTCGCGCTGAAGCCGCGTCTCCGGCTTCTTGTAGCCGTGCCGGGACCACGCGCGCCACAACGCGGCGACCTTGCGATAGTGGGCGTCGTTGGAAAGGATGTTCGTCTGCTGGAGCGCCAGCGGGACCGTCGCCCGCAGCGGGATGTGCCGGTAGAGGGGGGTGTCGGTCAGGGCCTGGAGTTTCTGCTGCGCGTGCGCAAGCGCGCGCTGGGTGTCGCTCAGCGCGTGCTCGGTGTCGGCGTCGAGGCTCTCGGCCCAGGCCGTCATGATGCGGTGGACGCGCCACCGTGACGACTTGGTGTGATCGCCCTGGTCGCGTCGCTGCGCCATCGTCGTCTCGATGCGCCGAAGCTCCTCGATCCGACGCGCGAGATAGGTGAGGAGCCGGTCGACGAGGCGGACCGCCACGCGGTTCTCGTACAGGTTCCACTCGTCCTCGATCTGTCGCGCCAAGATGCGTCGCGGCTGCACGCTTCGCAGCGTGCGGTGTTCCCAGTCTCCGGGGTGGGACACGAGGTCCGCCACGGCCCGGGTGGGCCATCGCCGCGCGCGCGCCACGGGAAGACGCTCGTCCTCCACGCGCAGGTGGAGGCGTGGGCGATGACAGACCTCCTGCAGATGATGGAGGTGGCGAAGGAGCTCGCGGTCGAGCGGCTGCAGCCGCGCTCGCTCGCTGAGCTTCCGCGCGATCGCCGGGGTCGCCGCGAGCGTCTCCCAGCCGGCTTCGCTCCCGACGGCTTCGGAGAGCCGCTGCGCGGCGTCGGTCTCCAGGTCGTCCGGCCAGTTCCCGACGACCGGCCCCGGGTAGGCGCCGGCCTCGCCGCTGGTTCGCTGCCCGTGGATCGTCCAGGCGTCGCAGAGCAGCGCCCTCGGAGGGGGCTCATTCGGCGCGGAAGGGAGCGCGAGTCGAGGGCGCAGCTTCAAGCCAGATCCTCCCCCAGCTTCGCCTCGATCTCGCGGTCGAGGAGCGCCGCGCAGCGCTCGGGGCCGTGAGCTTTGTCGAGGTCCAGCCAGGTCGTGAGGAGCTCGTCCTTGAGGGTGCCGAGCGCCTCCGCCCGCACGTCATGCCGGTCCGCGAGCTTGCGGAAGACCTTCGTCACGAGGAGGTGATCCATCGCCTCACCCACGCTGCCCCCGGCTTCGACGATGACGGGGAGGTAGCGCCCCAGCTGCTGCTCGAGGCGGTTGCCCCAGCCGACCCGGAAGCGACGCCCGAGGGTCTCGGCGAACGGCGCCTGGCGCAGCCACTGCGTCGCGTGCTCGACCTCGTTGCTCCGCTTGGCCGCGGCGGCGGCGAAGGCGTCGATGAGCCCCTGGTGCGAGATGGTGCCGCGGCCGTTCTTGTGCTCGACCTCGAAGCGCGCTGCGTCGGTGTTCCGCGGCATCTCCATGACGTGGGCCCGATCGTAGGTCTTGTCCGCGAACGCCACGGTCGTCTCGTCGTGGTTGGCCGTCCCGACGAACCACACGTTCGGCGGGATCGGCAAGTGGCGACCGTCCACGAGGAGCTTCGGCGCGGCCGTGATCGGGTCGTTGACCAGCGTGAGGCGGCGCTTCTCCGTCGGCTGCTCCAGCGCGGACAGGAAGTCGGCGAAGAACTGCTCGGGCCGGGACAGGTTGATCTCGTCGAGGACCATCAGGAAGACGCGGTCCTTGTTCGCCGGCGTGCCCGCCCGGTAGAGCGCCTGCAGGAAGCTCGTCGCGTAGTAGTGCTTGTGGAAGGCGTTGTAGTAGCCGACCAGGTCCTGTCGGTCGCGCCAGCCCGCCTGCACCTCGACGACCTCCACGTCGCCCCCGACCGCGCTCGCGAAGGCGAGCGGCAGGCTCGTCTTCCCCGTCCCGGAGATGCCCTGGAGGAGCATGAGCTGCGTCATCGCGAGGCCGCCGAGGAACGCTCGGATGTCCTCCGCCGTGTAGTAGAGGGTCCGCCCCTCGACACCATGGGCGATGCGGTGACGCAGATCCTCCGCGAACGCGCGCAGGTCCGGCGTTGCGCCGTGCAGCGGCGCGACCGTGCGACGCGGCAGCTGGAGAACCTCGTCGGCGTCCAGGGCCGTGAGGGCGGTCATCGGGTTGCGCTTGTCGTCCTGGTGGGTGAGCTCCGTGACCTTGGCGTCGAGCTCGGAGAGCGCCTGGTCGAGCAGCGCGTTCGTCGTGCGCAGGGCCTCCTTCTCCCGCCGCAGGCCCTCGAGCTCGATGGCCGCGATGCGCCGGGTGCTCAGCTCGGAGCGCGCGTTGGCGAGATCCACCTCGAGGCTCGCGCGCTGGTCGTGCCAGTCGGAGCGCTCGCGCTCGAGGTTGGCGAGCCGCGTCGCCGCGCGCTCGTCGGGGCGCTCGCGGAGCTGGCGCGTCAGCTCGTCACGCTCCCGCTCGACGTGCTGGAGGTGGGCCAGGATCTCCTCGGGCGTTCGTCCGCCGAAGCGGCGGTCCAGCTCGCGTCGGGCCTCGAGGTCGGCCCAGTAGCCATCACGCTGAGCCCGCGCCTCCTTCAGCAGCGTGGTCGCGCTCGCGAGCTCGTGCCGGAGCTGCTCGGTCGACTCCGCCACGAGGCGGGCGACCTTCTTGTCGAGGGCCTCGCGCTCCTCTTTCATGAGGTCCTGATCGACGAGGAGGTCACGCTCGGTGATCCGAAGCTCCCGCTCGCGCGTGTCGAGGGCGTCCGAGTGGGCCTGCAGCGCGCCGTGCCGTGCCATGATCTCCGCATCGAGGGCTGACCGCTCCGCGTCCAGGGTTGCACGCACCCGCTCTCGCTCCTCCTGGAGCTTCTTGCGGGTCTCGGCGAGGCCGGTCTCACGGTCGCGAGCGAGCGCCTCGTCGAGCTCCAGGCGCGCCTTCGCCGCGTGCTCGCTCCGCTTCTTCTGCGCGTCGGCCCACTTGCGCTCGTGCGCCTCCACCTTCTTGCGCGCCTCCTCCTCCGCGCTCTCTCGGCGCCCCCGCAGCTCGTCGGCGAGCGCCGTGCGCTGGGCGCGGAGCGCGCTCACGTCCGCCTCGAGGCCCCCGAGGATCTCCGCCTTGTGCGCGAGGAATCCGCGCTCGGCGTCGAGCTCCCGCGCCACGACGGACGCCTCGCGCTCGGCGAGGCTGGCGTCCCGAGACTCGGCGGCGCGTCGAGCCTCCTCGAGCGCGGTCCGCTCGGCCTGCAACGCGTCCGCCTCCTCCGCGACCTGCCTGGCCCGGCGCTCGGCTGCGTCGCGGGTCGTCTTCGCCGTGGCGAGGTGCCCCTTGAGCTCCTCGAGGGCCTTCGCAGCGCGGGCCACCAGCGTGCCGAGCGCGACGTCGGTGCTCTGCGGCTCCGCGGGCGCAGGGGGGGCGCCGAGCGACCCGGTCAGGGCGGCTGCCTCTGCCTCGATCGTCTCGACCTCGGCGACCTCTTCGGTCGACGCGCTCTTCTCGGCGCTCTTCGGGCTGGGCTGCGGACGGGACTTCGGGTGCTTGCGCGGCTTGGTCATGTCGGTCTTTCCTTGGAGAGATGGAGCTTCAGGCGTTGTGGAGCAGGAGGTGTCGAACGATGTCGTAGGTCGTCTCGAGGTGTACGGGGAGGCGCTCGGGCCACGCGCCGTCGCCGTCATGGGCGGCGCGGTCGCGGGCGGAGGCCAGGGCGTCGAGGCGCTCGAGCAGGTCAGGACAGGCGCTGGCGGAACGCCGCAGTGGGTGCCGGTCGTTCCGGTCCGCGGCGAGCAGCGTGGCGAGCAGCAGCGGTCGGAGGCTCCCGCGCAGGCTCTGCTCGGCGCTCTGGACCTTGCCGGGCTTCACACCGGAGAGCTGTGTCGGTAGCGGCGAGGCGAAGCCGAGCCCAGCAGCGATGTCGTCCAGGAGGCCGCGGTTCTGGCGCTGATATCCCTTCACGTGGGAAGGGGCGAGCTGCAGGTAGAGGCGCTCGTCAGGATCGGAGTGCCCGCGCAGGACCTCGCGAATCGTCGCTTCCACCGCGCGCTGCGCCTTGACGAGCACGTCGTCGACCTTGTCGTCAGGGGACTCCCACGCCTGCGCCTCGAGCCACGCTCGCTGCATCGCCACCAGGTGGTCGTGGACGCCCGCGAAGCGGCGTACGCCCAGCGTCAGCTGCTCCTCGACCTCCCACGCCGCGCGTCGCTGGAGCTCCGCGGTGGTCGCCTCGACGACGTCGCCCCCCACGAGCGGTGCGAGCCAGGCACGGAGTCCGGGCTGCACGTCGAGGCGTCGCTCGACCTGCCGGCGCAGCTCGAAGGACGCGCCGCCGCCGAAGGGATCGAGGACGATCCAGTCGCCCGAGGCGTGCGAGACCACCGGGAGCGCGGCGAGATAGGGCTCCGGCCGCTCGTCGATGAACGAGACGAGCCGGAGCGCCGGGGCGGCGTCGCCCATCGCTTGCGCCACGCGCCGGCCGCGCCGCGCCGCCCTCAGGATGTCCTTCGCCCCGGGACGCGCGATGACCACGGCGTCGTCGCGTCGCGGCAGCACGCAGAAGGCATGGTCGCGCCAGGGGGCGCCCGGACTTCCGCTCAGGAGCACCGGCCACCCCTGGTCGTTCTGCTCGACCTCCGCCAGCGGGAGGTCCCCGGTCAAGAGCCGCGGCCAGAGGCTGCCTGTGAACGGATCGGCGAGGACGTGTCCGACCTCGAGGGCCTCGGGCGGGTCGACGTCGAGCTCGTCGACGAGCTCGGCGCCCCTCGGTGTCAGCGCGCCGAGCTCGTCGACGAGGCGCATCCCCTGCAGCTCGGTGAGCACGAGGGCCGCGAGGTCGGGCAGGATCAGGAGCCGCTCCGACACATCTTGCGCCGTCGTCACACCGGCACGCACCAACCCGAGCGCGGCCTTCTGGAGCAGGTTCAACCGGCGCCCTTGGGGCACGGGCGCGACCACGCGCCACGCCAGGACGGGCCAGAGGACCCACCGCACGTCCGGCTTCCGCAGCTTCGTGAAGCGAAGCACCGGAGTGTCTTTATCGAATGACGCCATGGCTTCCTCCACAGAGTCGGGCAAGCTCCCGCAGCGCGCGCAGCGGCTCGGCCTCACGCACGAAAGAGAGGTCGCCGACGGCGATTAGCAACCGCTTTTGTCGGCTCATCGCGACACAGAGGCGGTTGTCGAGCATCAGGTGCCCGTACTTCCGGCGCTGCTGCTCGGGCGTGGCGCCGGGGAGCGTGTTGGAGCGGGTCACGGACAACAGCACGACGTCGAACTCTCGGCCCTGGAAGGCGTCCACGGTCCCGACGCGCAGCCGCTCGACGCGCCGTCCGTCCGCGTCGACCGTCGTTCGGTAGCCCGCGGCGACTTCCCAGCCGCGCCCGTCGTGGGTCCGCTCGGTGAGCCCCTCCTTGAGCATCGCCTCACCAATCTCGTCGACCTGTCCGGCGTAGAAGGCGATGACGCCGAAAGTAAGCGTCGGATCCGCGTCGACCAGGCGGCGCACCTCGCGCGCCATCGTCTTCGCCTCGGCGGGCCGCCGCTTGCTGCGCCCAGGCACCTCCGCGCCTGTGTGGGCCGGTACGTCGAGCCACGCCGCTGGGACACCCTCGCCGTCCCGCAGATACTCCGGGAGCTGGTGGGCCAGGTCGCCCGCGGGGCGCGGACTCTCGACGCGCCCGTCGCCGTGGTGCTCGTAGAAGGTTCGGCTGATGAAGTCGCCGAGGACCGGATGCATCCGGTACTGAACGTCGAGCGTCACGGTTCGCTTGATCCCGTCCTGCTTCTCGAGGTGTCGCAGCGACTCCCAGAGCCGCTGGAAGAGGCTGGCCTGCACCGCCTCGAGGACCTCCTGGCCGACGCTGCCGGACTCCACGCCGTCGGCGAGCTGACGCTCGACATCGGGCTCGAGCAGGTGGGGGAGCTGGCGGTGGTCGCCGACGAGGACGACGCGCCGCTTCGCCATGCTGAGCGGGATGAACAGGTCGAGGGGGTGGGCTCGCGCGGCTTCGTCGACGATCACGGTCTCGAACTCGGCGCTACCGCTGGTGAGACCGCGCGCCGCCATCATGCGGCGCCCGGCAGCCTGCTGGAGCGTCGCCGCGAGGACGACGGTGTAGTGCTGGAGCATCTCGCGGACGCCCTCGGGGTCGCCCTCGAGGTCTCGCATGAAGCCGGCGATCGCGGCGCCGTCTCCGAGTTCGGCGCTTGCGTAGCGGTGGTCCACGGCGTCGAGGAGCGTGAGGAGGAGCCGCTGGGTGTCGTCGTCGAGGCGCGCCTCGGTCGGCGTCGCGGCCGAGGAGAGGCGGTCGATGAGCGCGTCACGGAGCGGCGCACCGGCATCGATCCAATCGGGCGCCACATCCTGCTCGACCTGAGCGCAGCGCTCGAGGTAGGCGCGCTCGTCGGGCGTCAGTCGGTCGTCGAGGCGCCGCAGCGCCTTGGCGGCCTGGAGCGGGCCGTCATCGGAGAATGGGCCGGGGGTGACGCGGATCCCGCGGGCGGCGCGCAGCTCGAGCTCGCGCTGCTCCGGGTCTCCGGCGTCCGAGCGCGACTCCAGGCTGGCCGCGCGGTCCAGCGCGCGGTCCACGAGCGCCGGGGGGAGCAGGCCGTCGAGCGTGGACGCGATCTCGCGGACGCGTCGCGCCTGGGCGTCGGGGAGCGCGCGGGTGCGCATGCAGGCTACCGCCATCGCGCGCGCCTTCGCGAGCCGCTCGGCCTCGGGGGGGACGCGGAGCTTGGCACGCAGCGCGTCGATGCGGTCCTCGCGGAACCGATCGACGGCGTCCTCGCCGTCGCCGTCGTCGCCTCGTCGCCGGCCGATCTTGACGGCCGGCAGGCCGAAGACGTCGGTCCGTTGGGCGACGTTCTCGACGGCGTCGTGCTGGGCCGCGGTGACGAGGACGCGGTGCGAGACCTCGAGGCCCTCGTCGGCCAGCTCCGCGACGCGGGCCTCGATAGCGGTGATGACCTTGGTCTTGCCGGTGCCCGGGGGCCCCTGGATGAGGCAGACGTCGGGCGTGTTCAGTGCGCGCTCGATGGCCTCGCGCTGTCGCTGGGTGGGCCCGTCGGGGCCGAACAGCGCCCGGACGGCGGGGCTCATCGCGGGTCGCCGCGGCAGGCGAGCGGCCGGGGCGGGCCGCCCTTCCATCAGGAGGCCGAGCTGGGGCATCGGGCAGGTCCCGTTTCGGAGCGCCTCCTCGGCGCGCTCGCGCCGGGCCTGACGCGTCCGATCGCCAGCGCGCGCGATGAACAGGAAGCCCTTCTCTGGTGGTGCTGCAGCCTCATCGTCGGCCGGCGCGAGATCGAGTCGCCCCTTGCCGGCGTCGAGGTGGGTGACGTGGCTGGAGAAGGGGACTTTCTGACCCTCTTCCTTCCGCCTCGGCCTCCCGGTGCCGTCGAAGGACGGTGCGCGCTCGCCGACCTCGAGTGTCACGCCGTGGCCGTCGGCGAGCACGGCGAGTCGCTCGGCGAGGGACTCGTCCTTCACGAGGCGAAAGGTCCAGCCGCGCTCGGGGCCCTGCTTCCGCGAGGTGTACTCCACCGCGCCGAAGGCTCGGGCCTGCTGCTCCGTGGTCGCGACGTCGAGCGCGTGGAAGTGCTCCCACATCGCGAGGTAGCTGCCAGCGTCGGCCACCGCCTGCTCGAGCGCGGCTCGGGCCTCCGTCGTGAGCTCCGCCGTCAGGGTCGCGTCCACGAACCTCACCGGGGCGAGCATCAGCGTCAGCGGCTCCCTCCCGGGCGTCGCGCCGCGGGCCGCGCGCTCGACCCGGAGCTTCCCATCCGCACGGCGCACGTCGACGGCCAGCCTGCGGCCGTAGATGCGGAAGACGTCCGGCCGGTCGCGCAGGTCGCCTGCGACCACGAAGCGGGCGAGCTCGGAGGGCCCTCCGGGGATCGGTGGGAGCAGCAACTGCTCCGATAGCCACCGCACGATGTCGACGACGCTGCCGCCGCGACGGGTGGTACGGCGCAGGTCGTCGAGGGCCTTGTCGTCGAGGCCGATGTCGAGCGGCTCACCGAGCCGAACCTCGGATCGGAAGCGTCGCGTCTCGACGACCATGGTGTCGTCCACACAGCGGGCGACGAATGCGACGAACGGACCGGCGCCGTCGACCACGCGAACGAGCGCGTCGTGATCCAGCGGCGTGGTGCCTCGAACGGGCCAGACCAGGTCGCCGGCGCGGGCGAGGATCTGATCGGAGGACGAGACCAGGACCAGCTCATCGCCGGTCGCGGGCGGCGGGCTGAAGGCGCCCTCCGGGTTGGTGACGCGCAGGGTCGCGGCGACGCCGCTGGTGACTTCGTGGATCTTCACGCGGCACCTCCGAGCAGGCCGACGCGCTGCGGCCTCGCCGGGTCGTCGAAGAAGATGACCCAGCCGCTGCGCGGCACGATGCGGGGACGAGACGAGGCGTCGTGGCGCTCGACGAGCTTCCCCGAGGAGCGATCGAGTCGGCCGACCCACACGGAGCGGCCTGCGGCGGCGTGGACGGTCACGCCGCGCCCGACGAGCGCGAGCTCGACGTGCGGCTCCCGGCCCATGAGGCCGCTCGCGCCCTCCGTCGTGCGGCGCGTCAAGGTGGTGCGGAAGGTGGTGACCGGCACCGGCCGGAGCGCGACCGCAGAGCGGACGACGCCGTGGTCCGGGTCCCAGCGGACGAGCCTGAGCGGGAGCTCTTCGGTCCGCTGCGCCTCGCACCACGGGCACTCCGGCGCCGACGCGAGGTAGGTCGCCGTACACTCGTGGCAGGTCAGGGTCTGGTCGGCGGTCGCGTGGAGCGCGTGGACCCACTCCGACAGCCCGGGGCGCGCCCGCAGGTCGCTGCGGCCGGCTTCGAAGGTCCGGCGCGCGAGCCCGAGGAGCAGGTTTCCCACGGTGACCTCGGGGGGGAGACCGGTCGAGCAGTGGTTGCGGTCGTCGTCCTCGCACTCGACCCACGGCAGCTCGCCGGCCATCGCCTGGTCTTCGAGCTCCGGCTCGCCTTCGTCGACCCAGTCGCCGACGAAAGGGTGGCCGAGGGTAAGGACGCGCCACACGAGGACGGCGAAGGCCCACGCGTCGGAGAGGGAGGTGCAGCCGGCCCGCCGGGCGACGACCTCGGGGGCGCCGTAGCCGGGCGTGTAGACCGCGCGTTGGGGATCGCTGGCGTAGCTGAGGTTGTCGAGGTCGATGAGCCACGCCTCGCTCGCGTCGACGGGCTCCGAGACGAAGACGTTGTTGTCGGACACATCCGCATAGACGATGCCGCGACCGTGGAGCGCCACGAGCGTCTCGCCGGCGTGAGCGAGGAGGCGGAGCCGGCGGCGCAGGCCTCCGGTTCTGACGTGCCACGCGACGAGGTCCTCGGCGGGGGCTTCCATCAGCGTTCGAATGGGCGTCATGTCGCTCAGGAACTCCGCGACGTAGCCGACCGCCGGCGGGGCGAGGACGGCGATGGGCTTGGCGACGTGGAGCCCGCGCAGATCGAGCCGTCGCACGAAGACGAACTGCCGCCGCGTGACCTCTGGGTTCTGGGAGCTCGTCTGGAGCTTGACGATTCGGTGGGCGCTGTCGGTCCGCCAGACCTCACCCTGACCGCCTCTGCCGATGCGGTTCGTCAGGCTGTAGCGGGTGCCGTTCTCGTCGATGACGACTCGGTGTTCGCGTTTCATGATCTCCTCAGCATGACGAGGGTCTTGTCGTCGCCGTGGTGAGCGACCGGCCAGCGGTGGAGCTCCCGGCGGAGCCAGTGATGGGGGGCCCGCCGGCTGTCGAGCTCGGCGTGGAGCCAGCGCATGAGGCCGTCGAGCCGATCGCGGAGGAGGTCCTCGGAGACGCCGTCGGTCGCGAGGAGCAGCGACTCTCCCGGCGCGAGCGGCGGGGCGACGGCCAAGGACCAGTCCGCGAGGGTGTGCGGGGCGCCGAGCGCGTGGGTGGTCCCGAAGTCGAGCTTCCGCGATGGATGTGTCGTGACAGCGCCGTCCGGCGAGCGTCGCACGATGAGCCCGTCGCCGAGCTGTGCGACCACGGCCCGGCCGTGGAGGTCCTCGGCGTAGACGAGGCACGTCGTGCAGGCCTCGGCGGGGGCGATCCCGCCGAGGTCGAGACGCCACAGGACCTCGATGAGGCGCACGAGATCTTCGGGGCTGCCTGCGTTCGACCGACGCCACAGACGCCACGCCCGCAGCGCTGCCCGAGTCGCGGCGCGGGCTCCCTCGTGGGCGAGGGGGCGGCTCCCCATCCCGTCGCACGCGACGGCGAAGGCGACGGGCTCCGCGACGGCCGACCAGGCGTCCTGCCCGGGCGAGCCGTCGCGAACGTGGGCGGGGCCGCGCACGGAGCAGCCGGTGACGCGCGTCTCAGACATCGTAGCCGGCGAAGGGGAGGGCGGGGGTGGCGTTCGGGTTGGCGCTCCGCGACCGGCTCGAGACGCTCATCGTGACGAGCTGGAAGAAGTCTCGAATCTGGCGCGCCTCGTGCGCCTCGAAGACGCGCGCCTCGGGGTTGGCGAGGAAGGCCGCGAGGACCGTACGATCGGCGTCCTCCCCGATGGCGAGGGCCATGCGGAATGCCTTGCTGGCGCGCTCGCTGCCGAGGAGCGCGGCGAGGGGCTGCTGCCAGGCGTCGGTCGGCTGGCCGTCCGACAGCAGGACCAGGGTCGGCCGGTACGCGCGGCCCGGGATGGTGGCGCGGTCCTCGACCATCGCGCGGGTCAGCTCGAACGCCTGCCCCATCGGGGTCCCCCCGCCGGCGCCGAGGTCGTTCCAGCGGACCTTCGCGGAGGTGGCGAGCGGGATGTGGACCTTGGCCGTGCCGCCGAAGGTGAGGACGGCGACGTGGATCTCCGCGCGGAGGTCCGACTCGTCCGAGAAGGCCTCGAGCATCTCGCGGAGGGCGTGGTTGAGCGCCTGGATCTTGCCGCCGCCCTCCATGCTGCCGGACACGTCGGCGAGGATGATGACGGGGAGGGGGCGCGCGGTCTGGGTCGTGAAGTCTTTGAATCCGGCCATGAGGCGGTACTCCGTTGTGGTTGGGCTGATTTGCACGTTCGCGTTGGAGAGGCTCGCGCGGTCGGTTCGCAACACCGACCGCGCGAGCGGCTGGATCACGCCGCGCGGCGGACGCCGTAGGGCCGGCGGAGCGCGCGAGCGTTGGTGTTGCGGTAGGTCGTGAGGACGTCGCCGTCGTGCGAGCAGACGACCTCGACGCCCTCCCAGCGGGCGACGTCGATGCCGCGGGCGGCGAGCGCCCGGACCTCACGCCAGCCGAGGGTGTAGATGTCGGCGTTGCGGACCGCGCGGTGGCGCCCGAACGTCATGGCCGCGTCGAGCGCCTCGGCGGGGATGCTGCGCGTGCGGGCGCGGTACGCGGCGTGATGCGTCAGGCTGAGCGTCGCTTGCATGCGGTGGCCTCGGTGGTGGCGGGGACACCGAGGACCTACGCAAGCCGTGGGCCAAGTCTGGTCGCTCTTTGTAAGGTGTTACAACCTAACGGGAATGCTGGCCGGGCCTGCGAGGTTGGTTCGCTGCGAGGCGGCGTCTCGGAAAAGCTATTCCGGCGCCTCGGAATCATCCTTCCGCCAGTTCCTCAGCGTCCGGTCCGTCACGGTCACGAGGTCACCCAGCGGTTGGCCGGTTCGCTGCCCGAGCGCGCGGGCCTCGGCGGCGAACCAGGCTTTGAAGTCGTCGATGACGCGGTTGGGGTCGAGGGGCGTTTCGGCGACGAGGGATGGAGGGAGGGGCTCCATGTCGGCGAAGGCGCGGGCGATGGTGCGCGACGAGCCATCCGGCGCCGCATCACGGTCGATCGCGGCGAGCGCGTAGTCGACGGCGTCTTCGACGTTGAGCGGGGCGTCGTCGTCGGCGCGGGCGGCGAGGAAGCGCCAAGCGACGCGAAAGAGGTCGCGAATGTTGCCCGGGAGCGGGTGCCGTTGGAGCGCCGAGACAAAGCGGGCGTGGTGGCGCTTCGGGAGCTGGGCATACCGGGTCGGCGCGGCGGCGCGGCGCGCGGCCTCGTCGAGGACGTTCGGCCAGAGCCACTCGAGCTCGTCGGGGATCTCTCGCAGCGGCGGGACGGTGAGGGTGAAGGCGCTGATGCGGTCGAGGAAGTCGGCGTCGAGGCGCCCGCGGAGCTCGTTGTCGGGGAGGTTGGTGGCGGTGAGAAGTCGGACGTCGGTCCGCTCTACCTTGGTGCTGCCGACAGGCTGGAAGGTGCCATCCTCGAGGACCTTGATGAGGAGGCGCTGGAGGTCCTTCGAGACGTCGCCGATCTCGTCGAGGAAGAGGGTGTCGCCGCTCGCCTCGGCGAGGAGCCCCGCCTTGTGCGTCGTGGCGCCCGTGAAGGCGCCTTTTCTGTAGCCGAAGAGCTCGGCTCGCATCGTCTCGTTCGTGTACTGCCCGCAGGGGACGGCGGGCCAGGCCGAGTCGAGCGCGGACTTGCGGAACGGGCTCTTGAGGCGGATCCAGGAGGCGAGGGTGGTCTTGCCGGTCCCGCGCTCGCCGAGGATGAGGACGGGGATCTTGAGGCGGGCGGCGCGCCGGGCTTCGTCGTAGAGGGCGCGCATCTTGGTCGAGCGGAACTGCGACGGATCCCAGAGGGATTGGTGGTCATCGAGTCTCGCGGCGGCGGGCTTGGTCTCCTGCCAGCGCTTGAAAAAGGTGTCGACGCCGAGCCGGAGCGCGTTGACCGGCGCGCGGCCGCGACGTTCACCGGGGCGTAGGGACTGCACGGCGGTGAACGGCTGGGAAATGAAGCCGGTCTCGCACATCAGCACCCAGACTGTGTGCATGGACGCCGTGCCGGGCGAGAGGTGAATGACCAGCTCGCGGTCTCGAAACTGACGGCGGATGCGAGGGACCTCCGTCCGGAGGAAGTCGTAGATCGCGGCGTGGTCGGTCGGGTCGTCGTGGTCCCAGAGGACCGGGTGGAGGCGCGGCGCCATCTCGTGCTCCTCGAGGGCCGCGACGAGCTCCTCGTAGACGCGCGTGTGGTCCGCCGCCTTGGGTCCGGCCTGGCGGAAGACGACGACGTCGTCGATGCGCCCTTTGTATGGAGATTCCGGGTCGGCCATGAGCGTCAAGGTCGGTCCCCAGACGCGCGGCTCCTTGAACGCGCCCCCGGACTTGTCTCGCTCGTAGGGGTCGTTGCGTGTCGCCAGCCACGTCAGGAGTACGGGTGAACGCTGGGTGCTCGCGATCGTGGTGTCCATCGAACCCTCGCCGGTGCCTGCACCAAGCATCTCGCGTCGCCTACCCGCCTTGTCAATGCGACCTCGCTGGTCCACCGTGACTGCGTTTTCGTGGGCGCACAGCGTCGGTGGGGGAATGACGAGCATGGAGATTCCGCGATGACATCGAGCCCAATCGACGAGGGATTGGCTGCGCTCCTCGGTGCGATTGGCACGAGCAGGGCCGGCGACGTTGGTGCAAGGCGAACGCGGCTATGGCTGGATGTCGCGCTGGCGCGTCGCCACGAGCGTCACCCGGAGTGGCCGGAGCCCGCGATGGCCTTGGGCATCCTGCAAGACCTGGCCGCCAGGATGCGCAAGCTGCGGAAGGGACGCCGTGGGAAGGATGTCAGGCTCTCCGGCGAAGTTGCATACCCGGCTATCGCACCGGATCTGGTGGGCGAGGCACTCGGTGCGGTGTTGGGCGCCACACCCGGCGCGGACCACCTCGACGCTGCGTCGATTCTGGGCGTCGCGAGTGAGGCTCCGGCGCTCCTCCAGCCCACCAAGGATGGGAACCTCGCGTTCTCGACCCCGACCCTCCACGCGGCGCTTGCCGGTGTTGGAACGCTCCGCGCGGCGCGTCGCGCGGGCACTGATGAGGCTGAGATTCTGCGCCAACTTTGGAGAGCCTACGAGTGGCGTCCGATCGTCGTCAGCGTGTTCGAGGGGCACGCGAGCCCAGAACGGGTCGTCAGCTCGGTCCTGGCTCGCGTCTCGGAGGATGGGACGTCGACCGATTGGACTCTCGTGATGTTCCTCGCCCTGGACCTCCTGGAGCGGAGGCCATGGCCGCGGGATGCTCACTTGCCTCTCGTGCATCGTTGCTTCGATGCGGTCGCGAAGCGCGTGGCCAAGGGAACGATCGGCGGCCAGGTCGTGACCGGCGCGTTGGCCGCGCTGGAACCCTCTCACCGCGGTTCCCGCACCTTCCGGACGTGGTTCGCGTCGCGTTTCGAGCAGGGCGGTGTGTGCCGCGCGATCGCGGGGGCGGCGTTCGCGCTGTCCACGGTCGATGCGGGCACCACGACCGTGCAGCTTCTCGAGCACGCCGCCGACCCTGACGTAGCGGCGCTCGCGCTGCAGCTGAGCGCGGAGCCGCTGCTCCGACACGGCATCGTGCGACGGCTCCCGCCGAGCGTCGTCGAGGAGGCCGTGATGCGTTTTCCGGATCTCCTCGTGCTGCCGATGGCTGTCAGGTGCCTCGTTCAGGGGGGACCGGCCGGCCTGGCGCGTGGGCTCGTTCGCCGCCTCTCGCTCCTCTACCATGGGTTGCAGGAGGACCTGCGGGCGTGGGGTGAGCGCCTCGGCGGTGGTGCGGATGATGTACCGATTCGGTTGGAGGTGACGCGGAACGGGGAGCTGTTGGCCGCGGTGCCCCTCGCACTTCGAGACGTGGGTCCAGCACCACCCGGCGACGCGAGCCTCGTCCCTCTCCTCGTGCCGATCCTGTTCCCCTGGCGGCAGACGATCTACGAGGTGGCGGAGGAGCTACTCGCTCATGGCGGGTCGCACCCCAAGACCTTTCGGGAGGCCTTGATGGCGTTCGAGCCCGCGCCCAAGCGGGTCCCCCTCGACGCCGATCCCGCGTTCGCACTGCACAGCGGAGCTCCATACGCCGCAGCATTCGGATGCACGAGCGACTTCGTCTTCGCTCTCGGTGCGTCCTCGTCCCCCGAGCCCGCAGAGGGCGCCCGCCGTGACGCGGCTGCCAACGGCAGTGAGGCTCTCTCCGACGACGTCCACTCCGCCTTGCGTGTCGGCTGCGCGCTCGCGACCTACGTGACGATGGCGATGGCCCCTCCCGAGCGCCATGTCGTGCACCTCCATGCGCGCCTCACCTCGCTGGAGCTCGTCCTGAGCAGGACCGCGATACAACGTTTCCTCGCTGACGTATGGGCGCCAGGGACCGACGCACCGCTCGCCCAGCTCGCCGAGGGGCTGCACACTTTCGCCGTCGCTGTGACCGGGCAGTGATGCCTGCGCGCCGTTGGCTGGCGTACCGGCTGCGTGCTAGCCTCGGCGCATGAGCGCGCCACCGGAAAACGGACCCGCGTGGTTCTACGAAGAGCTCCCCTTCCCGATCGCGAACGCGTGGAAGAACGCGACGAACGTGAAGGAGCTGGACAATGATCCGCTGGTCGCGGTGATCGAGGTAGCGCTGCGATTCGTGGCGTCGATGCAGGCCGCAACGCTGCTCGCGGAGGGGCACGAGCTTCCGTCGCGGCTCTCGAGCTCGCAGCGCTACGGCTGGACGCTGGGGGATTGGCTCTACGTCGTTCGGGACCTCTCGAAGGCCCTCCGGAATGGGCGAATCGCGCCGGGGCTGGGCGATGAGCTCATCGCCTGGCCCGAGCACGCGCGAGGCTCACTCCAGCGTTACAGGAAGCTGCGCAACCGCAGCTCGCACGCCGGGGGAGCGCTGCGCGACGTCGAACGCGGCGCCCTGGTGACGGGGCTCCACGCGGCGACGATCTCGCTCTTGGAGTCCCTGACTTGGCTCAGAAACCTCGAGCTGGTTTGCGTCATGAACTACGACGCGCGCCCTGGGGACAACTTTCGCGGCGAGGTCAGGTCGTATCGCGGAGCGGCCACCGACCACCCGATGTACGCCGAGCGCCGCTGGCGTGGCGTGCTCCAGAAGGACCGGTTCTACGTCGTGTCGCCCGAGTCGCGGTACGCGTTGGATCTCGACGCGTTCTTGCAGTGGAGATTGGACGACAACAGAGCGCAGATTTGCCTGTTCAACGGAATCGGAAATGAAGGCGACGCCCGCCTCACCTTCGATGGGCTGAAGCCGCACAACGTCTACGTCGATCTCAAAGAGCGCCACGACGCGGTCGATTTCGCGTGGTTGGAGAGCGAGCGCCGCCCGACGGACATCACCCGCTACGACGCCCCGGCCCTGATTGCCGGTCCGGACGAGCAGTCGGTCGGCGTTCGACGTCGCGCGACGTCCTCGCGCTCCCGAGATGCGGGCGGGAGCCTGTCGAGGGCCCCGCGTCGGCATCGTCACACGTTGTGGCCCTTGCTCTTGGCGCTCGTCCTCGCGGGAGGCGCCGCCGCGGCCATCGTCGCGTTCAACTCTCATGGCGGCGCTTCACGCGAGCAGCCGGTGTTGGCGAACGGTGCTCGAACCATGGGAGCGGAACCTCCCGGCAAGGTCGCACCGGCCGCTGTCGCACCGCCTTCGACTGCGCCTAACAGACCGACGAGCACCGTCGCACCGAAGCCTGCTTCAGCCCGCAACGCTGGTGTCGGCTCGACGGCGCCTCCGACTAGGTCCGCCCCCGCCGCGGTGCAATCGAGCGCCCCCAAGCGGGGGGCGCTGTTGGCCCCGCGCGAGGCGGCGGCCGTCGTCCGTTCGGCCAAGGGACGTGAGACAGGGAGTGCCGGCGCCCCGGTGCGAGTCGAGGCAGCGAAGAGCCCGACAGACGGCGCGAAGTCGGCATCCTCCGTCGAGTCACCAGCGGCGACGCTCGTAGGGCGCTGGCGTGTCGACACCGAGGTGGTGCACGCGGAGAATGAGCGCCCCAACGCTGTCGGGACACGCGGGCACTACACTCTGAGCCTTCATGTCGGGAGCGATTCGGGAAGTCTCGAAGGGCGGCTGATGAAGTCCGGCTACACCGAGCCCGGGGATCTCGCCCCGCGTCCCGGCCGTATGAAGGGGGCTATCACCATCGTCCGGGCGAGCAAGGAGCGGACTTTCACCGGCCGGAGCCAGCTCTTCTCGCCGAACAGATACACGGTCGACATGGTCGTGCGTGTGGCCCGCCACGGCGACGCGCTCGTCGGGCTCTGGCGCTACGAGGGCCAGGCCGACGCGAGCCACGGCTACTCCGGCGCCCTCGTGGGGGCGCTGGGCGAAGCGGCCGAGCTACCCGCCGGCGAGCGCTGCTTCCTCGACTGCGCCGCCGGCTGCTTCCGCGAAGGCGACGATCCCCGCGACCCCGCCTCCGAGCACTGCCTCCTCGGCTGCACCCCCCACCTCGACCAATGCGAGGAACCGCACCTGCGAGGACCAGCGCCAGGGTGATGCGCGGGGAGCGCTGCAACCGCACGAGCTTGCGGTCCGATGGACGTTTCGTTTCCGGGGGAGCGGCGTCGAACGGCGTCCGGCGGGCAGAGGTGCACCGCTCCGGAGACGAGGGCGAACTCCCCTGACCGGCCAAAACGCCCCCGTGAGCTTCCCCTCGGCCAGCTCGAGGGCCGCCTCGTAGCTCAGCGTGCTCCCCTCGATGCGCAAGCTCGTGAGCGCGTCGTGCACGCGAGCCTCGTGGCCCAGCTGCTCGACCTACTCGGCCTGCGTCTCCACCGCCGCCAGGAAGCCGTCGATCTGGTCGATGACCTTGAGCTGCCGCAGCAGTAGCGGCGTGAGCGTGAACGTCGGGGCGAAGGCGGGCATCGGACCTCCTGCGGGGCGTGCGAAACCAGCGCGCGCCGTCTGCTGTGCGCGCAGCCCGAGCAGGCACGGTTTGCGACCTGGTGTCGAGACGCTCTGTTCCGTGTTGAGGGTTGGCGTGCTCCGCTCTACCAGTCCGTCAGGTCGTAGGTCACCTGGAACTCGATGATCGGGCGGCCCACCGCGTCCTCCCCCCGGGAAGCCCCCAGGTAGACCCCCGTCTCCGGGTCGTGAGAGCCGACGTCGATCCCGGACCGGCACAGGAGGTCGGTGAGCTCCTCGACCGAAGCGTCCTCGAGTCCAGTGGCATCGAAGTAATAGTAGGCCATGGTGAACCCATCCACCGCCGCCGCCTCGCCGACGTAGGGGCGGCCATCGGCGAGAACGCCGTGATGCCCGGTGCCGAGCTCTCGCGTGCCATCGGCCGGGCTGCTGCTCGGCCGGTTGCTGCGGTCGGGCAGGAAGTAGTTCGACTTCTTCGTGTCAGTTGTCACGGTATCCACCTCATCAAAGGGTCTTGTCTGCCCCCCTACTACGGGTGAGCAGATGGTTCTGAGCCCCTTGGGGGCCATTTGTTCGGCTGCGCGAGCTCACGACCACGATCTGCCCCCACGGCGCCGGGCCGTGGCCCTCGGGCGTGACCCACAGGACCGGGTAGGGCGGCGGACGCTCGGGGAAACGCGAGGCGAGGTCGGTCAGCCCGATGAACACGTCCGGATGCAGGCGTCGCTCGGCGACCCAGGCGAAGAACGGGCGATGGTCCGTGCCACCGCCACCAACCATGCGGGCCGCGCGCAACCAGGGCGCGACGGCCTCGCCAGTCACGACCTCGCGCACCTCGGTGTCCCCGACGAGCAGCGTCAGGTCGTCGACGACGCTGGTGAGTGCCTCGAGTTCGGCTGCCACCACATCGAGCTGCTTCGGCGTCATGCTCCCGGACGTGTCGACCGCCACGATGACCGTCCCGACCCGCTCGCCGCAGAGGCCGGGCACGACCAGGTCCTCCATCAGGTAGCGCCGGTTCGGTCGGCGCAGCGTGTAGTCGTCCCGCGCCGTCGCCTGGCTCACGAACCTCCGCAGGAGCCGCGGCCACGGGACCTGTCCTCGCCGACCGAGCTCGAGCTCGCGGACGAGAGCGCCCGGCGCGTCTCCGGCGCGACCGGCTCGCTGCCAGGCGTCGACGGCGCCCGCCAGTCGCTCGGCGAGCACCCCTCGATCTGCCGCCGTCAACGTGTCCGGGAGGTGCACGTCGATCCCGCCCCCATGGTCGCTCAGGTTCGGCACGCGGACCATCGCGCCGGCTCCCTCTCCCTCCTCCCCGGGCATGGTCAGCGTCAACGTCACGCTCACCGGCTCGGGCAACGCCTCCGCGGCGAGCTCCTCGTAGATCGCCTCGGCGATTCTCCCGTCCCACCTCGCGTCCAGCAGGATCCGGACGTCGCCGAGCCCGGGATAGTGCCCGTCCGGTGACTCGTAGAGCGCCTCGTGTCGCGCAGGGTGGCCGATGCGCGCCACCACCCGGTTGATGGCGTAGTCCGTCGCGCAGTTCCAGAGGTGCGCCTGGCGCCCCCGCTGGCGCTCCCGGCTGGCGAACACCTGGTGCCCCACCTCGTGCGCCAGGACGAACCCGAGCTGCCGCAGGGTCAAGTGCCGGGTGCGCAGCGGATTGTACCAGATGTGCCGCACACAATCGGTTGCGGCAAATGCCACGAGCTCGAGCGCCGCCACGACACGTACCTGCAGCAGCAGGTGGCCCCAGAACGGGTGCAGCTCGAGCAGCTGCATTCGCAACGCCATCACCCGTCGCTCCTCCGCGCGAACGATCCGTGCGGTCTCCTCGGCGGTCATCGGTAGAGCTCCGCCGACAGTCGGACCAGCTCGCCAGCCAGGGCTCGGAACTCGGGCAACCCCTTGAGCCGCGCCATCAACGCCGCGTTCCCCTTCACCTGCCGCAGAAACAGGAAGACGTACTCGGGGTCGAGCCCCGGCGATCGCAGGAACGCGACCACGTTCGGGAGCTCGTCGTCCGTCGGCGTCCCCTCGTGGTTGAGCCACGCGGCCACCGAGAACAGCGCCGCGTAGATGAACGACGGCTCGGCCGACTTGCCCCTCGCGAAGTCCATCGCCTGCCCCTTGCGGACGATGCGCGCGGCGTTCACCCGCTGATAGATCCGCAGGTACGCGAACAGCTTCTCCGCCGCCGCCGCTCCCACGCACGCCGCCACGGCCCGGCGCCGCTCCGCCTCGGTCGCGGCCCGGTACACCCGGCTCGCCATCTCCCAGCTCCGCGGCGACGGGAACGCGTACTCCCCATCGTTCGAATAGAGCGCCTCCTCCCCGTAGCGTCCGATGTACGCCAGGATCGCCTCGTCGACGCCCGCGTCAGCCCCCCATGTGAGCCAGCTCGCCGCGTCGACTCGCAGCGTGTAGTGGGCGAAGCGATTGGTCAGTGCCGCCGACAGCGTCGCGGCGAGGGCGTGGTCCTCCTCGAGGTTCCCCGCAGCGAGC
Organism: Deltaproteobacteria bacterium; assembly: GCA_006226565.1. GTDB lineage: Bacteria > Myxococcota_A > UBA9042 > PHBI01 > PHBI01 > PHBI01. Next base: position 28,233 of record SBGO01000334.1, on the reverse strand, counting down.
ACGACCGTGCCCGGATGGAACCGGAAGGGCCCGACCCGGTGCTCGAGCACGATCTGATAGGCGGCGGCTTGGTGGAGACGGGTCACGGCCGCGTTGATCTCGTCGAGGAACACCAACGTGGGCACCTCGCACGCCCGCTGCACCCAGTCCGGCGCGAAGAGCGCCAGCACTTGCCGCTCGCGGTCCGGGAAGTAGACGCCGGCGAGCTCGGCCGGGTCGCGCTGCGCCAGCCGAATGTCCTCGAGGGGCAGCCCCATCGCGGAAGCCAGCTCGTGCGCCAGCGCGGACTTGCCGACGCCCGGGTGGCCGCGCAACAGGACCGAGATGCCGGCTCGCAGGGTCAGCTCGACCAGCGCACGCACCTCGCCGTAGCTGTAGCCGTCGGTCGTGGGGAGCGCGAGGGCGGTCGGGTTGCGGGACATCGGGGGCCTCCTCGTTCAGAGCAGCACGTCGAGCAGCTGGTAGCCGAGGTCCTCCTCGACGAGCAGGACGGCGATGATGTGCTTGCAGAATCCAGCGTTCGCCGCGCGCGCCGCGTCCGGGCAGGTGCAGCGCGGCGGCTCGGACCAATCGGCGGAGACCCGGACCGCGTAGTCGGCGCTTCCGCCGCGCACGTCGAAGGCGACAGTGCTGCCGAGCGCCTCGCCGCCGGCTATCTCGTAGCGCTTCAGGACGTCGCGGGCAGCGCGCAGGAACCGCTGGTCGCGCGCTCGAAGGTCGATGGACAGGGGCGCGTCGGGCATCGCGAGGTCTCCGGGCTCGAGGGGAAGTCGTGGCGGCCGCATGGGGCGGCCGTGGAGGAACACGGGGCCAATCTGGAAGAGCCCCGCGAGCCAGCGCGCCCACTCCACGTTCAGATGGCGCTGGAGGTTCCCGCCGCGGGCCACCACGAAGCTGCGTCCGCTGACCCGCCGAACCGCGTGGACGTCTGCCAGCAGATAGTGGCCGCCCCACACCACCCAGAAGCTCAGCCCCGCGACCGGCGCCGCGGGAGCGTCGATGGGGGGCGACGCCGGCTGCCCCCGCACGGGAGCGGGGGGCGGCTGGGAGAGGCCAACGGTCACGCCGCGGCCTCGGAGCGCGCGAAGCCGATGGGGCGTGCGCTGTCGCCGTTGTTCGTCGCCTGCTCCTCGCTGGCCGCGCCCTCGAGGTCGGCCTGGCGCAGCACCTGGCGGGCGGCTGCCCGGAAGGCGGCCTTGAGGACCGCGTTCTTGATCTCCCCGCCGGACAGGGCGAAGCGGCTCCCGAGGCGCTCGAAGTCGATGCCCCCCTCGGTAGGGACGCTGTCCGGGACGAGCCCCCGCCAGATGGCGGCCCGCGCCCTGGCGTCGGGCTGCGGGAAGGCGACGTGGTAGGCGATACGCCGCGACAGCGCCGGGTCGAGCAGGCCGGGGCGGTTGGTGGCGAGCAGGATCAGGTCGTCGTGGCGCTCGATGAGGCCGAGCAGCACGTTGACCTGCGAGTCGTCGTGGCGCGACGCGCGCCCCTCGCCGCGCGCCATCAGGAGCGAGTCCGCCTCGTCGAGGAAGAGCACGGCGCGCTCGGCGCGGACGTCCTCGAATAGCGCCACCAGGCGCTTCTCCGTCTCGCCGACCCACATCGACTGCAGCGACGGCACCGACGCCACCAGCAGCGGTCGGTTCAGCTCGCCGGCGATCGCCTCGGCGCTGAGCGTCTTGCCTGTCCCCGGCGGCCCGTGGAAGAGCGCGGCGATACCGCGGCCGTAGGTCATGTGGGGCGCGATCTTCCAGCGGTCCAGCACGGTCGCGCGGTTGCGCGTCGCGTCGACGATCTCGCCGAGCAGCGTCCCGACGTCGGGGGGGAGCACGACGTCGGCGAGGCGCGCCCGCGGGTGCACGATGGACGGGCGCTCGCCGGTCGAGCTGCGCGACTGCTGGGCCGCCGCCCGCTCGAGGTGCCGCATGGTGATGACGGGCGCCGCGCCGTCGGCCTGGACGGCGGCGGCCAGGCTCGCCAGGACCGCGTTCTTGATGAAGCCGCCGGTCATCTCGAAGCGGGTCGCCAGCGCGCGCAGGTCGACGTCCGCGGCGAGCGGCGCGGTGGCCGGCAGGTGAGCGCGCCACAGGGCCTCGCGCGCTTCGATGTCCGGCCGGGGGAAGTGGACGCGGACGAGGATCCGCCGCGCCAGGGCCTCGTCGAGCGCTTCGGGCATGTTGGTCGCGAGGATCGCCAAGCCGTCGAAGCGCTCGAGCTCGGCGAGCAGCACGGTCATGATGTCGTTTCCGAACCGGCGGGAGGCGAAGATGGCCTCGCACTCGTCGAAGAAGAGCACGGCGTTGCGCACGCGGGCGGCCCGGAAGAGGGCGGGCAGGATGCGCTGGGACTCGTGCTTGTCGGCCAGCATCGGGATGTCGACGTTGAGCACGCGGCGGCCGAGCCGGGCGGCGACGGCGTGGGCGGTCAGCGTCTTGCCGGTGCCGGGCTCGCCGTGGAAGAGCATGAAGGAGCCGCGCCCGTACTGGATGATGTCGTCGAACCCGTAGCGCGCGCGGGCGGCGAGGAAGTCCTCGCGGCGGTCGACGACGGCGAGGATGCGCTCCTTGTCCTCAGGGGCGAGGATGACCTGGTCGAACGTCGCGCGGGGCTCCTCGAGGGACGAGAACTCGGCGAACTGGGCGTCGAGGTCGACGTTCCCGAGGATGGTCCCGAGCGCGCCCGAGGAGAGCTCGAGGCTGGCGTCGAGCAGGTCCTTGGCGGACTCGAGGCGCGACACCATCCCGACGCTGATGAGCTCGTTCTTCACGAGCGGGCTCCCGGGCGCGAAGGCGTGTCGACGCAGGATGCGATCCCGAAAGGAGAGCTCGGTGAAGTCGAAGACGACCTCGACCCCGAGACCGCAGCGGGCCGGGTTCAGCGCGGTCTTCTCGAAGAGCTCCTCGAACCGCCGCGAGAAGACGGGGGCGGTCGCGAGGAGGAGCACGTTGCGCTCGAAGTCGTCGAGCCCGTGGGTGGCACAGAGCTTGTCGAGGCCGAGCTCGACGTCCGCGTCGCGCGTCGCAGCGAGGTTGGCGTCGATGGCCGCGCGCAGGCCCTGCGCCCGCGTGAAGGCGGCCGTCGCGCGCCGGCGGTGCTGGGTCGGCGTGGCCTCATCCTCGTCGAAGGGCGACCGCCGCTCGTTCGGGCCAGCCACTGACCGCGCCTGATGTCCGAGCCCGACGAGCCGGGCCTCGATCCACTGCAGCTCGTCCTCGAGGTACGCGAGGTCGTCGGCGTAGGGCGCGGGCGCCAGCTTGTCGTTCTTTTCGTTTCGCTTGGTCATCTCTCCTCCAAAATCTTCGTTTTGCCCCCCTACTACGCGCGGCGACTCAGATCTGAGCCCCTGGCGGCGCAAGTTGCAGAAAGTAAGGGTGAAAAAAGTGCCGTCCGACGCCGCTTCGGCCGGACGGTCCAGGCAGACGTGTCAAATAGGAACCCGAAGGTCGCGTGCGACGCACTGAACATGCGTATCTGTCGGGGCCATGGAGGGACGCCCGCGCGGGACACCTCGGGGCGGCATGACAGTCGCGCCGGCGTGTGCTTCGATGCGTCCGCGTGCCTCCCTCGCCGCGAGCCCCCGAGCACTGATGACGATCAACATCCGCACGAGCCCGAGCCACCGCGACCTCGTCGCCGCCCTCGCGGACGACCTGGCCGCCGACTGGCCCGACCCCTTCGCGCCGCTCCCCATCGTGGTCGCCAACCGCGCCGTCGAGCGCTGGCTCCGCCACGAGCTGGCCACCCGCCTGGACATCGTCGCCAACGTCGAGTTCCCCACCTGGCGGGCCACCTTCGACGCGGTGCTGCGCGCGGTGCTCGCAAAGCCACAGGCGGGAAGTGGCCGCCACTGCTGGGCGAGCGCCAGCGACGACGACGCTTGGGCCGTGGGCCGGCTACGGGCGCGGCTCGTCGAACTCGTCCGCGCCTCGCGAGACGAGGACGGCTTCGGCGACGTCAAGCCGTACCTCTATAAAGGGGGCGTCGTTCCGCTGGCGACCACCCACCGCGAGCTCTCCCTCGCGGGCGAGATCGCGGCGGTCCTCGACCGCCTCGCGCGTGAGCGTCACGACGACGCGCTGGCCTTCGCCTCGGACCCCGCAACGGAGCGCGACTCAGCGCCTGCCTGGCTACGTCGCCTGTGCGCCGGTCTGGGCCTCGATGCGCCGGACTCGCCGGCGTCGCTGCGGGCCCGGGTCCTCGCCGGCGAAGGCCGCCCCGTCGATGGACCGCCGCTCCGCATCTTCGGCCTGCCGCCGCTGTCCCCGACCGAGGCGCAGGTCCTCGACGCGCTGTCCGAGTGGGTCCCGATCACGGTGTACCGCACCGCGTTCGCACAAGCGGCCGACGGCCGCGACTTCGTGAACCCGATCGCCCGGAGCTTCGCTCGCGCCGACCGAGCGGTGCGACGGCTGCTGCCCACGTCGCCCCCGGCCGAGCCCTGGTCCGATGCGGCCGACGGCACCTTCCTCACCCGCCTCCAGCGCTGGGTTCGGGCCGACGCGCCGCTTGGCGACACCGGATGGCCGAGGGACGAGAGCCTCACCTTCCACCGGACCTACGGGCCACTGCGGCAGGTCGAGGTGCTCCGCGACCTGCTGCTCAGCTGGTTTGCCGACCCGACGCAGCGGGACCTCGAGCCCCGCGACGTGCTCATCCTGACGCCCGACCTCGCGACCTACGGCCCGCTCGTCGCGGCGACGTTCGCCCACCGCAGCGCGGCCGCGAAGACGGACGGCGACTGGGCCACCCGCGCCCCGGCCATCCCGGTCCACATCGCCGACCTCGGGATCGCCAGCACCAACCCGCTCGCCGAGGTCCTGCTCGCGCTGCTCGAGCTCGCCAGCGAGCGCGTGACCGCGTCCCGCCTGGTGCGACTCCTCGAGTCGTCCCCGGTGCGCGAGCGCTTCGGCCTCGACCTCGACGACGTGGCCGACCTGCGCTCCCTGGTCATCGAGTCCGGCCTCCGCTGGGGGCTCGACGCAGCGGATCGCGCGCGCGCCGGCCAGCCCGAGCTCGAGCAGAACACGATCGAGTTCGGCCTCGAGCGGCTGGCGTTCGGCGTCCTGATGCCCGAAGACGGCGTCGAGGAGGGGCTCGACGGGGCGCGCACCCCGGTCGTCCCCCTCGCGGTCGACGGCCGCGAGCGCAGCCGACGCATCGCGGCGCTCATCGCGCTCGTTCGCGCCGTCACGAACGCCCGCGCGCGCTTCACCGACCCGGCGCAGCTCCGGACCGGCCCGATGTGGCATGCCGAGCTGCTGGCGCTCCTCGACGACGTCGCCGCGCTGCCGCCGACCCAGGCGTGGCTCCGGCCTCAGCTCGAGGCGGCGCTCGACGAGGCGCTCGGCGCGGCCGGGGACCGGCTCCCCGTCAGCCTCGACGCCCTGACCCGCCTCTTGCGGGGACGGTTCGCCATGGCGCAGTCGGGAGACCGCGTCATCACGGGCGCGGTGACCCTCAGCGAGCTCCGTCCGGGGCGGACGCTGCCGTACAAGGTGATAGCGCTGCTCGGGATGGACGACGCGGCCTTCCCCCGGGCCGCCCGCCCGCGCGCGTGGGACCCGTTCGCCGCGCCACGCGACGGCGAGATCGACCCGCGCGACGCCGACCGGCTGGCGCTCTTCGAGTCGCTGATGGCCGCGAGCGAGCGCTTCGTCGTGCTGTGGAGCGGCTTCGACCAGAAGAAGGGCGCCGAGATGCCGGCCTGTGTGCCGATCGAGGAGCTGCTCGGCGTGGTCGGCCGGCTGACGGGGACCGAAGTCGACGACCTCGCGGTCAAACACCCGCTCCAGCCGTGGAGCCCCGCGGCCTTCAACGGGGGCACGACGACCTTCGACCCCAGCCTGGCGACGGCCGCGACGACGCTTCGCGCTCTGGCGCGCGGCAAAGCGACGCCCGCTCCGAGCGAGCTCAGCGCGAGCCGGAAAGAGCTGCTGCCGCCCGAGGAGAACCCACCGGTCGAACTCACCCTCGAGGACCTCGCGCGGGACCTCGAGAATCCCGCCAAGCTCTTCTTGTATCGTCGGCTCGACATCTTCCTGCCCGACCGGGCACCGCAGCTGGATGACCGCGAGCCGATCGAGCTCTCCTCGCTCCACCAGTGGCAGGTCCGCGACGAGGCGGTGCGACTCCTCACCAGCCGGGACGAAGCTGCGACCGCGGAGATCGTGGGACGGCGGTTCGCCGGGCGCGGCTTCCTCCCGCTGGAAGCCGGCGGTCAGCATCTCGCGACGAAGCTCGCGGACGAGGCCGGGCAGATTCGCGGCGCTTACAACGCCTGGCGCGGGGAGACCGTCGAGCGCGAGCCCATCTCGCTCCAGATCGCCGGGCTCACGCTGCGTGGTCGCCCGGAGCGGATCCGCCAGCTCGGCGACGAGCTGGTCCTCGAGTGGGTCACGGCGTCTCGGGTGGAGAGCGCGAAGCGGAAACTCACGGCGTGGGTCACCCTCCTCGCCGCACGTGCTGCGGGCTGGCCGGTGGTCGCCGCGCGCATCGTGGGCAAGCCCTCTGGCGGCAAGGCGGACGAGGTGCTCCTTCGACCGCCGACGCCGGGCGAGGAGCTGAGGCTTCTGGAGAACCTGATCGCCATCTGGCAGCTCGGCCGGCGGAAGCCGCTGCCGCTCTTCTCGGGGACGTCCGCCGTCATCGGTGAGAAGCTGGCGTCGTTTGCAGCGGCAGCGGAGAAGCAAGGCACGGCGGTGAGCGCCGACGAGCTGCGAAACAAGCTCGCTGATGCGGTCCAGAAGAAGTGGCTCGGAGACCCAGCGCGCGGAGTCTACGGAGATAGCCAAGACCGGTGGATCGCGATGGTGTTCGCCAACTACGACCCGACGTACGACCTCGACGACGTACTTGCGCCCGACGCCGACGGCCTGGTCGACCTGGCGACCCGGGTCTGGAGCCCGCTCGAGTCAGCGAAGGTCAAGGCCGAGACGCTCGCCAACTGGCTCCCCGTGGCGGAGGAGACGAAGTGAACGACGAAGTGAGGACCTGGGACCCGCGCGGAGCGCTCGCGCCGTCCGACCACGTCCTGCTCGAGGCCAGCGCCGGCACCGGCAAGACCTATGCGACCGAGGGGCTGGTGGTGCGCCTCGTCGCCGAGTACGGCGTGCCCATCGACAAGATCCTCGTCATCACGTTCACCAACGCCGCGACCGCCGAGCTTCGCGCGCGCATCCGAGCGCGGCTCGAGAGCGCGCTCGACGCCCTCGGGACGGGCACTGTACCGTCCGACGACGAGGCGATCGCGTCGCTGTTGGACGGCTCGAACGCCGACCGGGAGCGGCGCCGCGCCTCCCTCGAGGACGCGCTCGCGGCCTATGATCAGGCGCCCATCTCGACGATCCACGGCTTCTGCCAGCGGACGCTCGGCGAGCTGGCCCTCGAAGCCGACCAGGACCCCGACCTCACGGTGGTCAGCGAAGCGCTCTCCGTAACCGAGCAGCTGGTGGCGGACGCGCTCGCGACTGTCTTCGCGACAGCGACCGCGGCAGAGCTCCGCGCGCTGGAAGACATGGGCTGGACCGCCGCGAACCTGAAGAAGGTGACGAAGGCGATGACCGGTCCGACCGCGCCCGAGGTCGAGCCGGCGGCGGCAGATTCGGCGGGGATCGACCCGATCGCGTGTACCCGTCGGTGGTGGGCCGAGGTCGCCGCGGTGCGGGCTTGGCTCGGCACGGCGGAAGGTGTGGCGGCGCGGGCGGCGTTGGAGAACGACGCGAAGATCAAGGGCAAAGGCAAGAAGGTCGGTGGGGTCGGGCAGACGACGTTCTCGAAGAACTGGGGCTTGCTCGAACGCTGGCTCGACCTTCGCGGTCCCGCAAAAGGCCACGAGAAGGGCGACCCGGATGTCGACTGGATCGAGAAGACCTGGTCCCAGACCTATCTCGACGCCAAGTGGAAGGGCGGCGACGACCAGAGCTTCGAGGGGCTCGAGGTCTACCGACGGGTCACCGCGCTCCGCGACCTGCGTCCGACGCTGTGGTCCCGGCCGCTCGCGGACTTTGCTCGCCGCGTTCGGGCGGCGTTCGAGGCGGAGCTGACGCGCCGCGCGTGGCTCACCTACGACGGGATGCTCTCGAAGCTCGCCGAGCGCCTCGACGGGGCCGACGGGGCCGGCCTAGCCGCCGCCATCCGCGCGCGCTACGACGTCGCCATCGTCGACGAGTTCCAGGACACCGACGGCGCTCAGTGGGGCATCCTGCGCGAGGTCTTCCACCGGACGGAGCCCGACGACCCGCGCCGCTTCTACGCCGTCGGCGACCCCAAGCAGGCCATCTACAGCTTCCGGAACGCCAACCTGGGCGTCTACCTCGACGCCGCCAAGGCCTGCACGCCCCACCGCCTCGCGACGAACCACCGCTCCGACAAGCCGCTCGTCGACGCCCTCAACCACGTCTGGGGCTACGCCGGCGCCCCCTTCGAGCACGAGGACATCAAGTACGAGCGGGTCGACGCCAAAAACGAGGGGCGGATCGAGAATCTCCCCCCGGTCGAGACCGACGGCGGCAAGCGCCCGCGCTTCCCGCTCGAGCTGCGGCTCTTCGACGGTACGGTCGTCGGTCTCGGGGCGGACGACTCCGTGACCAAGCCTGTCGCCGAGAAGAAGGTCGCGGAGCTTTGCGCGGCCGAGTGTCGGGTCCTCCTCGACAAGAGGACCGCGATCGGCCCGCGCGACCTCGCCGTCCTGGTGCGCACCCACAAGCAGGGCGAGATGGTGCGCCTCGCGCTGCGCCGGCACGGCATCCCCGCGGTCAGCGCGAACAAGGAGAGCATCTTCCAGAGCGACGCCGTGGCCTGGCTCCGGGCCCTCCTCGACGCCCTCGCGGCCCCGACCCGCGAGCAGGGCGTGAAGTGGCTCGCGTTGACGCCGCTCGTCAACTGGTCGCCGGCGCAGCTGACGCAGGCGCTGTCGGCCCCCACGGAAGGGGACGACGACGAGAAACGTGCCGCGCGACGAGCGTGGGAGGAGCTGCGTCAGCGGCTCATCTCCTGGGCCGACCGCTTTGGCAAGCTCGGCGTCTTTCGGGTCTTCGACGCCTTCAGCGAGGCCTACGACGTCTTCCCGCGGCTCGTCGGCAGCGAGTACGGCGAGCGCGGCGCGACGGACCTCCGCCACCTGCTCGAGCTGTGCCACGTCGAGGAGCGCCGCACGCGCCCCGGCCCTCGCGGGCTCGCGCAGTGGCTCGAGCGGATGGCCGCCGAGGAGCCCGAGGAGGAGGGCGAGCGGGTGCAGCGGCTCGAGAGCGACGCGGAGGCCGTGCAGATCGTCACGGTCCACGCGTGCAAGGGCCTCCAGTACCCAAGCACGCTCGTGCCGTTTGCGTGGGGCACCGACACGCCGACCAAGGAAGCCGGCCAGCCGCTGCGCTACGACGGCCAAAGCGTCGGTACCCCGGCGCGCACCGTCCTGAACCTCGAGGTCAAGGGGGCACCGACACGCGAGGCGGCCAAGCGGGCCGTCGACGACGAGCGGCGCCGCGAGGACATGCGCCTCCTCTACGTCGCGCTGACGCGGGCCCGGCATCACGTGGTGGTCTGGACCTCCGCGACCGCCGTGAAGAAACCCGGCGCCATCCACCGCCTCCTCGGCCAGGGCGGGGAACAGGACGACGCGGCCGTCCTTGGCGCGCTGACCGCGGACCCGGCGAAGGGGGTCGGCTGGCTGCGCGAGCAAGCCCCCGTCGCTCCGACCGAGCTGTGGAACACCGGGACCGACGGCACCGCCGCCGACGAAGCGCCGCTCGAGGCCGCCGTCTGGCCCGCGGACCGCCCGCTGGGCGCGATCTGGACGGTAGCGAGCTTCTCGTCGCTGTCCGCCGGCAAGGGCGGCGACGTCGACGGGAGCACGCTGCACGAGGTGGCCGCCGTCGAACACGGGCACGAGGGCGACGACGCCGACGCCGAGCCCCCCGACCACAGCGCGGTCGTCGAGGACGGCTTCGACGTGCGCGCGTGGGTCTCGGCGGACGCGAGCCTCCTCGACGTCGTCCCCGGCGCGCCGCTCCCCGGCGGGACAGGCAACGGCAAGTGGCTCCACGCCGTCTTGGAGCACATCGACTTCGGCGGCGACGCGGGGACGCCGGGCCGCGGGAAGCGCGGAGAGCCCGAGGCGGTGGTCAAGGAGCAAGCCCGGGTGCGTGGGATCACGAAGCACCTCGCGCTCGTCCGCGAGCTCCTCCCGGGCTGGCTCGACGCGCCGCTCGACGTGCCGCTCCCGCCCGGTGGGCCCGGCTCGCTCCCAGCCGGGTTCTCGCTGCGGCAGATCCCGGTCGGGGATCGCCTCGACGAGCTCCAGTTCGACCTGCGGCTCGGCGCCGGGACGGGCTGGGCCCCGTCCATGCGCACACGGGAGGGCGACTACACGGGGCGGATCGACCCGGATGCCGTGCGACTCGCGCTCGGAGCGGCGCTGGAGGACGAGGCGTTCGGCGGGCGGGGCTGGCTCGACGAGCTGCTGAAGAGAAAGGGCCCGGACGGCAAGCCGCGACGGATCCTGCCCGCCATCGCCGGGCTGATGACCGGGTCGATCGACCTTGCGTTCCGCGTCGGCGGCGAAGGTACCGCGGCGCGCTACTACATCGTCGACTACAAGAGCAACGTCGTGCGTGGCTCGGACGACTTCCGCGCGCAGCTCGGCGAGCTCGCCGTCGCGCGCGACGCGAACGACGTCGGGTGGAAGCTCCGGCGGGCGAGCTACACGCGCCCGCTCCTGACCTGGGCGATGGCGCACGGGGCCTACCCGCTGCAGGCGTTGATCTACACCGTCGCGCTGCACCGCCTGCTGTGCCAGCGGCTCGGCACGGGTTACCGCTACGACACCCACATCGGCGGCCACCTGTACCTGTTCCTGCGCGGGATGGACGGCACGCGCTCGCGCGTCGACGGTCTGCCCCTAGGCGTCTACGGCGATCGGTGGCCGGCGAAGACCGTGATCGGGCTCGACGCGGCGCTCGCCGGGGAGTCGCTGGCCGCCGTCCAGGCGGCGATGAATGCCCACGGAGAGTCGGCATGAACGACACGCCCAGGCTCTACTTCAGGACCCCCAGGCTGGCGGAGCTCGCGGCGCCCTTCGTGGCGCAGCGGATCGTTAGCGCGGGGTCCTTGGCGATCGTGGACACCGCCGCGCGGCGCTTCGGCGAGCAGGACCCCGAGGTGCTGCTCGGGCTGGCCCTGGCGGTCGAGGCGCAGGCGCGCGGGCACGTCGGGCTCGACCTGCGGCTCGCCCGGGACCTCCTGACGCCGCTGGAGCCGTCGCGCGCGGCCGTGGACGACGACGACGCCTCGCCGGACGACTCCGCCCCCGAAGCGGCGCCGCCGACGCCTCCGCCCTGGCCGGCCTCGGTCACCGCGTGGGAGGCGGCCGTCTGCGCATCTCCGATGGTCGGCGAGCTCGACGACGCCAAACGGCCGTTCGCGAGGCAGGCGCTGCGCGGCGGCGAGACGCTGGTGATGTCGCGGCGGATGGCGTGGGAGCAGCAGCGGCTGGCCGAGGGGCTGAAGCGGCTGGCGACGACGGCGCCCGAGCCGTCGGTCCCCGAGGCGCTCATGGCGAGCGCGATCCCTCGGCTCTTGCCGCACGAGGCGGGCGAGAACACCGAAGAGGGCGAGGCGGTCGAACTGAGCCGCGCCGCCCTGCGCCGGGCGGCGACGCGGTCGCTGTCGGTGGTCACGGGGGGCCCGGGGACGGGCAAGACGTTCAGCATCAAGCGCCTCCTGGCGTTGCTGATCGAGGCGGCGAAGTCCGAGGCGCCGGACCGGCCGCTGCAGGTCGCGTTGGCGGCGCCGACCGGCAAGGCCGCGGTGCGGATGACCGAGGCCATGGCCGAGGATTTGGCGGGGGTGGACACGGCCGGCGAGGTGCGGGCGCAGCTGGAGTCGCTGCCCGCGTCGACGGTGCATCGGCTGCTCCGCATCCGGCCCGATGGGACGACGCGCTACGGCGCCGACCAGCCGTTGCCGCTCGACGTCGTGGTGGTGGACGAGGCGTCGATGTTGGACCTCGTGCTGATGCGGAAGCTCACGGAGGCGATCGGCCCCGGGGCGCGGCTGGTGCTGCTCGGGGACCGCGACCAGCTGGCGAGCGTGGACGCGGGGACGGTGTTGTCGGACATCGTCAGCGGGCACTTCGAGGACAAGCGCGGCCCGTTGGAGGGCGCGGTCTCGGCGTTCCGCCACTCGCGTCGCTTCAAGGACGCGCCGACGGTGGCTGCGGTGGCCCGGGCGATCCAGGACCGGGCACCCGAGCGCGCGGTCGCCTGGATGATGCCCGATGGGCCGAAGGTCCCGGGCGAGACGGTCCCGGACCGGGTCAAGAAGCTCGAGCCCGAGCCCAAGCAGGGCCGCCCGTCGAAGGAGCTGCTGGACGAGCTCGTGAAGCCGTACCTCGCGCCGGGGGGCTACGCGGGGCGGATCGCTCAGCGCCTGCGCGACGGTGGCTTCGCGTCGCTTCAGCACGACCAGCGCGCCTTGCTGGAGGCGCTGGACGGCTATCGCATCCTCGCCGCGCATCGTGCCGGTCCCCTCGGGGTCTCGGGGCTCGTGCGCGAGATCGGAAAGCGCGTGCGGGAGGCGCTCACGATGGCGTACCGCGAGCGCAAGCGGTCCGCGCGGTCGGGCGCGACGGCCGAGCAGAAGCCGCGGCCCCAAGGGGACAAGGAGCCGCTACCGACGCGGTCGGGGCACTGGCTCGGCGAGCCGATCCTGGTGACGCAGAACGCCTACGACGTCGATCTGCGCAACGGCGACGTGGGGCTCGTGCTCCCCGGCGCGGACGGCAAGCTGACGGCGGTCTTCCCGGTCATGGAGGGCGCCGTGAAGGCCGTGCGGGCGGTCGCGCTGTCGCGGCTGCCGCCGCACATGGGCGCGCTGGCGATGACGATTCACAAGTCGCAGGGCTCGCAGTTCAAGCATGTGGCGGTGGTCCTGTCTGGTCGCCCCGACCGCCCCTCGCCCATCCAGACCCGCGAGCTGGTCTACACTGGCGTGACCCGCGCCAGCCAGCGCCTGACCTGGGTCGGCACCGACGCCGAGCTCGAGGCCTCCCTGGCGCGCCCCATCGCCCGCACGTCGGGCCTCGGCACCCTCTTGTGGGAGGGTTGACGCGGACGGCTTGCTACAAATCAAGAGCCGCGACGCAGCGCCCGGCCAGGGCGTTGGTATCGTCAGCGTGTCCGGTCACGGACGCGGAGGCCTTGCCGTTGCCGTCACCGCTCGAGCATCTTTATGTTGGGAAGAGCAGGTCCTTCGATGAACTGGAATACCTCCTGCGCCGCAGCCCAACGGAGTTCTGCCACCAACGCGCCGAAGTCGCCGACGACCTTCTTGACGTTGAGCAGGTAGCACTCATCGTCCGCATCCCAGCCATTCCCTGGCGAGCATGATTCGTCGATCGCGTAGCCGCGGGCTTCCCAGGTCGGCCACATCGAGCCTTCAACCCAATCCTGCGTCTCGCCCGGTTCATCGAGCACCGGCTGGTTCCCCACGACTCGACATCCGAGCACGACCCTCAGCACAAGTTCTTCGTCGTCAACGAAAGCCAGATCATCCCCAGCGTACTCGACGCGGACCGCCCCACCCACGTTTTCGAAGACCCACTTCCGGCCCTTCGTGTGCGCCTCCTGCACCTGCCCCTCGGCAACCGCGACGGCTTCATGACCAAACGAACGGGCCAACGCCCCAGCCAACGAGTCCGTCTCTCCCTGAACGCCCATCCCGCCAACCTCCACAGTGCCGCCTCACCAGGCTTGGCCACACGACTTCGAGACGGCATTCGCCTCATCCCGAGGTTCGCAGTGCCCCCGATGGGCGTCAAGGGACCCTCGGCTCAGCGCCAGGCGTGTCGGTGACCACGGCCTCGGCCGCCCTCGCGGTCACGCGGCGCACGCGGCGGCGGCCGTGGACGGTGATGAGCGCGTCGCGGCCGAGTTCCCAGCGGACGTCGTCGGCGGGGGGCGTGGCGGTGATCAGGTAGGAGTGGACGAGCTCGAGGTGGCAGGCCACGCAGAGCCCGAGGACGTTCTCGTCCTCGTCGCCGCCGCCGTGGCTGCGGAAGAGCAGGTGGTGGGGCGTGAGGTCGCGGTTGTCGCAGACGGGTGATGCGCAGCGGTGGCGCTCGCGCTCGTAGATGTGCTGGTAGGCGACGCGGTCTGCGGTCGGGTCGGGCTTCAGCCAGGTGTGCCAGAACGTCCGCACGAGGAACGCGACGAAGGGCCCGGGCTCGGCCGAGCGGCGGAACATCGCCTCGACCACGCGCCAGAGCCGCGCGAGGTCCGCGCGGAGGTGAAAGCGGACGCTCACCCGCCCGGCCCCGGGCCGCAGCTTCGCGGACGCCTCGTCCCCGGACATCTGGCTCGGGTCTCCGGACATCTGGCTCGGGTCCCCGGACATCTGGCTCGCGTCGTCCCCGGACATCTGGCTCGGGTCGTCCCCAGACATCTGGCCGCCGTTGGTGATGATCGCGGCGACGCGGCCGTCGAGCATGGCGCGCTCGAGGTCGAGGTAGTCGGACATCGTCTCGGGGGTGGGAGGCGTGGGCGCGCGGGTGCCGGCGACGCGGGCGATGCACTCGGCGGCCTCGACCTCTTCGCGGAGGTGCTTGGTCGTGCGCTCGGCGGCGCGGGCGAGCCAGGCGTCGACGGTCTTCGGGGCGGCCACCCGCGCGACGAGTGATGCGGACTCGAGGCCGACGGCGCCGGCGTCGAGGGTTGCCGCGACGGCCGGCAACCGCTGAACGCGGCGGGCCAGGGTCATGCGGGACTTCAGGGTCGAGAACGACACGCCCAGGCGCTCGCGGACGTACTGCCCGGCGCTCGCGTAGCCGAGGCGCCGCCAGCCGTCGGCGTCCCAGAAGTCTCGGGCCAGCTCGCCGAGCGCGAGGTCGCGTCGGGCGAGGTCGTGCGCGAGCTCGCGGAGCCGGGCGTCGAGGGCCTCGGGCTGGGTGGGGACGGCGGTCGGGCGGGGCGTCGGAACCGCGTCGCAGATGGCGGCGGCGACCTGCTCGAGGAAGTCGGGGGCGTAGTCGGCCTCGCCGCCGTGCCCGGGGATGCGGGGCTCGCAGTCGCGCTCGGCTTCGGTCCGCCAGGTGGCGAGCTGCGCGCGCCATTCGCGGGCCCAGGCGTGGGCGGGATCGTCGAGGTCGCGCGGGAGGCGCAGGTCGGGGTGGCGGTTCAGGAGGGTGGTGACGGCCTCGGCGAGCAGGGCCTCGACCAGGGCGTCGTCGCAGCCCGAGCCGGTCATGGCGCGGACGAGGCCGCGGGTGCGTTCGAGGGCCCAGGCGTCGAGCTGGTCGACGGTGATGGCGAGGTGGCGGCGCTCATCGTCCTCGTCTTCGTCGGCCGCTGGGGGCGCGGCGCCGTCCGGCGTGCTCGCGGTCTCGTCCCCGGCGGCGGCGCATCGGGCGAGCGCCTCCAGCATCGCGCGATAGGTCGACGTGCGTGCTTGTGCGACGAGGTCGGCCTCGGTGTCGGGGGTGGCGTGGCGGGCGAGGAGGTCGGCCACGCTCCACGACAGCGCGCCGCTGGCGAGGCCGGCGCGGACGGCGGGCAGCGCGGCCAGCTTGGTCGCGAGGCGGGCGGTGTCGTCGGCCCAGCGCTTGCCGCGGCCGAGGCGCTCGTAGGCGTAGGCGCCGAGGGAGGAGAAGCCGAGCGGCTTGTAGCGGGCACCGTCGCGCATCGCGGCGAGTCCGTCGCCCAGGGCCAGGCGGACCGCGCCGGCGCCTCGGGACAGGGCGACGAGGTCGCGGTCCGCCCGCTCGAGCCACGCGCGGGGGCGCAGCGTGGTCGGGTGGCGTTCGAGCCTGCTCGGGGTGCGCTTGTTCACAAGCCCCTTATACCACATGGGTTTTCGCACCCCGCTGGCGTCCCCGTCAGCCCATTTTCGCCCTCCGAGCCAGGCAACGAAACGATTTTCCCGGATCAACGCGCCACAGCACCGGTCAGCGCCCTCTGCGCGCCCGTTCAGTGCCAACCTCCGGTCTCGTGACCTCACCCACGAAAATCTCGTCAACCCCAAATGCACACGCTCTGTCGATTCTTTGGCGTGCCACGACCTCCGTCATCGACCCGCTCGGGCCAGGTCGATCCTTGCGGGCGGGCCCGGGGGCGATTCGAGCGCCGCCGGCCGATTTGCGGCCGGGATTCTGCGGTGCACCCAGAATTGACGCATCCCGAAACCATGTCTGAAACGCGTGGCACACCGGGAGGCTTGCAGCGTTGAGATGCCGCGTCGGTGCCGACGTCTGGCATCGCACAGGCGCGGCGTCGGGTGCGGCTTGATGTCGCGGGCCGGGTTGCGCGTGGCGGGCGGGTTTCGCACGGTCGACGTTCAACCCTTTGCTATCGGAGGTTTCCGTGGCTTCGACTGTTCTCGATACGTTGCGTCCCGAGCTCGAGTCCATCCCGCAGGCCGAGGTCCGGCGGCCGACCATCCCGGCCCACATCTACTTTCAGGAGGCGCTCGACGTGCTGGTGTGGCTCGAGCCGGCGGAAACGGCGGCCAAGCTGACGGCGGTGGGGCTGCCGGCGGAGCGGCTGGCGCAGGCGCGGCAGCGGCTGGAGGCGGCGCGCGAGGCGCAGGCGCGGTGGGCGGCGGTGCGTTCGCCGCGGAAGCCGGAGGAGCAGCAGGCGCTCGAGGAGTCGGGGGCGGCGCTGCGGGCGAACGTGGTGGCGGCGGTGCGCTGGAACCTGCGCGACTCGCGCATGGTGATGGGGGCGCTCGACCGCATCGTCGAGGGGACGGGGGTGGCGGACCTGGTGCAGGACCTCGTCGACCTGGGCGAGCTGGTGGAGCAGCAGCGCGCCGGGTTCGCTTCGGACCGGACCTTCGACGCGGCGGCGACGGTGGCGGAGCTCCGGAAGCTCGCCGAGGACATCCGGTCGGGGCTGTCGGAGTATCGGACGGACGCGGCGATGGCGAACGCGCTGGCGCTCCGCGACCGCGCCTGGACGGCGCTGGACGACGCCATGACGGACATCCGCGACGCCGGCCGCTACGCCTTCCGCAACACCCCCGATGCCCGCCGCTTCACCAGCGCCTACGAGCGCACCCAGCGCCTCACCCGCAAGCGCCGCGCCGCCGCGTCGGGTGAAGCGCCGGCCGAAGCCGCCACGCCCTGATCCTGCGATCCGGATCGGCCCGATGGCGATCCGGACCGGCCCGATGGCGGTCCGGATCGGCCCGATGGCGGTCCGGCTCACCTCACCGCCGTTTCGGCCGAGCCCGATGCGGTTCCGGAGTCGGACGGTTCCTCGCCGTAGACGGTCTGCGTCGCGGTCCTGCCGCATCCTGCCGGACCGCGGCGCGCCCTCTCCGTGAACGCACACGACGCACTTCATGCCGTGCGCTCTGCATTGTCCGCGCGGCCGTAGGGCGACGGGCTCTACCCCCCACAGCTGGACCAACCAGTCAGTAGTTACCCCGCGGTCTCGCGCCGACCCTCCCAGGATAGATTTGTGCTGCGGGCCGGCGCTGGTCGAAGGCGCCGGACCCCACGATTCCACGTGACTCCACTCGATCTGCGACGGAACGTGGCGTTCTGCGCCGTTCGTCATCCACCTGAAAACTCAGCTTGACGGTGAACCAGAACAAGGGCGTGGCTCGGTTGGAGGCGTCCGCCGACTCCCGGTCGAGACGCACGCGCGGTTGCACGAACGCCTCCACCACCACTACGCTCGGCAGCGCCGGCACTATCTTCTGCGCCCAGGCTGCCCCTTGGACCCGGACCCACCGAATGCCTCACCGATATCTCCACCACGACGGTCTCTTCGCCCAGAGCTACCTCGACCGCGTGGTCCGAGAGACCTCCTTCCCGCGCCTGCGGGTCCTCCCGGCCGACGCGCCGGAGCGCCTAGCGAAGCTCGTCGCGCTCTGGGAGGGCATCCGCGGCTCGTACCTCCGCGACGCGCGCATCGACGGCGCCGGGCCGCGACGCGCCTGGACCGGGCTCCTCCCTCATCAGGACCTCGTCCGGGGCAGATCGGAGTCCGACATCGAGAACGCCTTCATTCGCCCGGTTTGCGAGCAAGTCCTCGGGTACTCGGTCATCCAAAACCGGCACCTCGCGCTCCGCGGCATTGCCGCGCAGGAGGTCAAGACCGCGGCCCAGCGTCCGGACCTCGTCCTCTTCACGGACCCGACCGTGCTCGCCGGAGTCGTGCAACGCTTCGGCGCCGACGCCGCGGAGCGGGTCGCGGACGGCTTGGACTTCTGCCGCTCGGCCGCGCTGATCATCGACGCCAAGCGCTTCGACAAGGGCGTCGGCGCCGACGAGCTCGTGCCCGACCTTCCGCCCCCCAAGCGCCAACGCACGGAACCAACCGCCATCGAGGACGTCCAGCAGGTCGAGCGCTACCTCCGGGGCTACGACCGCCCGTGGGGCGTCCTCACGAACGGTCGCTGCTGGCGCCTCATGCAGCGGGGGCGCCTCCACGAGCACCTCCGCTTCGACCTCGTGCGCTTCCTCGAGGACCTCCGTGGTCGCGCGGCCAACGCCGCTGACTTCGAGGTCTTCAACCTCTTCTGGCACCTCTTCGGCCCGCCGGCGGTGGGGGGCGGGTACCTGGACGCGATCGCTGCGGGCAGCGCCGCCGATACGCGGAAGGTGCGCGACGTCCTGCGCGACCAGGCGCACGAGGCGGTCGAGGCCATCGCGCGCGGCTTCTGGTCATGCCGGACCAATGAGACCAGTGGCCTCACTGTGGCGCCCGCGCTCCCGCCGCAGGCCGAGCTCGATCACCTGCGCGACGTCTCGCTCACGCTGCTCTACCGCCTCCTCTTCGTGCTCAAGGCCGAGGCCCAGGGCCTGCTTCCCATGTGGGACACCCTGGGGGCCGATACCCCGTACGCGCGGAAACGCTCCACGCTCGCCATCTTCAAGCGGCTGGGGGAGCTGCCCGCCGACGACAAGGAGCGCTTCTCGGATGTCTACGACGACCTGCTGCGCCTCTTCGACGCCATCGACCGCGGCGACCCAGCCTTCGATATCCCGGCCTACAACGGCGGGCTCTTCGATCGGGACAAGCACCCCGACCTCGCGCGCTGGAAGCTCCTCGACGGGGCGCTCGATCACGTCCTCGGGCACCTTATCTACCTGGAGGGGCGCCTCGACTCGGCCGTGCCCTACGCCGACCTCGACGTGCGCGACCTCGGCGACATCTACGAGGGGCTCCTCGAGCAGCGGCTCGTCGCCCGCGCCACGGAGCCGCCGAGCCTGAGCCTCACGAACCAGAAGGGTGAGCGCAAGGCCAGCGGCTCCTACTTCACGCCCGACGTGCTGGTCGAGCGCCTGGTGCGCCGCGCCGTAGAGCCCCTGCTCTTCCCCTGCGGCGATGATCCGACCCAGGTCCTCGCGCTGCGCGTGCTGGACCCGGCCATGGGGAGCGGCCACTTCCTCGTGAAGGTCGTGGACGTGATGGCCGACTATCTGACCGTCCGCTGCGACCCCGAGGACCCCGACGCGCCCAGGGACAACGGGCCTGCGGAGCGCGCCTACTGGAAGCGCCGCGTCGTCGAGAGCTGCATCTACGGCGTCGACTACAACCCCATGGCCGTCGAGCTCGCGCGCGTGGCGCTCTGGCTCTACACCGCGGAGCCCGGCAAGCCGCTCTCCTTCCTCGACCACCACCTCAAGGTCGGCAACAGCCTCGTGGGCACGACCCTCGACCGCCTCGCCTCGCCCGGCCTCCGTGCGAAGAGCACCCGGGCGGGCCTCCAGTGGTCGCCCGTCCCCCAAGCCCCGCCGGTCGATGCAGACACCTCGGACGTACCGGCCGCCGCGCCTCGGACCCGTCGCTCGAAGCGCCAGGCTGCCGCCGCGCTGCAGATCAGCTTGCCGTTCCCTATCGACACGTCCCTCTTCTCCGGGATCCTCGCGAGCATCCGCGCGATCCTCGCCCGCCCCAGTGAGAGCGCGCGCGACATCAAGCAGAAAGGCCAGGACTACGCGCGCGCCGTCGGTGAACGCCTCGCCGCGCACCGCCTCCTGGCCGACCTCTGGTGCCTCCAGTGGTTCCTCGGCGACGCGACCCCGGACGACGTCGCGGCCTACGAGGCGCCGGCGGGCCTCTACGCCGAGGTGAAGCGCATCTGCGGCCTGACCGCCGACGCCGAGCGCGCGGCCGCGCTGGACCGGCTCTCGACGCACCCGCTCGTGGTCCGGGTGCGCGGCGGCCGCGACGCGGGCTACGGGCCGCGCCCCGAGTCCTGGTTCCACTGGCAACTCGAGTTTCCGGAGGTTGCGTTCGACGCCGCGGGCCGCCCGCGCACCGGGTTCGGCTTCCACGCGGTCATCGGCAACCCGCCCTGGGATCGGATCCGCCCCGAGCGGCGGCACTTCTATGGGCCCTACGGCCGCCCGGACCTCGGCCCGGACTGGGACGTGGCGAACCGCCAGGGCCCGTCGCTCGAGTCTCTGATCGCGCGGCTCCACGGCGAGCACCCGGGGCTCGCGGACGGCTGGGCCCACTACGAGGCGGGCGTCACGCGGCTCGCGGGGTTCCTGCGCGACACCGGCGTCTACCGCCACCAGGTCGCGCAGATCGACGGCAAGAAGACCGGGGGCGATCCCGACACCTTCCGCTACTTCGTCGAGCGCGCCCTCCAAGCGTGCGCGGCCGGCGGCCGCGTCGGGCTCGTGACGCCGAGCACCCTCTGGCAGGCGGAGGGCTGCACCGGGCTCCGGCGCTTCCTCCTCGGCGCGCAGGCGGTCGAGGAGCTGTTCGTCTTCGAGAACTATCGGAAGTGGGCCTTCGCCATCGATAGCCGTTTCAAGTTCACGACCTTCGTCGTTCGCTGCGAGGCGCCCACCCGGGACCACTGGTTCCCGGCCGCGTTCATGCTGCGGGACACCCGGGCCCTCGAGGGCCTGATGCCCGAGCGGGTCGTGCGCATGTCGGGCGAGATCGCGGCGCGGCTGAGCCCCGGGACCCTCGCGCTGCTGGACCTGTCCAGCGCAGGGGACGCGGCCCTCATCGACCGCCTCCACGCGGAGTACCCGGCCCTGGGTAGCCCGGAGAGCGGGTGGGCCGCGCGGTACCGGTGCGAGCTCCACATGACGAACGATGCCTGGCTCTTCAAGACGCGCGAGTGGATGCGCGAGCGCGGGTTCCTGGGCGTGCGGCCGGAGCGCCGGGCGGACGGCACGTGGGCGCAGGTCCGCGAGGGCGGGTCGCCGACGGCGCGGTATCCTGACCCGCTGCCCCCGGGAGGGGAACATTGGGTGGCGGCGGACGCGGCGTGGTACCGGGAGCGCGGGTATCTCGCGCGAACGGTCGACCTCCGCGGCGAGCCGGTGACGGTGTTCGTGCACCCCGACGACGCGCGCCACGGCCCGGTCCGCGGGCGCACCGCCGAGGAGCGGTTCCGCATCCTGCCGGGAGCGCTCTACACGGCGCTCTACGAAGGGCGGATGGTCCACCAGCTCGATCACGCGCAGAAGGCGTACGAGTCGGGCGAGGGCCGGCGAGCGGTCTGGAGCGAGCTGGATCTAGCCGAGAAGAGACTCCGGTCTCGCGTCTTCGTGGCGGCCGACGAAGCCGGGGGCGCCGAGGTTGCCCGGCTCGGCTTCTGCGAGATCACCGGGGCCACGAACGAGCGCACCATGCTCGCCTCGCTCCTGCCAAACGCCGCCCTCGCGGGCAACAAGGTCCCCACACTGCGCACCAGCTCGCCGGGCGCCTCTCTCGCGCTGGCGGCCGTGTTGGACTCCTTCGTGTGGGACTACCTGGTGCGCCAGCGGGTCACCACGACCCTCAACTGGGCCTACGTCGCGCGCGTGCCCGTGCCGCAGTGGGACCGCGGAGGAGCCTGGGAGGGGGCGTTGTTCCGGCAAGTGGCTCGCCTGTCCTGCACGACCCCGGAGCTCGCCGACGTCTGGAACGCCGTGTTCCGCGACGAGCCCTGGTCCTACGCCTCCGCCGAGCGTGACCCGTGGAGGCGCGCCGAGCTGCGCGCGGAGCTCGACGCGATCGTCGCGGACGCCTATGGCCTGTCGGTGCCGGAGTACGCCAGGGTCCTCGCGTCCTTCCCGCTCCTCGACCGGAGCCAGCCGCCGCTGCCCGGCGACTTCTTCGTGACCGACTGCGACGACCCGCCGCGCGACCGGCGCAGCGACGCCCACGAGGAGACGCCCTGGGGTTGGGTCGAGCGCAAACCCCGGAGCTTCATCACCCGCGACCTAGCGCTCCTCACCTACATGCGCCGCAAGGGCTGGCCGCCGCCGCAGCGCCTCGACCGGTTCTTCGCCGAGGACGTGGGGCTCGATCCGGTGGGCCCGCTCTCGCGCTTCCGGATCGGCGCGCACCGCGACCTCGTGGACCGGGTCCACCTGGCCAAGGGGCTGGGCGCGGTGGCCTACGTGCCGACGGGTCGTGGCGGCGCGGCTGGCGGTGAGGTCGAGGCGGGCGACGAGGACGAGTAGAGGCTCGGCGATTCTCCGCCGTCAGTCCCACGCCCCGGGGCCCGGCGGCGCGGGACAGTGAGGCATCTGAAGCAGGTCCGAGCTTGGTGGTTGGGCGTCGAAGGGACGACGTGAGGCGCGCTCTCCGGGCCGGCGGCGCCTGACAGGATGGGTTCGAGCGGCGGTGGATGGGCTGGAGTGGGGGCGACCTGAGTCGAATCCGGCGAGGCAACGATCTGCGCCTCAGCGCTGAACGCGAAGCCTTGTGCGCCGAGCTCGCGGCCCTCGTCCACGAGGGCTGTACGAAGGTCCATTGGCGATGCGAGACTCGGCGAGCGCTTCTTGACGGTAGGACAGCACATGAAACTGACCCCCACCCAGCGGCATGCGCTCCTCCTCGCGTTCTCAAACGAACACGGCCTGTACGGCTACTTCACCAGCGCCAGGACCCTCGAAGCGCTGCGGGACGAGGGCTTGATCGCGCCGGCCAACCCCGACCGAGTCCCCGACCCGGACGAGGACGAGGACGAGGGCGAGTACGTCATCACACAGCGCGGGCGGGAGGTGCTCGGCGCCTGGGTGCCGCCGAGCCGGCGGCCGAAGCGGTTGATCACGGCGCTCCGGATGGCGGCCACGGCGTTGATCGGGGACCACGTCCAGGTCGTGACCCGTCGCAAGGCGTCGCTGCCGTCGTTCACCGATGATGGGCCGCTGGACCTCAGCGACGTCTACGCCGTCGCCGAAGCGCCGCGGTTGGATCCGGACAACGACAAGGCAGAGGTGCGGTGGTCCGCTGTCGCGACGATGGCGTCGGAGATGGGGTTCCCGTGCTCGTGCGAGCTCGCCGTGGGTCATGTGCTCTTCTACAAGGACGAGTAGGCTTCGAATGGTCCGGATACCCATAGAGTCTCGACCAGGTCCGCTCGCGGAGGCGCTATGAACGACGACACACGCTGGGTCGCTTTCGTCCGGCATGGCACCTACGCGAAGGTCCCGGGCGCCGCCCGGGCGACGCAAGATCAGCAGCCGCTCACGCCCCTGGGTGTCGAAGAGGCGAAGGCGGCAGGTGATTTTCTCGCCGGTGAGCTTGCCCGGCTCGGTCTACGCCTGACGCGCGTGCTCCGGACCTCGACGAAGCGGACCGGGCAGACGGCCGAGCTCGTGCTCTCGCGCTGCCGTGTCGATGACGCGAGGATGGCGACCGGCACGCTCGGGAGATTGGCGGACCTCGGCGCCCGGATGTCGCAAGAATCCGAGGGAATGGGTCCCGACGAGCTGCTCCTCGTCGTCGGCCACGGCAACACGCTCGGTGCGCTGATGAACGTGGTCGGGCTGACGGCGCGGGCGTTCGAGCGCGACCACGGCGCCGTCATCCTGTGCCGTCGCGACGTCGACCGGTGGACCGCATGGGCGTACTTCCCAAGCGTGCCTTCGGCCTGAACGGCGAGGCACTGCCGGCGTCGACGCCGGCCGCGCCTCGCGGGGGACCCGGTCTACGGCTCGTCGCGGTCGGCGGTGTCGCCGTGCGCGAGCCCCTTCGCGGCTTGCAGGGCCTTCTGCCGGACCACGAACATCTGCATCGAGAGCCCGCCGAGGAAGTACATCAGCCAGCGGGTGTAGTCGCCGGTGCGGTCGACGTCGCGCAGGTTCTCGTAGTACGCATCGCGGTTCTTGTCGTAGTAGCTCGACAGGTCGAAGAGGTACTTGAAGTCGTAGCCGCGCTGGTAGAGGAGGAGCGTCGACAGCAGGCGCGCCGTGCGGCCGTTGCCGTCCACGAACGGGTGGATCCACACCAGCCGATGCTGGGCGATGCCGGCGACGATGCACGGGTGGACCCAGTCATCGGGCGCGCCGGCGAGGACCTTGGCGCGCTTGGGATACTCCTTCACCGCCTCCGTCCACGCCATGAGGTCGTCGAGCTGCTCCTCGACCGCCCCCCAATGCGGGGGCTGGTGGTGCACGACGACCTCGTCCGCGTGGCGGTCGCCGACGCTCACCTCTTCGCGGCGCAGCTGACCGGCGAACCGCTGGCCGCCGCGGACGCCGTCGACGAGCAGCCGATGGAGGTTCTGAACGTCGGCCCGGCGGACGTGGTAGTCGCGCTCGCCGCGGAGATCGTCGATGGCGTCGAAGGCCCGGAGGTAGTTGACGAACTCCTGCTCCGAGGGACGCAGCGCGCCCGCGGCCTTGCCTTCGGCCAGCTCGAACGCCTCCTCGTAGCTCAGCGTGCTCCCCTCGATGCGCAAGCTCGCCAGCGCGTCGCGGACCCGGGCCTCGTGGCGGAGCTGCTCCACCCACTCGGCCTGCGTCTCCACCGCCGCCAGGAAGCCGGCGGTCTGGTCGATGACCTTGAGCTGCCGCAACATCAGCGGCGTGAGCGTGAAGGTGGGGGAGAAGGCAGGCATCGGACCTCCCGTGGGGTGCAGCGAATCAGACCACGCCTCCTGTGCGCCGCGCAAGAAGACGGGATGACGCG
This sequence comes from Deltaproteobacteria bacterium, assembly GCA_006226565.1. Taxonomy (GTDB): domain Bacteria; phylum Myxococcota_A; class UBA9042; order PHBI01; family PHBI01; genus PHBI01. The sequence goes on along the minus strand of SBGO01000334.1, from coordinate 3,367 downwards.
ATATGTGCCGGGGTGGCACTCGGTACGTCCGTTATTTGATTTGTGACGAAATCGCAAAGTGGGGGCTGGGCGCCGCCGTTGGCTGAACGAAGTGGCGGAAGCCACGATGCGGATGTTCAGTACCGCGGTCACGGTGTTCAAGGGCCTATGCTCCATCGGTCGGTCCTGTTCGGGGCCTTTGATGGAGCGTCTTTGCGGTCGGCACGGCTCGTCAGCCGGAGCCGGTCGCGCTAGGGTGTCCGGTGTGCGGTGCAGCGGAGGTGCGGGGTGCGTTTCAAGTTCGTCCATGCGGCTGATCTTCATCTCGACTCGCCGTTCGTCGGCGTCGGGGCGCTCGATAACGCCCTCGGTGACCGTCTCCGCGACGCGTCCCTGCAGGCCCTCGACCGCATCGTCGCGAAGGCCATCGACGTCGACGCCGCCTTCGTCGTGTTCGCCGGGGACCTCTACGATGGGCCGAGCCGCGGGATCCGCGCCCAGATTCGCTTCCGTGACGCCCTCGCGCGCCTGTCCGCCAAGGGTATCCGCAGCTTCGTCGCCCACGGCAATCACGACCCCGAGCTCGGGAGCTGGAGCTGGGCGACGATCCGCGATTGGCCGGAGGGGGTCACGGTCTTCGAGGCGCGGACTCCGGAGAGCATCCCGGTCGAGCGGCACGGCGAGCGGCTCGCGACGGTGCATGGCGTCAGCTACGGCGCGCGCGAGGAGCGCGAGAACCTCGCACTGCGCTTCCCGGTCGTGAACGGCGCGGGCGGCGGCCTCCACGTCGGCGTCCTGCACTGCGCCGTGGAGGGGGAGTCCGGACAGTTCGGGCACGAGACCTACAGCCCATGCACGCTCGAGGACCTGCGCAGCCGGAACATGGGCTACTGGGCGCTGGGCCACGTCCACCGGCACAAGGTGCTGGCCCGCGATCCGTGGGTCGTCTACCCCGGGAACACCCAGGGGCGGGGCCTCGCCGCGGTCGAGCGCGGCCGGAAGGGCGCCGTCGTGGTCGAGGTCGCGGACGGGAAGGTTGTCGCAGTGGCACCCTTCGAGACCGACAGCGCGCGGTTCTTCGAGGTGGAGGTCGACATCGCCAAGGCCGCGGACGTCGCGGGCGTCGCCGACCTGCTTGGAGGACGGGCGGAGGCGATCGCACAGGAGCACGAGGGGGTGGCCCTCGTGCTGCGCGGTCGTCTCACCGGTCGGGGCGAGGTCTACGCCGACCTTCACCGCGAGAAGAGCCTCGAGCCCGTGCTCGCGGCTGTCCGCGACCTGTCCGGACCGAACGTCTACTGGCTCGACATCGAGGACGCTACTGCGCCCGCGCTGGATCTGGCGAAGATCCGTGAGGCGGGCGACTTGCGGAGCGCTGTGCTGGAGACCTGGGACGCCTGGCGCAACGGCGGCGAGATGACCCAGGTTCCCGACTGGATTCGAGAGGACCTCGGGCGTCCCGGCGAGATCCCGGCAGCGCTCCTCGACGAGCTGCTGCGTGAAGCGATGCACGACGTCGTGGGTCGCCTGTCGACGGGAGAGCGGTGATGTGGATCGAGAGAGTCGCGATCGAGGGCTTCGGGCAGTTCTCGGGTTTCGAGCTCGGCGGCTTCGAGCCCGGGCTGGTCGTCGTCCACGGTCCCAACGAGGCGGGGAAGTCGACGCTCCGGCAGTTCGTCCGCTGGATGCTCTTCGACGCGCGGCGAGGAGAGAACCAGCGCTGGTCGGGGCCGGGGGGGCAGCTCGCCGGCTCGCTCGGCGTGCGCTTGGCGGACGGGTCCGCGACGCTCGTGCGCGAAGGTCGCAACGTCGAGCTCAGGAGGCCACGGAACGTCGCTCAGAAGGACAGCGCCGCCCTGGCCCCGCTCCTCCGCGGGATGGACTCGGCCCTGTTCGACGCGATCTTCACCTTCGACCTGTTCGATCTGCAGCAGATCGGCGCGCTGCGCGAGGAGCACGTGCAGAACCTGCTCGCGGTCGGCGCGACCCTGGGGGCGGGCCAGCATCCGGCCGCCATCGTGAAGAAGCTCGACGGTCAGGCCGAGGCGTACCTGAAGAAGACCGCGCGGAGTGTCGAGATCCCGCAGGCCATGGCAGAGATCAAGCGCATCCAGGCGCATCTCCGCGAGGCGCGGAAGGACGCTGAGCGCTATGGGGCCGTCGTCGCGGACGCCGACGCTGCCGCGACGCGGCTCGTGGAGCTGCGAGCGCAACGAGGCGCGGTCGTTGCGCAGCAGCGGGAGGTCGCGCAGCTCCAGAAGATGTGGCCCGTCTGGAACGGCTGGCGGGCCCTCGACGAAGAGGCGAGCGGCATCAGCGCCGCGGGGCCGCGGATTCCCAAGGAGACGCGCGCGCGTCTGAGCCGTGCGCGAGAGGCCGCGCGGACGGCGCTCGAGGCTGCCCGGCGGGCGGATGAGGCTTACGAAGCCGCCGTCGCCGCCCGCGATGAGGTCGCCGTCGACGAAGCGCTGTTGGCGAGCGGCGCGACGCTCGACGACCTGGTGGCGAAGCTCGAGCACGTCGAGGCGCGCAGCGACGAGCTGAGGGACTTGCGTCAGAGGGAGGTCGAAGGGCGGCTCCGGCTCGAGGCGACGCTCGGGGAGCTGGGCGCCGGCTGGGACGAGGAGCGCCTGAAGTCCGTGCTGCTCGACGCCTCCGTCGAGGCCGAGGCGCGGCGCCACGTCGGTGAGACGGCGTCGCTCGCAGTACAGGTCCCGGCCGAGCTGACCGGCGCGGAAGACGAGGTCCGGCGCGTCGATGGGGAGCTGGCCGAGCTGGACGCCGAGCTCGCGGCGCTGCCGGCGGAGCCCGACGCGGCGCACATGGCGGCCGCGGAGTCCATCCTCGCGGAGGCGACGGCGCGGGTCGAGGACGCGGAGGCTGCCGTCGCTCTCCAGGTTCGCGTCGCGGAGATCGAGGCGGATGCGCCGTCCGAGGCGCCGACGGGCTGGCCGGAGGTGGGCGCGACGGACCTGACGGCGGTGGAGCGACACGCGGCGGCCTGGCGGGATGCGACCGCCGAGCACGCGGCTCGCGTGCGCGCCTCGTCGGAGCGCGTCGCCGACGCCGAACTGGCCCTCGCGCAGGCCGAGGGTGAGGCGCATGCCGCGAAAGCGCTACCCGGCGAGGGCGTGCCTGCTGCGGACGTCGTCGCCGGGCTCGAGGCGCGTTGGCCGAGCGTGCGGGACGAGCTGGCCCGGGGACGTCACCTCGAGGCCGAGATTGCGCAGCACGAGGACGCCATCGCGAAGCTCCCCGCGCGGGTTGGCCGTGGGGTCGACGTCGCGGCGCTGGAGCGGGTCGACGCCTCGGCGGAGGCGCGGGCGCTCCTCGAACGCGCGTACGAGGCCGTTGCGGCGACCGAGCGGGCGCGCGGGGAGGCGCGGGC
>SBGO01000054.1 GCA_006226565.1 Deltaproteobacteria bacterium | reverse complement strand
AGCTGCTCGAGATCGCGCTGCTCGACGGCCAGGGCGAGCTGCTCGAGATCGCGCTGCTCGACGGCCAGGGCGTCGTTGTGGCGAACGTGGCGCTGGATGGCGATGGCCTCGAGGGGCTCGAGCTCGCCGTCCACCAGCGCCGACAGGTGCGGACGCAGGCTCTCATCCAGCTTGTTCGGCATCGGCGTATCCTCGTGCGTTGGCGTAGCCGGCGAGCGTGCTCCGGAGCCGGCGGCGGGCGTGATGGATGCGGCTCCGCACGGTGCCGATGGGGCACCCGAGCACGAAGCTGATCTCCTCGTAGGTCAGCCCCTCGACGTCGCACAGCACCACGGCCGTGCGCTGGGACTCGGCGAGCTCGCCGAGGGCGGCCAGGACCTCGTCCTCGAAGCCGTGGCGCCAACCGTCGTCGGGGCGGGCGAGGGAGTGATCGAGGTCGCTCCCCTTCTCGTCGACCACCGAGACGGGGTCCTCGAGGGGGAGCTCGCGTCCGCTCTTGCGGGCGCGCGAGAGGAAGGTGTTGCGGACGATGGTGAAGATCCAGGCGCGGTAGTTGGTGTCCTCGCGGAGCCGATCGAACGCGCGGAAGGCCTTGGTGAGGGACTCCTGCACGAGGTCCTCGGCCGCGTGCTCGTCGCCGGTGAGGCGCAGCGCGTAGCGGTAGAGCCCTTCCCAGTGCACGAAGACGTGCTCGACGAAGGCCGCCTCGTCGTCTCGATCTTGCTTCCGTTTGTTCCGGAACCAGGCCACGTCCCCTCCTTGGAGACCGCATCTGTTCGCGATCAACGTCCGTCCACGCGCTCGCGTTCACAGCCGAGCGACTTTGTACCTCGCCCCCTTTCATCGACGCGAGAGAGGGTCCATTCCCGACCGCCCTCGGTAAGCGTCGCGGGCCTTTACTCGCGTCCACAGCTGACATAGGAAATCGCCCTACGATCGCGGGGCAGCATCGCGATCCGCCATCATCCTGGAGAGCTCCATGACCCACCCGACCGGACCGCGTTTCGACGCCACCAGCTACGAGTTCACGCGCTACATCGACGTCCACAACTGGATCGGCGGGGAGTGGGTCCCTGCGGCCGGCGGCGCCAAGCTCGAGGTCGTCAACCCGCGGCACGGTGCGACGATCGGCGACGTCACGATGAGCGACGGTGGCGACATCGATCGCGCGGTCGCGGCGGCCAAGGCGGCCTTCCCGGCGTGGCGGGCGACCCCGATGCGCGAGCGCGCGCGGGTCCTCCACAACCTGCGCCGCATCATGGAGGACAACATCGACGAGCTCACGTGGCTCCTCAGCCACGAGATGGGCAAGACCTTCCCCGAGGCGAAGGCCGAGGTCGAGAAGGGCATCGAGTGCCTGGAGTTCGGCCTGTCGATGCCGAACATGGAGAACGGCGCCGCCCAGGACGTGAGCCGCGGCGTGAGCTGCGCGGTCAACTACGAGCCGCTCGGCGTCTGCGCCGGCATCACGCCGTTCAACTTCCCGATCATGGTGCCGATGTGGATGATCCCGCAGGTGCTGGTCGCGGGGAACACGTTCGTGCTCAAGCCGTCGGAGAAGGCCCCCTACGGCTCGATGAAGCTCGCCCACATGCTGCGCGCGGCGGGGCTCCCGGACGGCGTCTTCAACGTCGTCAACGGCGCGCGTGAGACCGTCGAGGGCCTCCTCGACAACCCCGACGTCAAGGCCATCGGCTTCGTCGGCTCGACCAAGGTCGCCAAGATCGTCTACGCGCGCGGCGCGGCCAACGGCAAGCGCGTCCTGGCCCTCGGCGGCGCGAAGAACCACCTCGTCCTGATGGACGACGCCGAGTTCGAGCTGGCGACCGAGAACATCCCGGCGAGCGCCTTCGGCGCCCAGGGGCAGCGCTGCATGGCGGCGTCCGTGCTGGTCGCGGTCGGCGACAACGTGCAGCCCTTCATCGACGAGATGGTGAACGTCGCCAAGCAGTACGATCTCGGCCCGAAGCTCGGCCCGGTCATCGACCAGGCCGCCGTCGACCGCATGACCCGCTACGTCACGCAGGCCGAGGAGATGGGCGCGAAGGTGCTCGTCGACGGGCGCAACGCCAAGGGGCCCGGCGGCGGGACCTGGTTCGGCCCGACGATCATGGACCACTGCACCCCCGAGATGCCGGCCGGCTGCGAGGAGATCTTCGGGCCCGTGCTGTCGATCATCCGGGTGAAGACCCTCGACGAGGCCATCCGGATCGAGAACCACAACCCCTACGGCAACGCGGCCGCGATCTTCACGACCAACGGCCACACCGCGCGCTACGCGGTGGACCGCTTCCAGGCGGGCATGGTCGGCATCAACATCGGCGTGCCGGTGCCGCGCGAGCCCTTCGCCTTCGGCGGCTGGAACGAGTCGAAGTTCGGCCACGGCGACATCACCGGCTACGACGGCTTCCGCTTCTGGACCCGCCCGCGCAAGGTGACCACCAAGTGGGCCAAGCAGGTCGACCAGACCTGGATGGGCTGATGCGCGGCGCCCGCTGAGGGCGCGCGGGATCCTGCGACGAGGCCGCTCCTGACACGAGGAGCGGCCTCGTGTGCATTCGGGCGCTTGAAAAGACTCGCGACGCGGTGCGAGATCGGATATAGGACCTCTCCGGTCCTATACGTTGCCTCGGGGTGCCCGGACCGTGATTCTGGGTCCGGGGCGACGAGGTGAGGCGGCCGCTCAGGAGGTTCCGAGCTCATGGCGGGCGAAGAGGTGATTTTTAATCGCGAGGCCGAGGTCATCCAGATCCCGGACGGCAACACCCTCGTGATCCCGATCGGGACGGGCGGCTACGTGATGCAGCTCCTCGGGGGCAACTTCACCGTGCGCCTCGATACCGGTCACCTCATCCGCATCCGCGGTGAGGACGCCGACGCCATCGGGCTCGAGATCCCCGACGAGGCGAAGCGCGACGCGATCAGCGCCGAGGACTTCGACGTCGAGCGCGTCTGGGACGAGCTGCGGACGTGCTACGACCCCGAGATCCCGGTCAACATCGTCGACCTGGGCCTCATCTACGGCTGCGAGGTCATCGACCTGCCGCGGGGCAAGCGCGTCGACATCACGATGACGCTGACCGCGCCCGGCTGCGGCATGGGCCAGGTCCTCAAGGACGACATCGAGTACAAGGTCATGAGGATCCCCGGGGTCTTCGATGCCCACGTCGAGGTCGTCTTCGATCCGCCCTGGACGCCGGACAAGATGACCGAAGAGGCCCAGCTGGAGCTCGGCTTCTTCTGACGCGTGAGGCGGGCCGTCGGGCTCGCGGGGCGTGGCGGTTTCGCGGTGGGCGCGGGCGTGCTCGGTCGGCGTCGGCCGGCGGGTGCGGCATTTGTGCACTGCACGATCGTGGGTCGTGACATCCGCCCTGCGGCGCGCGATGTTCGGCGTCATGGGAAGCGACACGACCAGGTGGATCACGGTTCTGCTGGCGGGGGCGGCGCTCCTGTCGGCGGGGTGCCTCTCCGAGGACGACGGCCAGATCGAGCTCGTCCGCGACGTCGCCGACACGGCCGCGGCCGACGTGACGGCTGCGGACACGAGCGCCCCGGCGGACACGCTCGGCGTCGACGTCATCGCGCCGCTGGACACCCACGGGGCGCCGGACACGCTCGTCGTCGACGACACGCTCGGCGCTGACGTCGTCGTCCCGGCCGACACGGTGACCCCGCAGGACACCTACGTCCCGCAGGACACCTACGTCCCGCAGGACACGTACACGCCGCAGGACACGTACACGCCGCCCGCGGACACGTACACGCCGCCCGCGGACACCTACACGCCGCCTGCGGACACCTACACGCCGCCCGCGGACACCTACACGCCGCCCGCGGACACCTACACGCCGCCCGCGGACACGTACACGCCGCCCGCGGACACCTACACGCCGCCCGCGGACACCTACACGCCGCCGCAGGACACCTACACGCCGCCCGCGGATACCTACACGCCGCCGCAGGACACCTACACGCCGCCCGACACCGTCTGCGTCCCGGCGACCTGCACGGCGGCGTCGTGTGGCACCTTCTCCAACGGCTGCGGCGGGACGATCTCGTGTGGCGGCTGCACGCCGCCCGCCACTTGCGGGGGGGCGGGGCAGGCCCACGTCTGTGGCGTGCCGACGCCGCTGCCGTATCCGACCCGCAACGGCTACCAGCTCAAGGCCATCCAGCCCGACTTCTGGCCCGACAAGGCCAACATCTCCGGCAACATGGCCGGCGGCGTCGCGGTGAACCTCGGCTGGTGGATCTGGGAGCCGTCCCCGAAGGCGCCGCCGTGCAACAGCGGTCAGATCGAGTTCCTCGACCGCTGCTACAGCGTCGACGGCGGCGTCGAGGACCAGATCAAGGGCTACACCGACCGCGGCCTGCGCGTGACCGGCGTCCTCTACGGCTCCCCCCCGTGGGCGCGGGCCGGCCTCGGGGCGGCCTGCACGCCGGCGAGCGCCGGCTTCGAGATCTTCTGCAAGCCCGACGATCCGTCCCTCTTCGGGCGCTTCGCCGGGATGCTCGCCCACCGCTACAACGGGCTCAACGGCCACGGGCGCGTCGTCGACTTCGTCATCTGGAACGAGGTCAACTCCAACGACTGGTTCGACATCGGCTGCGGCCAGGGCACCGCCTGCAGCACCAGCGCTTGGCTGAACGCCTACGCGGCCCTGTGGAACAGCGCCTACGACCACATCATCACCCAGCAGCCGACGGCGAAGGTCTTCTACTCCTTCGAGCACCACTTCGCCTCGTCCTACGACGCCCCGAGCGCGAGCCACCCCGTGCTCGGCGTCGAGACGTTCATCACCGGGATGGCGAGCCGCGTCGGCAACCGGACGTGGCGCGTCGCCTACCATCCGTACCCGCCGAACCTGCTGAGCCCGACCTTCGGCGCCTACGACTGGCCCCGGATCACCTACGGCAACATCGGCGTGCTCGCCGGCTGGCTCTGGAAGCACTACCCGAACAGCGCCGCCGCCCACGACATCCACCTCACCGAGAGCGGCGTCAACTCGCTCTCGCCGCAGTCGTCGCAGGCCGCGCAGGCGCAGGGGGTGTGCGACGGCTTCGTGAACATCCTCGGGACGCCCGGCATCGACAACTACGTCTACCACCGCATGAAGGACCACCCGGCCGAGACCGCCGGGGGCCTCGGGCTCGGGCTCCACGACGACAGCGGCCAGCCGAAGCAGGCGTGGGCCGTCTGGGCGCTGGCCAACCGCTACGACCTGAGCCCGCCGCAGCTCTCGTGTGGCTTCCAGCACCTGCCCTACACCTACCTGAAGCGGGGCTACAAGGCGGGGAAGGGCCACTGGGCGACGTCGCGCGCGCTGCCGTCCGGCTTCGCCCTCGAGCAGGACTGGCGCCTCCTCCGCGACAAGGCCTCGGGGACGACGCTGCTCTTCGCCTGCAAGGTCGGCGACCACAACCTGCTGACCAAGGACTCGAACTGCGAGAACCAGTTCCCGATGGGCCCGGTCGGCTGGATCTACAACGCCAACGCCAGCGGGCGGGTGCCGCTCTACCGCTGCTACATCCCGAGCAGCGGCGACCACTTCGTCAGCAGCAGCGCCACCTGCGAGGGCCAGACCGTCGAGCAGCTCCTCGGCTACGCCCTGCCCTGATGAGCCTCCCCGCGAAGAAAGTGTGATGAGGTGGGGTCTGACCCCGCGACTTCACATTTTCGACGGTCGGCCGAGGAAAGTGTGATGAGGTGGGGTCTGACCCCATCACTTCACATTTTTTGAGGGTGGGGCGGTGTGAATGGATTTCATGGCCCAGCTCTTGCGCTGGCTCAAATTTTGTGTGAATTGCGTTCACACAACTTCAGCCGAGCGAGAGGTGGGTGATGCACGATCTGGTGATCCGGGGCGGTCTGGTCGTCGATGGCACGGGCGCGGCGGCCTTCGAGGCGGACGTGGCGATCGACGGCGATCGCGTCGTGGCGGTGGGCCACGTCGCCGAGCGCGGCGCCGAGGAGATCGACGCCCGCGGCAAGCTCGTCACCCCCGGCTTCGTCGACATCCACAGCCACTACGACGGCCAGGTCACCTGGGATCCGGAGCTCACCCCGTCGAGCTGGCACGGCGTCACCACCGTCGTCATGGGCAGCTGCGGCGTCGGCTTCGCCCCGGCGCGCCCCGAGGGCCGCGAGGGCCTCATCAAGCTCATGGAGGGGGTCGAGGACATCCCCGGCTCGGCCCTGACCGAGGGCATCCGCTGGGGCTGGGAGACCTTCCCCGAGTACCTCGACGCCATCGCCGCGATGCCCCACGCCATCGACTTCGGCGCCCAGATCGCCCACGGCCCGCTCCGGAGCTACGTCATGGGCGACCGAGGCGCCGACAGCGCGCCGGCGACCGCCGAGGACATCGCCGCCATGCACGCCCTCGTCGCCGAGGCCCTCGAGGCCGGCGCCCTGGGCTTCTCCACCTCGCGGACGCTGCTCCACAAGTCGAGCGACGGCGTCCCCGTCCCCGGCACCTTCGCCACCGCCGACGAGCTCTTCGGCATCGGCCGCGCCCTCGCCGTCACCGGCCGCGGCGTCTTCCAGTGCGCCTCCGACCACCTGAGCGTCCCCAAGGAGTTCGAGTGGTTCAAGGCGCTCGCCCTCGAGATCGGGCGCCCGGTCATGTTCAACATGAGCCAGACCGACCTCAAGCCGAAGCTCTGGCGCGACCTCGTCGGCCTCCTCGAGGACTGCGAGCGCGACGGCGCCCACGTCATCGGCCAGGTCGCCGGCCGCGCCATCGGCATCATGATGAGCTGGCACGGCACCGCCCACCCCTTCGCCGGTCACGAGACGTTCGCGCCCCTTGCCGCGCTCTCCCCCGAGGCGCGCGTCGCCGAGCTGCAGAAGCCCGAGGTCCGCGCCGCGCTCCTCGCCGAGCCCGACCCGAAGCTGCCCTTCTTCGAGGCCTTCATCACCCGCGGCTACCACAAGATGTTCGTGTCGGCCGACGGCGTCGACTATGAGCCCTCGGCCGAGCAGAGCGTCGCCGCCATCGCCAAGCGCCGCGGCGTCCACCCGCGCGAGGTCGCCTACGAGGCGCTGATGGCGAACGACGGGCAGGGGATGATCTACTTCCCGCTCTTCAACTACGCCAACGAGAACCTCGACCTCCTCCACGAGCTGCACCAGCACCCGCGGACCCTGATGGGCCTCAGCGACGCCGGCGCCCACTGCGGCGCCATCTGCGACGGCGGCATGCCGACCTTCATGCTCACCCACTGGACCCGCGACCGCCAGCGCGGCCCGACGCTGCCCGTCGAGCACATCGTCCGCCGCCAGACCCGCGACACCGCGCGCGCCTTCGGCCTCCTCGACCGCGGCGTGCTCGCCCCCGGCTACCTCGCCGACGTCAACGTCATCGACTACGACAACCTGCGCTTCGAGCAGCCGAAGATGGCCTACGACCTGCCCGCCGGCGGGCGGCGCCTGACCCAGCGCGCCCGCGGCTACGTCGCGACCGTCAAGCGCGGCGTCGTCATCAGCCGCGACGACACGCCGACCGGGGCGCTCCCCGGCCAGCTCGTCCGCGGCGCCCAGCCGGCCCCCGAGTAGGGGCCGGCGCGCTACGGCGTCGGCTGTGCGTCGTCGGGGCCGGACAGCACCAGGTAGCCCGCGTGGACCGGGATCGCGCGCTCACGGACGACCGGATCGGTCACCGTGGGCACGCCGGTCGGCGTCGTCGGCAGCTTCACCTCCTGCTCCACGAAGCGCTCCAGCGCCCACGGGCGCCCCTGGCAGCGCAGCGCGGACGGCGCGTCGCAGACGTGCAGGTGGAGGTGCGGCTCGGTGGAGTTGCCGGAGTTTCCGAGCAGCCCCAGCACCTCGCCGCGCGCGACGCGCTGGCCGACGGCGACGCGCAGGCTCCCGGGCTGGAGGTGGGCGTAGGTGACGAAGCGCTCGCCGCCGAGGTCGAGCACGACGTAGTTCCCGGCGAGGGTCTCGAGGCTCATCGGCACGGCCCGCTCTTCGGCGCCCGGCACGTTCTCCGGGATCCCGTCGTGGACGGCGACGATCACGCCGTCCGCCATCGCGAGGACCTCGGCGCCGTAGGCCGAGTAGCTGGCGTTGACCTTGGGGTCGCCGACGAAGGTCCCGGACTCGCTCAGCACCCGGACGAAGTCCACGGCGTACCGCTGCGCCATGTAGCGGCCGCCGTCGATGCGCTGGACGCTGCGGCGGTGGCGGGACGTCGGCTCGGGCGAGTTGATGACGAACCACCCGGCGCCGGCCATGGGCGGGCCGAGGGCCGGGACGGTGTCGGCCCCGAGGACCTCGACGGGAGCGAGCTCGACCGGGGTCGGGCTCCCCGCGAGCGTGACCGTGTGGCCGAGGCGCGTCGGCAACCCGGCGACGTCCTTCGCCGAGCGCCAGAGGTAGACGAGCGCCGTGTCCCCCGGCGCCAGGACCCCCGGCGCCGGCTTGGCCGCGCCCTCGGCCGGCGGCGTCGCGGGGAAGAGCTTCCAGAGCTTCGCGAGGGCGTCGCCACGAAACGCGAGGGGCTCGCCCTGCGCGTCGACGACCGTGACGCTCTCGACGACCACCGGCGCGGCGCCCTGGTTCTCCAGGGTCAGCTCCCACGCCAGGTGGCCGAGGCCGCCGAGGGTGAAGGGGGCCGGCGCGGCCTCGACGCGGGCGACCAGCGTCGGCGCCGCGGCCTCACGCTCCGGTGAGACCTCGGGGGCGGTGGCGCAGGCCGCGGTCAGCGCGCCGACGACGAGCGGAAGAAGGGAGAGCGCGTGCTTCATGGCGGCGACTGTAGCCCAGCGGCCCCCGTTGCGGCAGAGTGAAGCGTTCGCGGAGCGCGTCAAGGAGGCGATCATGCGTAGGATGCTGTGGATGGGGATGCTCGTGTGCGGGCTCGTGCTCGTCGCGTGCGGGAAGCAGACCTCGGACCCGGCGGCGGCCAGCACCGCGGCGCCCGCCACGGTCGAGGCGCCCACGGCGGACGCGGCCGTCGTGGCCGAGCCGGCCGACACCGCGCAGGCGGCGGCCGAGCCGGCCGACACCGCCCCCGCGCCCCCGGAGACCGAGGAGGACAAGGTCGCGCAGTGCGGGCGGATCCTGCAAAAGAGCTGGCAGGCGATGGCGCCCGCCTACGCCAAGGTGGGCGTCGAGGTCACCGCCGACCTCGAGAAGCAGTACCTCGAGACGGGGTACGAGACGCGGAAGTTCCTGGAGAAGTGCCCGACGGTCTCCAAGGCCTATCGCGACTGCATGGAGGCCGCGGCCCACCCCATCGAGAACGCCGACCCGTGCCGCCAGCGCGTCGCCGAGAGCGAGCCGCAGCTCGGGCGCCCGTTCATCCCGGGCCCGGCGATCGACGGGCGCACGCCGCCGTCGGCGCTCACCCACCTGTTCGCGCGGCCGCCGCTCGACGCCGCCGCCAGCGCCGCGTTCACGGCGAAGCTCCCGGGGACGTGGGTGAACGAGGGCCCCTTCGGCACCACCACCTGGACCATCGCGGCCGGCGGCCACGTGACCGAGGTCGTGACGCGCGACGGCAAGGCCGGCGAGCCCAAGACCTTCGACATCGTGCCCGCCACGGACACGACCCTGACCATCCGCTACGCCAGCAACGATCAGACGCGGGCCTTCCACTGGCTCTCCGACACGGCGCTCCTGTGCGAGGGGAACCTGATGTGGACGCCGTCGTACATCGGCGACGGGACGCGCTTCACGGCGCTCATGGACTTCGACGCGGTCTTCGTCGACGGGGCGGCCTGCGAGGTGGTGACCCGCTACGGGAGCCTCCTGCCGGCGACCTGCGGCTTCGCCGACCGGGATGGCGCGCGCTACTTCGACGTGAGCTACCAGGTCCCGGGGAAGGTCCGCTGGCGGACGACGGAGCCCGAGCCGACGAAGGGCAGCTTCCTCGTGTCGGGCGAGTACCTCGTCCCGCAGAAGCTGCTCGACAAGCGCTTCGTGAAGCCGTAGCGCGGCCGCGCGACGAGGAGGGGCGCCGCGCCGCGCGGCGCCCCGGCGCGGCTCAGCGGACCCAGATGCGGTAGTGGATCCGCGGGTACGAGCCGCCGTAGATGGCGGAGGAGTTCATGTAGACGCCGTCCGGAGACGTCCCGGCCCAGGTGCCGAGGTGGAGCGTCACCGAGCACTCGACGGTCCCTCCGTCGAGGTTCGAGCAGACCTCGGGGACGCCGTTCGTGGGCCAGTCGAAGCGGGAGGTGGCGGACGTCGTGCCGCCGGGCGTGAGCGCCGCGATGTTGGCGACGAAGGGCGTACCGTAGCCGTCGGTGCCGATGCCGGGGTCGAGCGCGCCGACGGGCAGGTTCGCGAGGAAGAGGTAGCCGTAGAGCTCGTGGCCGTAGCGGACCTCCTCGTTGCCGGCCATGGCGAGGGCCGCCAGGGCCGCGCGCGAGAGCTTCCCGGAGACCGCCGGCGCCGGGTCGAGGACCGTCCCCACCGCGTTGTTCGTGCGCAGATCGTTCGAGTCGTTGTTCGCGCCGACCTGCACCAGGGTCCAGCCGCCGCCGTCGGCGTTCATGTCGCAGTAGACGGTGAACGGCGCGAAGGTGGCGCCCGCGCCGTCCGGGTCCACGCGGTAGATCCCGTCGGTGGTCGCCGCGGTCTGGTTCGCCTCGGTCGGGTGGAGGTAGGTCTCGCACGAGGTGGCGACCGAGCCGTCCGAGTAGCGCCCGGGGTCGCCCGCGGTCAGCGCGCCGGTCGGGAGCAGCGTCGCCGAGGCCGGGACGGCGGAGAAGGCGTGGTCGAAGGTCTGGGGCGTGTCGAGCGGCGTGTAGAGGACGCACACGCCGCTGGTCGGGCAGGTCGCCGCGCCGACCGGGTGCTGGGTGCACACGATGGCGCCTGCGGCGTCGGTCAGGGTCACGTTCCAGGCCAGATAGGGCCAGGTCGCGTTGTCGGGGGTGGCGTCTCCGGTCAGCACGCCGTCGGACGCGGTGCCGGCGGTGGCCACGACGCAGTCGTTGCCTCCGGTGAAGCCGAGGGCCACGTTCCAGGCCTGCTTGTCGACGCCGCTCAGCTGCTCCTGGCTGCGGAAGACCGCCGCGCCGAAGAGCGGGTTGGTCGTCCCCGAGACCTGGGTGATGGCGCCCGCCGGGAGGACCCCCGGGCCCGCGGAGACGTCGACCGACACGGCGTCGGCGCCGCAGGTCACGGTCACGTCGTCGAGGTACTGCCAGGTCTCGACCGCGTCACCGACGCCGCCGGTGCACGCGAAGCCGAGCACGAAGGTGGTGTCGCGGTCGCCGCTGGCGTTGAACAGCAGCTCGATGGTGCTGTTCGGGTCCCCGGGGTCCCGCAGGCAGTCGAACTTCGCCGAGCAGAAGACGTCGTCGAAGCTCACCGCGACGTCGAAGAAGCCCTGGTTGGCCTGCCGGGCGAGGGTCACGTCGAAGGTCACGGAGACGTCACCGTTGGGGACGCAGGTCACGCTCTTGGTGACGGTCCCCGGGTCGTTCCACGTCCCCGCCGCGAGCGGGACGTCCCCGCCGGCGCCCTCGTAGAGGTCGAGCACGGTCAGGCTCACGGTGTTGTCGTTGCTGTCCGCGTCGCACGGGACGACGTAGCTGACGCTGCCCGAGCCGTCACCGTAGGCGTCCGAGGTCAGCTCGACGTCGGCCACCGTGTCGCCGGCCTGGTTCGCCACCACCAGGCGATAGCGGGCGTTCGTGATCCCGGGCAGCGACAGCGGCGAGACCGTGACGGCGACGCTCGGGCCCATCGGCGCACCGTCCGCGCACGCGGCCAGCGCGAGGGATCCCGCAAAGAGGCACGACAGCGCCTTTCTCATGTCATCGACCTCGGCCTTCGGGGAGCGTCCGCGGTGCGGTGCGTCAGGGTGCCGACGCGAAGCGCAAGATATCACGCCCGAAAGGCGCGACGCGAGCGCCTCGCATCCCCAGGTGAAACCGCCTTGTGCGGTGCATGAGCGCGCGTCGCGCGACGGTCGCTGCCGACCCGCTTCGGGGCTACGCCAGGCGCCGCCGCACGAGCCACAGGAGCGCGACCAGGGCGAGCAGCGCCGCCCCACCGGTCCCGGCGCCGCCGCCGGCGCAGCCGGGCACGCCGCCGCCGCCGAAGACCCCGAGGTAGTCCCGGTTGATGATCGCCGCGCAGACGCCCTGCGCCTGGTTCTCCGCGGTGTCGGTGGCGATGACGGTCCACTCGAGCACCGTCGCGCTCTCGCCGAGCTCGAGGATGCGCATCGTGTCGCCGTCGAGGGCGACCGCGCAGGTCGCGGACACGTCGTAGGGGTTGCCGGTGCCCTCGGGGATGAGGCAGCGCCAGCCGACGATCTCGGCGGTCGCCGCGCCGCACGCGTCGGTCGCGGTGACCTGGTGGGTCACCGGCAGGACGCCCCCGGCCAGCTCCACGGCGGTCAGATCGCCGCACTGCACCTCGGGCAGGGTGCGGTCCTCGATGACCACGGTTGTGTCGCAGCGCGTCTCGTTGCCCCAGTAGTCGACGATGTTCAGGGACGTGTCCGACTTCCCGGGCGGGAAGAAGGCGTTGCCCACCGGCTCGGCGGTGATGGCGCCGTCGCAGGCCCCGTGGATGAACTGCGTCCAGTCGGGCGTCCCGGTGCAGCTCTCGGGATCGGCCAGCTCGGTCATCTCGGCGTCGCAGGTGTAGTCGGCGGTCGCCGGCGGGGTCAGCGTCTCCCAGCCGCGCTCGCCGTCCGGGGCGTTGCCGAGGTGCACGAGCAGGAGGCCGTCGCCCTCGGCCGCGCAGGTCGGCGCGGTGTCGAGGAGCACCCGCGCCGACTGCTCGTAGAAGACCGCGTCCTGGTAGAAGGACCAGAGCTGGCAGCTCGTGTCGACCGTGGTCGGCAGGTCCGCCTCGAGCGGGCTCGCCGTCGTGTGGTGGGGCGCCGCGTCCACCAGCGCGAAGGGCTCGCCGGCGTGGGGCGCGTAGACCCAGAGGTCGAAGTTCGCGCCGGCGCCGAGGCCCAGGACGTCCAGCGGGGCCGTCAGGATCCGCACGCTGCCGACCAGATCGGCCACCGTCCAGGCCTGCGAGACGAGCCGGAAGCGGCCGTAGGGCAGCTCCACGTCGCCCTCGCCGTCGGGGGCGAGCACCACGCACTCGCCCGCGCCGGTCGGGAGCCCGCCGCTCCGCGCCGACCCGTCCATCGACGTCACGACGAAGTCGGCCGCGCCGTCCTCGTCCACGTCGAGCACGACCGCCATCGGCGTCTCGCCGGGGGTGGCGTCGTAGGTCTCGGTCGCGATCGCGAACTGCACGACGTCGCGGTCGCCGCGCACCGCGAGCCGCACGCCGATCGCGCGCAGGTCCAGCGCGTCGAGCGCGCTCGGCTCCTCGGGATCGGTCAGGACCAGGGTGAAGACCTCGGTCTGCCCGCGCACGAGCCCCTCGTTCTCGACCCGCAGATCGAAGTCCGGCGGCGCCAGGCACACGTCGGTCGCCACCGCCTCCGCGGCGCGCCGCGGGAGCAGGTAGAAGGGCACCGCCAGCGGGGTGCCGCCGTCCTCCGGGACGAAGCGGACGAAGCCGTCGTACTCGGCCTGGGTGAGCCGCTCGGGCTCGCCCGCCCAGCTCGCCTCGAAGCTCGTCGGCAGGAGCGGCCACAGCGGCAGCGAGCGCGGGTCGATCGTGATCTCGACCTGCACCGACGCCTCGTCGCCGGCCGGGACCGTGATCGTCGCGCTCTGGGGCTCGACCGTGACCCCCGCCTGGGCGTCGGACGGGTCGCGGAAGACGAAGTCGATGGCGTAGGTGGCGTCGGCCTCGCCGTCGTTCACCAGCACGATCGAGCGGGGCGCCACGAGGATCTGGGAGGCGGGCAGGAAGCCCAGGTCGACGCTCACCTGGCCGTCGGTCACCGCGACGACCGGCGTGTCGAGGGCGGCCAGGGCGTCGACGCGGCCCGAGCCGGCGACGGTGAGCGGCGCGCGCTCACCGCGCCCCCCGTAGGCGGGGTTGCCGCCGAGGAGCGGGATGTCCTCGGTCCACGCCGGGGCTGTCGTCTCGACCAGCGCCGCCTTCACGAAGCGCGCCGGGCGGTCGGGCCTGGCCTGGCGGAGG
>SBGO01000009.1 GCA_006226565.1 Deltaproteobacteria bacterium | reverse complement strand
GACGGCCCGGGGGCCGGCGCCTACGGCACCCCGGCCGCCACGGCCGGCGCCCTGCTCGGCTTCGACTGGTCCCGCGCCACCCCGGTCACGGGCGTCCCCCAGCCCGGCGCGCCGGGCGCGACGGAGAGCTTCGACGCGTCGCCCTACGCGGGCGACGAGGTCTGGGCCTTCGCCCTCCGCAGCACCGACGACCTCGGCAACGTCTCGCCGCTCTCCAACGTCGCCCTCCGCGACCTCGTCCCGCCCACCGTCGCCTTCGTCGCCCCCGTCGACGGCGCGACGCTGAGCGGGCCCACCGAGATCGTCCTCGAGGTCGGCGACGACGCCGGCGTCCACGAGGTCGCGCTCACCATCGACGGGGCCGACGCCGGGACGCTCGCGGCGCCGCCCTGGCGCTTCCCGTGGCTCGCGCCGACCGCCGGCGCCCACACCCTGACCGCGACGGTCACCGACCGCGCCGACCGCACCGCCGCCGCCTCGATCGACGTCACGGTCGCGCTCGCGCCCCCGGCGCCGCCCGTGATCGGCGCCCCCGCCGACGGCACCCTGCAGTCGGCGCTCACGACCACCGTCTCCGGCGTCACCGAGGCCAACACCCGGGTGACCGTGCGGGTCAACGGCGCCGCCGTCCGCGAGGTCGACGCGCTGCAGGCGTCCACCGTCACCCGCGAGGCCGAGTCCCCGACCACCTACCGCGCGGGCTGCGCCGTCGCCGGCGACGGGCTCGTCATCGACGACGACGCCCCCGACGCCAGCGAGGACCTCGCCAGCGCCACGCGCCTGGCCGTCGCGGTCGGCGGGACCACGCCCGAGGCCGCCCTCGACGGCGTCGACGACGACCCCGCCGCGGTCTGGTCGATCGCCGCCACCCAGGGCGAGGGGCTCACCTACCTCGGCCGCGTCGTCCTCGTCCGCGCCGAGCTCGCCGGCACGCTGCGGGTCGTCCTGCCCACGGGCGCCACCGCCGCGACCTACAACCTCAAGGTCGCCACCAGCCCCGACGGCGACGCCTGGACGACCTGGTTCGACGGGACCGGCGACGACGCCGACTACCAGGGCGCCCAGGTCTTCAGCCGCCCGCCGACCCTCGTCCGCTACGTCGACCTGTGGCTGTCCGGCTCGGCCGCGACCGCCACCGCCAAGGTCCTCGAGGTCGCGCTCTTCCGCCCGGCCGAGGCCCTCGCCTGCCTCGCCGAGTCCGGCTTCGCGCCGACCCCGGGCGCCGTCGTCCTCGCTCGCCCCGAGACCCTCGGGACCGGCACCCTGGAGACGCGCGTCGCGACGACCGCCCCGGTCCTCCCGGAGTCCTGGGGCGACCTCTCCGACTACGTGTCCGCCCGGGCCACGCCGGAGCAGGACGGGACGCTCACGCTGTCGCCGACCGGCGGCTGGGGCAGCGCCCACGTCTTCACCGCGGCGACCGTCGACCGCGCGCTGGTACAGCGCTTCGACCTGACGATCACGCCCCAGACGAGCTCGAACGCGATGGTCGGGCTGAAGCGCCCGGGGCCGGCCACGAGCTACACGGCGCTGACCCACGCGCTCTACCTCGACGGCACCGCGATCCGCGTCTACGAGCTCGGCAGCAACCGGGCCTACGTCGGCAGCCTGGCGACCGGGCAGGCCCTCGAGGCGCGCTTCGAGGTCGCCGCGAGCGAGGTCCGGAGCTACGTGCGCTGGCCCGGCGACCCCGACTACGTCCTCGTCTACACCTCCGTCCTCCACGTCGACCCCGGCTTCCAGATCGGCGTCACCGCCGCCTCCGGCGTGGCGTCGCTCTCGCCGCCGCGCGTCACGGGCGTCCGCTGGCGCGACCCGGTCGCCGCCGCCGCACTCGGGCTCGAAGGCGCACCCGACGCCGGCCTCCGCTGGCGGACCGTGCTCCGCCGCGACCAGGCGACCGATCCCAGCCCGACCCTCGACGGCTGGCGCGCCGACACCTCCGACGGCACCGTCGGCGGGGCCGGCCGCGCCCTCTTCTTCGCCGCCGACGTCCCGCTGAGCGAGGGGCTCAACGCGCTGACCGCCGTGGCCAAGCGCGTCGCGGGCGACCAGGCCGAGAGCGCCCCGTCCGCTGCGGTCGAGGTCACGGTCGACAACGGCCCGCCGGCCGCCCCCGAGGGCCTCGTCGCCAACGCCCTCGCCGGCGGCGCGGTCGTGCTCTGGTGGCTGGCCCCCGCCGGCGAGACCGGCCTCACCTACCGCGTCTACCGCTCCGGCACGACCCTGAACGACGTCACCGGGCTCACGCCCATCGCGACCGACGTCACGGCGACCACCTTCGGCGACCTGCCCCCGAACGGCAGCTGGCACTACGCCGTCGTCGCCGTGGACGCCGCCGGCAACCTCAGCCCGCCCTCGGCCGAGGCCATCGCGGCCCCGGACAACACGCCCCCGCGCGGGCAGCTCGCCCTCGACCCGGCCGCCCCCGTCGTCGGCCCCGGCAGCGTGGCCGTCACCCTCACGACGACCGAGTCGGTCGCCGCCACGCCGACCCTCACCGTCGCCCTGCCCGAGGACGGCGGCGAGATCCCGGTCGCGCTGACCGCCCAGAGCGCCGGCGTCTTCGTCGGCGCCTTCGAGGTCCTCGCGAGCTGGCCCTCGGGGGACGTGACCTTCGGCTTCCGCGCCGTCGACAACGCCGGCAACGTCGGCACGACGCTGACCGCGCCCGCCCTCGCCCTCGACACCCGCGGCCCGGTCGGCGCCGTCACCACCGACCCCGCGTCCCCGCTCACGACCGGCGACGTCGCCGTGACCCTGACCCTCGACGAGCCGGCCGGCGTGGCGCCGAGCCTTTGGCTGACCCCCGCCGGCGGCGCGGCCATCGCCGTCCCGCTGACCGGCGCCGGCGCCGACTGGGCCGGGAGCCTGCCCATCGACGAGACCACCGGCGACGGCGTCGCGACCTTCGCCCTCTACGCCGAGGACGCCTTCGGGAACCCGGGCGAGACCCTCGCCAGCGGCGCCGAGGTGGTCGTCAACGCCGTGCCGCCCGACGCGCCGACCGCGCTCACCCCGGTGAAGCACCCGGCCGGGTGGTTCGACCTGAGCTGGACGCCCCCCGTCGACCCCGACCCGCTCACCTTCCGCCTCTACCGCGCGCAGGGCGAGGACCTCGCCGGCGCCACGCTCCTCGCGGACGCCCTGACGGCGCCGGCGACGACCGACCTGCCCCCCGCCGCCGGCGCCTGGACCTACGCCGTCAGCGCGGTCGACGACGCCGGCAACGAGGGCCTGACCTCGACCCCGGTGACGGTCTACGCCGACCCGCCGCCCCCCGAGGACCCGACCGACCTCACCGTCAGCGCCGCCACGGCCACCGCGGTGACGATCACCTGGACGGCGTCGGCCAACTCCGCGGGCCTGCTCGCGGGCTACCGCGTCTACCGCGACGGCGCGATGGTCGCCTCGCTGGACCCGGGCACGACCACCTACACCGTGAGCAACCTCGCCCCGTCCACCAAGGTCGCCCTGAAGGTGGCGTCCTTCGACTCCAACAACCACGAGGGGCTCGGCGCCGCCGTGGACGCCTGGACGCTGATGCCGAACCCGATCGGGGTCGCCGCCGTCGGGCACGACCGCTCGGTCGAGGTGACCTGGGCCGCCGTGGCCAACACGGCGCCCCTGGCCTACTACGCGGTTTACGCCTCGACCGCCGGGCCGATCAGCGACGTCGCGGGCCTCGAGGCCGCCGCCGTCAACCCCGGCGGCACCCGCGCCACCGTGACCGGGCTCGACAACGGCGTCCCCGTGCACGTCGCCGTCGTCAGCGTCAACAAGTCCGGCTTCGCCCACACCGCGGTCAGCAGCGTGTCGGCGACGCCCGGCGACGACAGCGCCCCCGAGCCGCCGACCGACCTGGTCGTGACCGACATCACGCGGACGTCCCTGACCGTGGCCTGGACGGCCTCCGCGAACTCCTCCGGCGACCTCGCCGGCTACGAGGTGACGGTCGACGGCGGCGCCCCCGTCAGCGTCGGCGCCGCCGAGACCAGCGCCGTCCTCGACGGGCTCCTCCCCGCCACGGCGGTCGTCATCGGCGTGGCCGCGGTGGACAGCCTCGGCAACCGCTCGGCGCCCACGGAGCTCACCGCCTACACCCGCATGTCCCACCCGAGCGACGTGGTCGTCACCCCGCACGACCGGAGCCTCGCGGTGCGCTTCACGCGGCCGACGCCCCTCGAGAACGTCGCCGCCTTCCGCGTCTACGTCCTCGCGGCCCCCTTCGGCTCCATCGAGGGGCGCTTCCCCGTCGTCGAGCTCGCGCCGAGCGCCACCACCGCCACCGTCGGCGGCCTCGACAACGGCACGACGTACTACATCGCCGTCACCACCGTGAACCAGAGCGGCGACGAGGACCCCGCGGTCACGTCCTTCCCAGGCACGCCCTACGACGATCGGGCGCCGGCCAACGCGACCTACCTGCGCACGACCGCGGTCGGTCTCGACTGGGTCGCGCTCGCCTGGACCGCGCCCTTCGACCCCGAGGGCGACCTCGCGGAGCTGGTCCTCACCGCCGACGGCGAGGTCGTCGCGACCCTCGACCCGGCCGCGACCTCGGCCCTCGTCGAGGGGCTGGTCCCGGCGGCGAAGATCGCCTTCCGCCTCGTCAGCGTCGACGCCACCGGCAACGAGAGCGCCGGCGTCCAGACCACCGGCTACACCTGGCTCCCGAACCCGGCCGACGTCACCGTCGCCGAGGCGCTCCACGAGCGGCTCCGCCTGACCTTCACCACGCCCGAGCCCCTCGCCAACGTGAAGCAGCTCGCGGTCTACGTGCAGCCCGCGGCCTTCGACTCCGTCGCCGGGCTGACCCCGGTGAAGACGCTGGCCGCCTCGGCGACCGAGGTCACCGTGACCGGCCTGGCCAACGGCGTGCCCGCGTGGATCGCCGTCGCCACGGTCAACAAGAGCAACGGCACCGATCCCGCCGTCGTCAGCGTGACCGGCACCCCAGTCGAGGACGTCATCGGCCCGGCCCTGAGCGACGTGCGCTACGCCGGCCAGCCCCTCGCCGAGGGCGGCACCCTCGACGACGACGGCGTCCTCAGCGTGACCGCCAGCGACCCGGTGGGCGTGGCCTTCGTCCGCTTCCTCCTCGACGGCAACGTCCTCGGGACCGACCAGTACGGCGGCGACGGCTACGGCGTCGCCGTACAGGTCGACGGCCTCACCGAGGGCGAGCACCTCCTCCACATCGACGCCACCGACATCCTCGGCAACCCGAGCGCCCTCGACCAGACGGTCGTGGTCCAGCACGCCCCGCCGAAGCCGCCCGTCATCACGTCGCCGGCGGACGGCGCCGCGGTCAGCAGCGACAAGCTCCTCGTCTCCGGCACCGCGCGCCCCGGGTCGCGCGTCACCGTGTACCGCGACGGGGCCTCGGCCCTCAGCGTCCCGGCGGACGGCGCCGGCGGCTTCTCCGGCATCGTCGTCCTGACCTCGGGCGACAACACCCTGACCGCGACCGCGACCGGCATCGGCGGCGAGGGGCAGCCCTCGGCGCCGGTCCACGTCCTCCTCGACGACGTGGTCCCGACGGCGCCGCGCGCGCTGACGGCGGAGGCGCGCGAGGGCGGCGTGGTGAAGCTGCGCTGGTACGACGACGGCACGGCCCCGGTGTCGGGGCTCGCCGAGTACCGCCTCTACCGCGCGCCGGCGGCCTTCGACGACGTGTCGCAGGCGACGCTGGTGAAGACCGTCGCGAAGGGCTCGGACCTGAGCTGGGACGACCTGCCGCCCGCCGACGCCGCCTGGACCTACCGGGTCACGGTGGTGAGCGGGGCCGGCGGCGAGAGCCCGCCGTCCCCGGCCGCGGTCGCGACCTCCGACGCGACGCCGCCGAAGGCCACCGAGATCCGCTGGACGCCGCTCGGGGCCTACCTCGACCCGCGCTTCGGCGTCGGCGACGTCGCGGTCGAGGTGACCTTCAGCGAGCCGCTCGGGACCGCGCCCTTCCTGAGCCTGGTGCCCGAGGGCGGGCTCCCGCTGGCGATCGACCTCGTCCGCAGCTCCGACACCGTCTACAGCGGCACCGTCAGCGTCACCTCGGGGACGCCCAGCGGGACCGCGCTCGTCGTCCTGTCCGCGCGCGACCTCGTCCTCAACCGCGGCTCCCTCGTCGAGGCCGGCGCGAGCGTCGTCATCGACACCGACGCCCCCGACGTGGCGGCGCTGACCCTGATCCCGGCCTCGCCCATCCAGAACGACGCCGACGCGCCGCGGACGGTGAGCGTGACCGTCACCCTGACCGAGGCGCTCCCCGCCGGGGTCGCCCCGGAGCTGAGCTGGCGCCTGGCGAGCAGCCACCCCGACGCGACCGCGCTGCCGCTGGCGCCGTCGGATCAGGTGACCGACGGCACCGTCTGGGTCGGCGGCTTCATCCTGCCCCAGGACGCCGGCGCCACCCCCGAGGCGCTGCTCTTCGGCTACCTCGGCGTGGACGATCTCGGCAACGAGAGCACCCACATCGTCGGCCCGTCCTCGGCGGAGGTCTTCCAGGGCGCGCTGCCGGCGCTCCCGGCCCCGCTGGGGCTGAAGGGCACGTCGCTCCCCGGGGGGCGCTTGCGCCTCGACTGGGCCGAGGTCCCCGGCGCCGCCGAGTACGAGGTGCTCCGCGGCGACCCCGCCGGGAGCCCGCTCACCGCCGTCGCCCGCGTCAGCCAGGCGAGCTTCGAGGAGGACCCGGGCGAGGACGGCCCGTGGCGCTACGCCGTCGCGAGCGTGCGCGCCCTCGACACGCTCGAGACCGTCAGCGCGCCGTCACCGCCGGTGACGGTGACGAGCGACCGCACGCCCCCGGCGGGCGCCGACGACCTGGCGCTGTCCCTGACCCCGGCCGGCATCCGCCTGGTCTGGGCCGCCCCGGCGGGCCAGGAGCCGGTCACCTGGCGCATCTACCGGAGCGCCACCGACCCGCTCGTCGACATCAGCGGGCTGGCCGCCCTCGTCGACGGCCTCAGCGCCACCGACGTCACCGATCCGACCCCCTCGGACACCGAGCACACCTACGTCGTCGTGGCCGAGGACGCCGCCGGCAACCTGTCGCCGCCGTCACCCTCGCGCTACCTCAACGCCGGGCTCCTGCCGGTGCGCACGATCAGCGCCGTCGACGACGGCGAGACCGGCACGCGGCTGACCTGGACCCACCAGAGCCCGTCGGTGGTCGCCTTCGCCGTGACCCTCGACGGCCTCGACGCCCCCGGGAGCCCGCTCGTCGAGCGCGCGCTCCTCGACCCCGAGCCGAGCGTCGCCGGGCGCACCTACGGCGTCACCGCCATCGACGACGCCAGCTTCGAGAGCCTCGAGCGGACGCTGACCCGCCCCGCCGTGACCGTCGCGGTGCCGGCGGGCGAGGCGGCGTCGCGCGGGATCCTCGACACCACGCGCCTGACCGTGACCTCCGACGGCGACGTGCCGGCGGGCTACGGCGCGACGCTGAGCCTGACCCTGGCGGGCCGCACCTTCACCGCGCGCGATGTCGCGCTGGTCGCGGGCGAGCCGACCGCCGTGCCGGTCGTCGTGGCCCTCCCGGCCGACAGCGCGGCCACCGAGCCGGGCTCGGCGACCCTCACCTTCGCGCCCGAGCCCGGCGCGAGCGTGGAGATCCGCCGCCCCGTCACGCTCACCACGACGCCGGCGAGCTACACCTTCGAGGTGCTCGCCGAGAGCTTCGTCCGCGGCGCCCAGGGGCAGGCGCGGCTCCGGGTCTACAACCCCTTCGACACGACGATCGAGCTCGTGACGGCGCGCTCCTCGGGCCAGCTGCCCTCGGACGAGATCCGCTTCGAGCTCGAGGACCTCGACGGCAACCTCCTCACCACCGCCGCCCTGGACCACGGGACCGGCGCGGGGGTGATCGGCCTCGGCGACGGCACCGTCGTCGCGCGCGTCGCGCCCGGCGCCACCTACACCTCGGCCCCGGTGAGCCTGGCCATCCCCGCCGGCGCCGGCGACCGGGTGCGCGTGCGGGTCGTGGTCGACGCGGTCCACCACGCCCTCGGCAAGCCGGATCACGTCACGCTCCCCGGCCACGCCGGGGTCACCACGGTGTCGCTCGTCGCGCCGCCCTACACGGCGACGGTGGACTCGGCGCTCCCGGCCGTCTCGACCGGCGAGACGCCGGTCGTCCTCACCGGCCACGCGACCCTGGCCGACGACGCCGGCCCGGCCGCCCACGCGCTGGTCGAGATCCACCTGGCGGTGGCCGGCTTCCAGCGCTCCCTCAACGTCGTGACCGACGCCGCGGGCGCCTTCAGCTACGACTTCACGCCGCTCGACGGCGAGGGCGGCGTCTACGACGTCTGGGCGAGCTACCCGGGCCTCGCCGAGCGCGCCAGCCAGGCGAGCTTCACCATCGAGCGGCTCATCACCTCGCCGGCGAGCTTCGACGAGGTCCTGGCCGCGAACTACCCGAAGGCCCTGACGGTCCGGGTCGAGGCGCTCGCGGGCGCCCACGCGACGAACCTGCGGATCGAGGCGACCGAGGCGCTCCCGACCGGGCTGACCCTCACCCCCGACGCCCCGCTGGACCTCGCCGGCCCGGCCACGGCCGAGCTGCGCCTCACCCTCGCCGGCGACAACGACGCGCCGACGGAGGGCACCACGCGCCTCGCCCTGGTCAGCGACGAGCGCACCTGGGCCGAGATCCCGCTGGCCTGGACCGTGACGAACGCCGAGCCGGTCCTGACCACGAGCCCCGAGGCGCTGGTGACCGGCGTCGCGCGCGGCGACTCGGTCTTCGAGGAGATCACCCTCCGAAACGAGGGCCTCATCAAGCTCGCGGCGCCGAGCCTGAGCCTGCTGACGGCCCAGAACGACCCGGCCCCCGGGTGGGCCTTCCTCGCCAGCGCGGCCGAGCCCGGCGACCTCGCCGTCGGCGGCGAGGCGCGCGTCACCCTGGCCTTCAGCCCCGACGAGCAGGTCGCCATCACCCAGCTCACGCCCTACGCCTTCAAGCTCCGCGTGCGCAGCGGCGGCGAGGTGGTCGGCGACGTCCCGGTCAGCGTCTACGTCGACGACTCCGGCGTCGGCGCCGTCCTCTTCCACGCGGTCGACATCTACACCGGCACGACCGACGCGGACACCGGCGAGCTCGTCACCGGGCTCGCGGGCACCAAGATCACGCTGACCAAGACCTTCGGGCTCGCCCACCAGGTGAGCCTGACCACCGACGCCGCCGGCGAGGCGCTCTTCACCGACCTCCCGACCGGCGTCTACCGCTTCCGCGCCACCGCGCCGGGGCACAACGGCACCGAGGGGACGCTCAACGTCCGGCCCGGGGTCACCGGCTCGCGCGAGGTCTTCCTCGGCGCCGATCTGGTCACCTTCGAGTGGGACGTCACCGAGATCAGCCTCGAGGACCGCTACGAGATCGTCCTCCAGGCGACCTTCCAGACCGACGTCCCGGCGCCGGTGGTGGTCGCCGAGCCGGTCAACACGCCCATGCCCGACCTGGCCGAGGGCGAGGTCTTCTACGGCGAGTACACGCTGACGAACTACGGCCTCATCCGGGCCGACGACCTCTCGGTCGCGCTCCCCGACGGCGGCGACGAGTACCGCTTCGAGCTGCTGACCGACCCGCCGACCGCGCTCGACGCGCACCGCCAGATCACGCTGCCCTACCGCATCACCCGGCTCGCCGCGGCGGCCGACGCGGGCGGCGGCGGCAGCGGCTGCCGCGCCTACACCGGCAAGCACTGCTTCAGCTTCACCTGCCTCGCCGGCATCAAGTCGGGCGGCTGCACCAGCAAGGGCTGGTCGGGCAGCGGCGAGGGCTGCGGCGGCAGCTGGAGCTTCACGGGCCAGGGGGGCGGCGGCGGGACGCCCATCGCCGCCGGCACGGTCGCCGGGAGCCCCGCCTGCGACCCGTGCAGCGAGCCCGGGATGAGCAAGGCCGAGCAGGAGTGCTGCCAGGCCAACCAGGAGGAGGAGACCGGCAGCGCCGTCCAGGTCATCACCGGCGTCTACGCCGACCAGGTCGTCGACCTCGAGGTCGGCGTGCTCGGCCACGACCTCGCCGTCACGCGCACCTGGGACCGCGGCGCGTGGCGCTTCGACTGGCTCGACGACGCCGGCCTGATGTTCGCCGCCGACGTCATCTTCTACGACGGCGTCGCCTACGAGGCGGCCGACGACGCCGGCACCCTCTTCCGCGACGCGGCCCACGACCGCCGCATCGTCGTGGTCGACGGCGGCTACGAGCGCTACGACCGCGACGGCAGCGCGCTCGTCTTCGACGCCGACGGCGCGCTGGCCGGGCTCCGCGACGCCGCCCGGCGCGCGGTCGCCTTCACGCGCGACGCCGAAGGGCGGATCGCCTCGGTGCAGGACCACTTCGGCGACGAGGCCCTCGCGATCGCCTGGGACAACGGCGTGCTGGCCTCCATCACCGCGGCCGACGGGCGCGCGGTCGGCTACGGCTGGGACGGCGGCCACCTCGTCAGCGTGGTCGGGCCGGGCGGCGACGAGCTCGGCTACGCCTACGCCGGCGACAAGCTCGTCCAGAAGGCGCTCCCGACCGGGCGCGTCCTCACCATCACCTACGGCGCCAAGGGCCAGGTGGCGAGCGTCCTCGACGGCGACGGCGCCGGCACCTACTTCGACTACGGCTACGACGGCGCCACGCGCCAGAACTACGCCGCGACGCTGTTCACCGACGGCCGCATCCGCGAGCGCTGGTACGACGAGCACGGCGCCCTGGTGAAGGAGCTGATGGACGGCGAGCCGGTGGTCGAGGTGGCGCCGGGCGCGGTGCTCGCGACCAACGACGACGGCGAGGTGACCGGGGCGATCGACGCCGACGGCGCGCTCGGCCAGCGCTGGACCCGCGACGGCGCGGGGCGCGTCACGCGCTTCGTCGACCGGCGCGGCGTCGCGCGCACCTGGGAGTACGACGCGGACGGCCTGGTGACCCGCGAGGTCGTCGGCGCCGGGCGGCCCGACGCCGCCGAGACGACCTACGGCTACGACGACCTCGGGCGCTTGACCGAGCGCCGCCAGGTCGGCGCCAGCCCCGAGGGCGACGCGATCTGGACCTACGGCTACGACACCCGCGGGAACCTCGTCGACGTCTCCTACCCGACCCTGTCGGGGGCGCCGTCGCCGGGCCTCCGCGCCACCCAGACCTTCGACGGCGCGCGCCGCCCGACGAGCGTGCTGTGGAGCGACGGGACGCTCTGGGCGAAGACCTACGATCCCCAGGGGCGCCTCCTGACGCGGACCCTGACGCCCGCGGGCGAGGACCCGATCCTCCTCGAGTCGCACGTCTACGCGCCGACCACGGACGGCGCCGGCACGGTCCGCGGCCACACCGACACCACCGTCGACGAGCTCGGCCGCAGCTGGGTCCTCGGCTTCGACGACCGCGACCGGCTGGTGAAGCTCGTCGATCCGTGGGGGCGCACCTCGACCCGCACCTTCGACGCCCAGGGGCGGCTCGCCAGCGTGACCTACGCCGACGGCGTGGTGAAGACGATCGGCTACGAGGCGCTGACCGGCGGCGGCGAGCGCGAGACCGTGCGCGTCGACGGCGAGGTCGTCCGCGTCCACGAGCGCGACGCCTACGGGCGCGACAGGCGCGTCGTCGAGCACGACGCCGAGACGCTCACCTTCTACGACGGCGCCAAGGCCCTGCCGGTCGAGATCCGGCGGCCCGGCGTCCGCGAGCTCATCACCCGCGACGCGCGCGGCAACGCGACCCAGACCCGGTGGCGCCTCGACGACGGCACCGAGTGGGCGGTGCTGCGCACCTTCGAGGGCCTGAACTGGGTCACCTGGGAGCGCCACGACGGCGCGACCGGCATGCGCACCTTCTCGGCGCGCGGCGACATCGTGTCGCGCACCAACGGCCTCGGCGCGACCGAGACCTGGGACTACTCGCCCTGGGGCGGCCTCCGCGGCGTCACCGACGGCCGCGGGGTCGACGCGCTCACCATGGGCCTCGACCCGCGGGCCCAGGTCACCTCGCGCACGGTCCCCGACGGCGCGACCCTGACCACCACCTGGGACCGCCGCGGCGAGCCGCTGACCCAGACGTGGAGCGACGGCGCCCAGATCACCTACGCCCGCGACGCCTTCGGCGCCATCACGGCCATCACCGCGACCTCGCCGACGGCGGCCGACGCCAGCGTCAGCAGCACCTACGACGCCGCCGGGCGCCTCCTGACCGTGACCAACGCCGAGGCGAGCGTGGCCTTCGCCCGCGACGACTTCGCGCGCACCGAGACGGTGACCGTCGACTTCGGGCCGTTCACGAAGCGCTACACCCGCCACCGCGACGCGCGGCAGCGGGTGAGCCGGCTCGACCTGCCCTCGGGCGAGGCGATCGCCTTCACCCGCCGCGCGGACGGGACGCTGTCGGGGCTGGACGTGCCCGGGATCGGCGCCGTCGCCGTCGAGCGCCCCGCGGCCTACACCGACCGCCTCGTCACGGCGGACGGCGTGCACATCACCACCGTCCACACCGCCTACGGCGCGCCGGTCAGCGTGGTGGCGAGCGACGCGGACGGGGCCGCGCTCGTCTCCCGCCAGTACAGCCTCGACGGGCGCCTCATCACCGGCATCGCGACCCTGAGCGGCAGCTACAGCTACACCTACGACAAGGCCGACCAGCTCGTCGGCGCCGGCTACCCGACGCTCCCGGCCGAGACCTTCGCCTACGACGCGGCCGGCTACCGCACCCGCGGCGGCAGCGACTTCGGCGACGCCACCTGGACGAACGACGACTCCGGGCGCCTCACGACCATCGGCGACGTCGCGACCTTCACCTGGGACGCCCACGGCAGCCTCGCGAGCCGCACCGACGCGGGCGGCACCCAGGGCTTCGAGTACGACGCCCTCGACCGCCTCGTCCGGGTCACCGACGGCGCCGGGGCCGAGGTCGCGAGCTACGGCTACGACGGCGGCGGGCGGCGCGTCCGCAAGACCGTCGGCGGCGTGACGACCTACTTCCTCTGGAGCGAAGAGGGCCTCCTGGCCGAGTACGACGCGACCGGGACGGAGCTCCGCGCCTACGGCTGGCGCCCGGACACCGAGCTCGGCTCGGCGCCGGTCTGGGTGCGGAGCGGCGGCGTGACCTACCTCATCGTGGCCGACCACCTCGGCGCCCCGGTGGCGCTCCTGACGGGCGCGGGCGAGGTCGCCATGCGCGCGCAGTACAAGGCCTTCGGCGAGTCCTTCAGCGAGGGCCCCGTCGAGCTGAACTTCCGCGGGAGCTCCCAGTACCACGACGCCGAGACGGGCCTGCACTACAACGGCTTCCGCTACTACGCCCCCGACCTCGGCCGCTACGTCCGCCGCGACCCGCTGTGGGAGCTCGGCGGCGGCGGGCCCAACCTCTACGCCTTCGCGCGCAACGCGCCGGTCCTGGCCGTCGACCGCTTCGGCCTGTCGGAGTCGGGCGAGATCAAGCCGGGCGAGGTCAGCGTCTGCGTCGGCGTCGGCGGCGGCGCGGGGCTCACCGGCAGCGGCGAGATCTGCGACAAGGTCAGCAACTCCGACTGCTGCAAGAAGAACGAGGACGGCAGCGCCGAGGTCATCAAGGGCGGCCAGACCTGCGTCGAGACCTCGATCACCGGCGACGTCGGGCTCGGCTTCGAGGGCAAGTTCGCCGGGCT
Source organism: Deltaproteobacteria bacterium (assembly GCA_006226565.1). Lineage (GTDB taxonomy): Bacteria > Myxococcota_A > UBA9042 > PHBI01 > PHBI01 > PHBI01. The sequence goes on along the minus strand of SBGO01000009.1, from coordinate 517 downwards.
CGACGTCGAAGGGAAGGCCGCGTCCATCAGCGTCACCGACAAGTGCAGCGTCTGCAACAAGTGCGGCGAGCAGGCCCTCGAGAGCAAGTGCTGCCTCGAGGTCTGCATCAACGGGCCGACCGTCGGCGTCGGCCTCTTCGTGAAGCTCAAGGGGCAGCTCTTCAAGAAGTGCAAGAGCGTGTGCGGCACCTCGTCGGGCGACATCGAGTGGAACGACGACTTCAGCGGGCCGGACGGCGGCCTCGGGTTCGGGGGTTGACGATGGCGCGCACCCTCCCCCTCGCCCTCCTCCTGGCCTCGCTGGCGCTGTCCGCGGGGCCCCTCGCCCCGTCCGCGGCCCGGGCGGCGGAGCCCACGCTCCTGCGCTTCCGGGTCGAGGTCGACAACCTCTCGGCGGGCCCCGTCGCGGGCGCCACCGTGGACGTCGCGGTCCCGGCGGATCTGCCGACCCAGCGGCTCGCGCGGCTGACCGGCACGGCCCCCGTCGAGCGGGTCACCCTCGCCGACGGCCAGGTCC
>SBGO01000352.1 GCA_006226565.1 Deltaproteobacteria bacterium | reverse complement strand
CGCCGCGCGCGCGAGGGCGGCGTGAAAGGCGGTGATGTCGGGGAAGCGGTCGTGGGGCTGCTTCGCCATCCCGCGGAAGACGGCCGCTTCGAGCGCCGGGATGCGCTCGCGGGCCGGGCCGATGTCGTCCATCGGCGGCGGCAGCTCCTGGACGTGCTGGCGCAGCAGCTCGAGCTGGCTCTCGGTCTCGAACGGGCGGCGGCCGGTGAGCAGCTCGTAGGCCATCACCGCCAGCGAGTACTGGTCGGCGCGGCCGTCGATGGGGCGGCCGACGATGGCCTCGGGGCTCATGTACTGCGGGGTCCCGAGGAGGACGCCGGTCCGCGTGAGCTCACGGCGCTGGTCGCCGGTCGAGCCGTCGGCGGCGACCTTGAGGATTCCGAAGTCGATGAGCTTGGTGAAGAGGGGATCGTGTGATTGCGGCACGATCATCGCGTTCGACCACTTCAGGTCGCGGTGGATGATGCCGTGCTGGTGCGCGTCGGCGAGGGCGGACGCGAGCTGGCCGAGGACGTGGATGCACGCCGCGACGGACGGGACGGTCTGCCCGTAGACGAAGTCGGTGCCGGGGTAGCCGGCGAGGAACTCCATCACGAGAAAGGGGCGGCCGGCGTCGTCGTGGCCGTAGTCGTGGTAGGTGATGACGTTCGGGTGGTGAAGCTTGCAGACGGCGCGCGCCTCGTGGTCGAAGCGGCGGCGCAGCGCCTCGCTGTCCTGGTGGTGGGCGAGGATCACCTTCAGGGCGACCTGGCGGCCGAGCGAGATCTGCTCGGCCAGGTACACCGCGCCCATCCCGCCTTGCGACAGCGCCTTGCTGATGCGGTATCGGTCGGCGACGACCTCGCCGGGCTGATAGATGGACATACGCGAGCTCCACCCCAGGTGGCGCGACGCCAGGAGACGTCGAAGCGCGCCGTGTGCCCCCCTTCCCGCAAGCCACGGCCGCGCTCGCGACGATATCGCGAGGGTGGTCCCCGCGGCAATCGGCGTACGCCCGGTGGGGCGGTCGGTGCTTCCCGTCCGGGCGTGCGACCGATACGATGCACGCGTGCCGAGCTGGCTCCCGGTCGTCCTCTCCGCGTGGCTGTCCGCCGCGGCCCCCGCGCCGCCGACGGAGGCGCCGTCGGTCGCCCCGGCAGCGGCCCTGCCGTCGCTCGCCGTCGGGGTGGGGCTCACGGCGCTCTGGTCCGAGGGCGGCGAGCAGGTCCTCTTCGGTCCGGACGCGGCGTCGACCGGCGCCGGCGAGCCGCTCGTCGCCGGTCAGCCGGTCGAGGCCGGCACGCTCGTCGTCGTCCCCGCGTACGGGCGCGTGGCGTTCTTGGGCGGCGACCTGCAGCTCGTGACGGGGAGCGGGCCGGCGAGCTACCGCTGGACCGGGGACGCCCTGATCACGATCGCCGGGTCCGCGCCGGTCGCGACGCACATCGCCGGCTACCGGGAGGGGCCGCGGATGCCGCTACCGCCGATCGCGACGCCGGCCCCGGACGAGGGCGAGTCGCGGAACATCGGCCTCGCCTTCGTCTCGCCGGCCGCGACGGTCCTGCGCGACCGGTCGCCCGTGCTGCGCTGGCGGTGGTCCGAGCCCGACGCGCGCTTCGACGTGACGCTGCTGCGGGCGGACGGCGCCGGTGCGGGCACGGTCGTCGAGCGTTGGCAGGCGCTCGCGGGGCGCTCCTTGGTCCTCTGGGGGCCCCTCGACCGAGGTGGGCGCTACCGGGCCATCATCAGCCTCCACGGCGCGAGCGCGCTCGCGCGCGTGGTCTCCGACGAGGTCGCGTTCGCGGTCCTCGACGGGGCCGACGCGGCGGCTCTCGACGAGGCGCTCGCGGGCCTGAGGGCGGCGGCGACGCGCGCCGGTGGCGAGCGACCCGAGCTGCAGGTGCTGCGCGCGCGCGTGTTCGAGAGCTACGGGCTCCTCGCGGAGGCCGAGCGGGCGTGGGCCGCTCTCGCGCTGCTCTATCCGGAGCGGGCCGAGCTCAACGCCCAGGCGCGGCGGCTCGCGCGAGAGGTCCGGCTCCGCTGATTCACCGCGGCGCGTGAGGTCCCGCGACCCCGCGCTTCGGGTCGCCACACCCCAGCGTCCGCCGCGAAAAGTGTGTCAGCGGGACACCGGGCCGCCGGCAACCCCGCGAGATCGCATGCGCCTGCCCAATGCCGGCGTTTCGGCACGCATCCTGCGTGGGGCTCGCCCCACCCAGGGCGGGGCGAGCGTCTCGCGCGCGGCGGCCCGGCCGCCCCGCCCGGTTGCGCTGACCGGTTGCGTGGGTTCGGGCTCAGCCGCCCGTGAGCTTCGCCATGTGCTCGCGCAGGATGTCCTCGTCGGCCTCGCCCACGAAGTCGTGCACGATCGCGCCGTTGGCGTCGATGATGACGGTCTTCGGGATCGACTGGACGCGGTACGCGTCGAAGGTCGCCCCCGAGCCGTCCACCACCGCCTGGAAGGACAGCCCCCGCGCCTGGGTGAAGGCCCGCACCTTTCGCGGATCCTCGCTCGACAGCGTGACGAGCGCGTAGCGCCCGGCGGCCTCGCGGTGGATCTGCTCGAGCGCCCCGAGCTCCTCACGACACGCGGGGCAGTAGGTCCCCCAGAACGCGAGGATCACCGGCTTGCCCTTGAGGTCGGACAGCGCCACCGGCGCGCCCGTCGCCACGTCGGTCAGGTGGAACCCGGGCGCCGGCTGGCCGACCGGGAGGTCACCGCCGCCGCCCCGCTGCCCCTCGACCCGGATCGTCCGCATCACGAACATGACGGCCCCGAAGACGGCCGCCATGATGACGATCTCCTTCACCCAGTAGCGGACCTTGGCGGCGTTCATCGCGGTTCCTGCCCTCCGCTCCCGGCGCGTGCTGCCCGGGAGCCACGTCCCTGTTACGGTGTCCCGCGCCGCGCGGTTACCTGGAGCCGCGCACCGTCGACCGTGAGCGGAATACGCCGGGCGCTCCGTGCGCTCGAAACGTGACCCTGGAGGCACGATGAGCCCTGCGTCCCACCCGTCATCCTATCCCGACTGTGCTGGTGCCGCCCGTCGCGGGCCGCACGCTGCCTGGCTGGGCGTCGCGATCGTCCTCGTCCTCGTCGCGCTCCCCGGGGCCGCGTTCGCTCGCCCCTCGGGCGGCCCCGCCCAGGCGACCATCGACCGCTGGGCGAAGGGCGAGACCGTCGCGGCCACGACCGCCGGGGTCTCGGTCGTCTGTACGGCGGACGGCAAGGTGTGGGGCGCGCACGACGCCGACCATCTGCTCTATCCGGCGAGCGGGACCAAGCTCCTGACGACCGCCGCGACGCTCGACCTCGTGCCCGCCGACGTGGTGTGGTCCACCACCGTCCACGGCGCGCTCGGCGCGGACGGCCACGTGACCGGGGACCTCGTCCTCGTCGGAGACGGCGATCCGCAGCTGCTCCCCGACGACATCGACGCCCTCGCCGAGAGCCTCCGCGCCGCCGGCGTCGCGGCGGTCGACGGCGACCTCGTGGTCGCCAGCGGCTGCTTCGCCGGGCCCCTCCTGCCGCCGGCCTACGACATGAAGAACGCCGACGACGCCTACCGCCCCGCGGTCTCCTGCGCGGGCTCGAACTACGGCGCCGTGAAGATCGCGGTGCGCCCGGGGCCGAAGATCGGCGCGCCCGTCATCGTGCGGATCGAGCCGGACAACGACGCGGTCGTCGTGACGAGGACCGCGAAGACGGTCGCCGGCAAGAGCGACGCCAAGCTGACGATCACCGCCCGCGACCGCGAGGACGGGCGGACGGTGATCACGGTCGGCGGCGAGCTCGGCCTGAAGTCGAAGGGCGCCACCGTGCGCAAGCGGGTCGCCGATCCGGGGCTGCTCACCGGGGCGCTCCTGGCTCGCGCCCTGGCCGAGCGAAAGATCGTGCTCAGCGGCGCGGTGCGCGTGGACCCGCGCGCCGACTCCGCGGACACGCCGATCCTCGCCCGCGTCGACAGCCCGTCGCTCGTGGACGCGATCCGCGACATGAACACCTGGTCGAACAACGCCATGGCCGAGACCCTCTTCGCGCACCTCGGCGCGGCCGAGGACGGCGCGCCCGCCACCTGGGAGCGCGCCCAGCAGGCGGTGGCGGCGGCGCTCGTCGCGCGCGGCGTCCCGGCGGCGGCCTTCGTGATCGTCAACGGCTCGGGGCTCTACGAGGCGACGCAGATCACGCCGGCCGGGATGACGCAGGTCCTCGTCAGCTTCGCCGGCGACGATCCGAAGTCCCGCGCGTTCCGCGACAGCCTGGCCGTGGCCGGCGAGAGCGGGACGCTCGAGTGGCGGCTCCGCACCAAGGCGACCCGCGGCCTGGTGCGCGCCAAGACCGGCACGCTGGACGGCATCACCAGCATCTCCGGCTACGTCCCGGCGGCGTCGGGCTGCCTGCTCGCCTTCTCCATCATCATCAACGATGGCGGCGATCAGAGCATCGCGCGCTTGCGGAGGGCCGCCGACAAGCTGATCCTCTCGCTCGCCCGCCTCTAGCCCCGCGCCCTCTCGGCCGGGGCATGAGGCGGGGCCGTCGGGGACCGCCCCGCCGCCACGCCGAGGAGCACCGTGACCGAGCCCCATCCCACCGTCCGCGCCGTCGTCGGCACCGCTGGCCACGTCGACCACGGCAAGACCACCCTCGTGCGCCACCTGACGGGCGTCGACACCGACCGCCTGCACGAGGAGAAGGAGCGCGGGATCTCGATCGAGCTCGGCTTCGCGCCCCTCGATCTCGACGGCGACCGCGTGGCCATCGTCGACGTGCCGGGGCACGAGCGCTTCGTGCGCCAGATGATCGCCGGCGCCGCCGGCATCGACGTCGTGCTCCTGGTCGTGGCCGCGGACGAGGGCGTCATGCCGCAGACCCGTGAGCACCTCGACATCTGCGAGCTGCTCGGGGTGAAGATCGGCGCCGTGGTCGTCTCCAAGACCGACCTCGTCGACGAGGACTGGCTGGAGCTCGTCGAGGACGACGTCGCGACCGCCGTCGAGGGCACCTTCCTCGACGGCGCGCCCATCGTCCGCTGGGCGGCCGGGGACCCCGCGGCCGACGCCCGGGTGAAGGCGACGCTCGCGACCCTCTTCGCCGCCCTCGGGCCCGCCGGCGCGCTCGGTCGGGACGCCGACCGGCCCTTCAAGCTGTCCATCGATCGCGCCTTCACGATGCGCGGCTTCGGGACGATCGTGACCGGCACGACCGCCTCCGGCACGGTCGCGGTGGGCGACAGCGTGGCGCTCCAGCCGAGCGATCGCGTCGCGCGGGTGCGCGGGATCCAGATGCACGGCGCCGCCGTCGACCGCGTCGGGCCGGGCGCCCGCGCGGCCCTCAACCTCCAGGGGATCGACGCCGACGAGGTCCACCGGAGCGACGTCGTCACGACCCCGGGCGCGCTCCTCGCCACGCCGATGTTCGACGCCACCTTCCTGGCCCTGCGTCGCCTCGAGGAGCCGGTCGCCGACCGGACGAAGGTCCTCGTCCACGTCGGGACCGCCCAGGTCGAGGGCACGATCGCGCTCATCGGGGTGGACGCCGTGGCGCCCGGCGATCGCGCCAGCGCTCAGATCCGGCTCGCTCACCCGCTCGCGATCCTGCCGGGCGAGCCCTACGTCGTCCGCGGCTTCTCGGTGCTCCCCGGCTACGGAAAGACGATCGGCGGCGGCCGAGCCCTCGCCCCCGACGCGCACCGCCATCGTCGGACCAGCGCGCGGGCGGGGGAGGTCCTCTCGGCGCTCGCTGGCGACGACGTCGGCGCGGCCGTCGAGGGCTGGGTCGATCTCGCGGATCAGGCCGGCCGCGCTCGCGCACGGCTCGCGTGCGAGCTCCCGTGGACCGAAGGGACCCTGCGCCGCGCCGTGGACGCGCTGATCGCCGCGGGCCGGATCGCCGAGCGAGGCGGGACGCTGTGGTCGCGCGGGACGCTGCTCGGGCTCGTCGAACGCGCCCGCAACATCCTCCAGGCGTTTCACGCCGAGCGGCCGTCGCGCCCCGGCCTCCACGACGAGGAGCTGCGATCCCAGATCCGCGGCGATCTGCCCGGCGATCTCTTCGCCGCGACGGTCGATCTCGGGGTCGCGGACGGCAGCCTCGGGCGATCGGGCGACTACCTCTGCGTCGCCGGCTTCACCCCCAAGCTCTCGACGGCGCAGCAGGAGGCTCGGGGCCGAGTCCGCGACACGCTCGCGGCGTCCGGCCTGATGCCGCCGCGCGTCCAGGATCTGCCCGAGGTGGTGGGGCTCTCCGCGGACGCCGTCGGCGACGCGATCTGGGGGCTGGTCGAGGACGGCGAGGCGGTGCGCGTCAACCGTGAGCTGGTCTACCTCAAGGCGCCGCTCGACGCGCTCGAGGCCCGGATCCGCGCGCACTTCGCGGGCCACGAGACCCTCGACACGGCGACGTTCAAGGATCTGACCGGCACGACCCGCAAGTGGACGATCCCGCTCTCGGAGTACTTCGACCGTGTCCGCGTGACGCTCCGAGTCGGCGACGTGCGTCGGCTCCGGGGGAGCTAGCGCCGCCGCGGGTGGAGCGATCGAAGGCGGCTAGAACTCCGGGACCGGGACCCAGGCGTCCCACGTCCCGTTGTCGCTCTTGACCCGGTACTTCATCGGCGCGAAGCCGCGGTGGACGAGCTGCTTCGAGAACGCCTCGATGACCCCGTCGAGATCGGGCGCGTCCCGGATCACGAACTGGATCATGTACTGGAGCGGATCGAAGCACTGCGTCTCGGCGTAGAGGCGCGATTTGTTTCGCTCCTTCTTCTCGAAGACCGTGACCTGGAAGACCACGTTTCGACCGAGCTTCGAGGCCTCCAGCTGGAAGCGATTGTGTTCGCGAATGGACAAGCTAACCCGTTGAAGATGCTCGTAAAACCAGCGTTCGCCCCGCAGGGCCTGCCCATAATAAACGGCACCTAGCCCCTGTCAACCCGACCCCGGGTCACGACGGTGTCCCTTTCGCGCGCGATGACACTGTCCAGTCCGCTCAATCCCCCCGCTCGAGCCATCGATAGAGGGTCGAGCGGCTCACGCCGAGGGCCCGCGCCGCGGCCGCCCGGTTGCCGCCGACGTCCTCGATCGCGTCGACGAGGACGCGCCGACCGAGCGACGTGCCCAGACGCAGCGCGCGCCTCGCCGCGACCCGCGCGGGGCCCTCGGGCACGAGCTGACCCGCGTCGTCGGCCGTGACGGCCCGACGCACGTGGTTGCGGAGCTGGCGAACGTTCCCCGGCCAGGTGGCGCCCTCCAGCACCGCGAGGGTGGTGCGGTCGGGAAAGAGGTGCGGGCCACCCGCCTCGACGAGCAGGTGATCGAAGAGCGACGCGACGTCCGCGAGTCGGCTCCGGAGCGGCGGGATGGAGATCTTGAGCACCCACAGGCGATGGAGGAGGTCGTCGCGGAAGCGCCCCGCGTTCGCGGCCTCCTCGAGGTCGCGCCAGGTCGACGCGACGACGCGGACGTCGACGCGCTGCGGCCGCTCCGCCCCGACGGCCCGCACCTCCCCGGTCTCGAGGACGCGCAGGAGCTTCGCCTGAACGGTCGCCGGAAGCTCGCCGATCTCGTCGAGCAGCAGCGTCCCGCCGTCCGCGCGGACGAAGGCCCCGCTCCGGTCGCGATTCGCGCCGGTGAAGGCGCCCCGGGTGACGCCGAAGAGCTCGGCTTCGGCGAGCTCCGCCGGGAGCGCGGCGCAGTTGAGGGCGACGAACGGCCCCCTGCAACGCCGCGGGTTCGTGGTGTGGAGGGCGCGGGCGGCGAGCTCCTTGCCGGTGCCCGTCTCCCCGTGCACCCAGACGGGGGCGTCCGAGTCGGCCGCCGCCGCGAGCTGCCCCCAGAGCTTCAAGGTCTTGGGATCACGACCGATCATGCCCTGCCAGAGGAGCGTATCGGGGACCTGCCAGCCGACCTGACGCGCGAGCAGGACCGCCCGGCGACCGATTCGCACCGTCGCGTCGCGCCCGACCTTGCCGCTGGGGACGCGGACGCCCTCGAGCCACACGCCGTTGGTGCTGTCCATGTCCTCGACCCAGACGTCGTGGCCCCTGGCCCGCAGCTGGCAGTGGATCCCGGACACGTGCGAGCAGCGGATCTGGAGGTCGGCCTCAGGACCGGCGCCGACGGTGCGGGCGACACCCGGCACGAGGGCCGCGGTGGCGCCGTCGGCGATCGCGACCCACGCGCCGACCCGCGGCGCGGTCAGCGGTCGGCCCGATGTGCGGAGGGTCTGGCGCAGGGAGGAGGAGGAGAGCGACGTGGACATGGCGGCGACCTCGGGATGACGGGTTGAGCGGAGCGCCCGACCCCGGGCCCGGCGCTCGATCGATCCCTTGTCCCGAGCGGCGGCGTTCGTTCCGAGAATCTTCGCGCCGCCGTCCGCCGAGCCTCAGGCGTCGTCCTCGAGCCGGGCCTCGCCGCCGCTCAGCTCGTCCCACCACGACGCGAGGAGGCGGAGGTTGGCGGTGCGGCGCGCCGGCGGCAGGCTCCTCAGGAACGCCGCGCCGTAGCGTGATCGGGTGAGGCGCGGATCGAGGATCGCCACGATCCCCCTGTCGGTCCGATGGCGGATGAGGCGCCCGAAGCCCTGCTTGAGCGAGATGATCGCCGAGGGCACCTGGTACTCCATGAAGGCGTTCCGCCCGGCGCTGGTGAGCGCCCCGATGCGGGCGTCGACCATCGGATCGCCCGGAGGCGCGAACGGCAGCCGATCGATGACCACCAGGCTCAGGGCGTCGCCGACCACGTCGACCCCCTCCCAGAAGGTCGCCGTCGCGAAGAGCACGCTCCCCGCCTCGGTCCGGAGGCGCTTCAGGAGCGACTCCCGCGAGCCCTCGCCCTGCATCATCACCGGGTGCTCGAGCCGATCGGCGATCCGCGCGTGGACGCCGCGCATCGCGCGAAACGACGTGAAGAGCAGCAGCGCGCGCCCACGCGTGAGGCCGACGAGCTCCGCGATCCGCTCCGCCGCGGCGTCGAGCCACGCCTCGGAGTTGGGCGCCGGGAGATCGTCGGGCACGTAGATCAGCGCCTGGTTCGCGTAGTCGAAGGGCGAGGCGACGTTGAGGGTGTGGGCGTCGTCCGGGAGCCCGAGGCGCGCGCGGTAGTGGTCGAAGGTCCCCTGGGTGGTGAGCGTCGCCGAGGTCAGGACGACCGCGCCGAAGCGCGCGAAAACGACGTCGCGGAAGAGCGCGCCGACCTCGATCGGCGCCGCCCGCAGGAACACGGCACGGGGCCCGCGCTCGACCCAGTGCACGAGATCGTCGCGCCGGCACAGGACGAGCTCCGCCAGCTCGGCGCGCAGGCTCTCGCCGCGCTGGATGAGCCGCGTGATCGCCTCGGCGCCTGCGGTGTCGTAGGCATGGAGCGCGCGCGCCACCGCGCCCAGCGCCGTGTCGAGGGCGTAGTAGGCCGTCAGGATCTCGTCGGACAGCGTCTCGCGGGTGAGCCGGCCCTGCGGCAGGAAGCGCCGATAGGCGGCGTAGAGGCGCTCGGTGTCGCGGCTCAGCGCCGCCAGCGCGTTCGCGGTTCCCTCCGGGATGCCGTTGCCCGCCGTCGTCAGCGCCCGCCGCACGTCCGCGCCGAAGCGGCCGACGCGCGCGTCGCTCACCGCGAAGCCGAAGTGGGCGGCGGCGATGTCCTCGAGGTGGTGGGCCTCGTCGAAGACCACGGCGTCGGCGTCCGGGAGCAGGCCGAAGCCGGTCGCCCCCTTCAGCGCCAGGTCGGCGAAGAAGAGGTGATGGTTGACGATGACGATGTCCGCGCGCTCGGCGAGGCGCCGGGCGCGCATGACGAAGCAGTCGTCGAAGTGCGCGCAGCGGCGGCCGACGCACTGCTCGGCGTCGACCGTGACGGCGCGCCACGCCGGCGAGCTGTCCGCGAGATCGGCGAGCTCGGCGCGATCGCCCGTCCCCGTCATCGCTGCCCAGCGCGCGATGCGGGCCAGGTCCTCGCGCTGGTCGAGGGCGAGGCGCGGGTCCCGCCGGGCCTCGTCGAGGGCGAGCAGGCAGAGGTAGTTCGTCCGGCCCTTCAGGATCGCCGCCTCGAACTCGATCCCGAGGATGTCGCGAGCGAAGGGCACCTGCTTCTCCCAGAGCTGATCCTGGAGCGTCCGCGTGCCCGTCGAGAGGATCACGTGCTCGCCCGACAGCGCGGCCGGCAGCAGGTACGCGAGAGACTTGCCGGTGCCGGTGCCGGCCTCGACCATCAGCGTCTCGCGCCGCTCGAGCGCCGACGCCACCGCGCGCATCATGGTCTCCTGCCCGGAGCGCCGCTCGTAGCCCGGCAGCGCCGTCGCGAGGCGGCCGCCGGGGCCGATGACCTCCTCGAGCGCCGGCCACAGCACCGGCGCGAAGGCGAGCGCCCCGTGGCCACCGCCGTCGGCGTGCCCCGCCACGGCCTCACCCTGAGCGATCTCAGCGACGTCCGCCGCGGCCGCGCCGGCGTCGATGGTCGCTTGCTTGCTTTCGGGCCGATCTTCCACGTGCTATATCCCCGCCCCGATCAGGACTAGGACTAGAGCAGTTCATGGCCCAAGACGAAAGCCCCCAGCACAGCTCCGACGACGGCAGGAAAGCCGACCTCGAGGCGCTGTTCGCCGCGTGGGATCAGCGCGACGGCGCCGGCCTCGCGCCGCCCGAGCCCGGCGCGCGCGAGGCCAAGCTACGGCTCCTCAGCTACGGCGTACGCCTGCGCCTGGTCGTCTCCCTGGTCCTGATCGCCGTGACCGCGTTCTTCATGTACAAGACGCGCGACTCGTTCTCCTACTGGCTCTCCGGGGCGCCCCAGGAGCTCGGTGACCTGCGCGAAGCCTGGGCGACCGGCAACCGCACCCTCGACGTCGCGTCGAACACCTACGTGCACCTCGACGGGCTCGTGATCAGCCGCGTCTACACCCAGACCCGCGGCCCCGAGGACAAGCCCGGCGATCCCGTCTACAAGCTCTTCTTCGACCCCATGTACAACATCATCGTGCGCACCGACCGCGAGCTGCCGCGGCCGGCGTGGAACCACATGGGGATGCAGGAGATCGACGAGCGCCTCATCGACCTCATCAAGCAGAAGAAGGTCTTCCCCTCGGACCTCACGGTGGCCTTCGGCGGCTCCGGTCGCCTCATCCGCGCCGCCGACGTCCCCGAGGACATGCAGCGCGCGGTCAACACCTACACGCGCGACACCAAGCTCGAGACCGAGGACCTGTGGGTCTTCCTCGACGACGACACGCCGTCGAAGCACAGCCTCGCGGGCATCGTGTGGGGGCTCGCGGCGATCGTGCCGCTGGTGTCCCTCTTCTTCCTGCTGCGCGCCATGCGGCTCCGCGCTCGCTACCAGCGTCAGCTCGGCCCCGCGGACGACGGCGCCACGGAGACCACGACATGATCACCGAGACCGCCGACGCCCAGGCCCTCGCCGCGCAGCTCGCGACCGCCGCGCGCGCCGCCGCGGGCCGCCTGGCGAGCGCCACCAGCGCCGACAAGGACCACGCCCTCGGCCTCCTGGCTGACCAGCTCGTGCGCGAGCAGGAGCGCATCCTCACGGCGAACGCCCTGGATCTGGAGGCGGCCGAGGCGGCCGGGACCAGCGGAGCGCTGCTCGATCGCCTGCGCCTGACCCCAGAGCGGATCGCCGCCATGGCGGAGGGCGTCCGCCAGGTCGTCGCGCTCCCCGATCCGGTCGGCGTCATCGAGGGCATGGCGCGCCGCCCCAACGGGCTCCTCGTCGGCCGGATGCGGATCCCCCTCGGCGTCATTTGCATCATCTACGAGTCGCGCCCGAACGTGACCATCGACGCCGGCGCGCTCTGCGTGAAGAGCGGCAACGCGCCCATCCTGAAGGGCGGCCGCGAGGCGTTCCACACGAACGGCGTCCTCGTCGAGATGATGCGCGAGGCGCTCGCCGCCGCCGGCCTCCCGGCCGACGCGGTGCAGGCCGTCGCGACCTCCGATCGCGCCGTGATGACCGAGCTCATCCGCCGCGACGGGGAGGTGGATCTCGTCATCCCGCGAGGCGGCGAGGGGCTCATCCGCTACGTCACCCAGAACGCCACGGTGCCGGTGATCCAGCACTACAAGGGCGTGTGCCACGTCTTCGTCGACGAGAGCGCCGACGTGACGATGGCGGCCGACATCGCGTTCAACGCGAAGGTGCAGCGGCCGGGCGTCTGCAACGCCATGGAGACGCTCCTCGTCCACCGCGCCGTCGCGCCGCGCTTGATCCCGGAGCTCTTCACCCGCTACAAGGCGGCCGGCGTCGAGCTCCGTGGGGACGCGCGCGTGCGCGCACTGTGGCCCGAGGCCGTCGCGGCGACCGAAGAAGACTGGTCGGCCGAGTACCTCGATCTCATTCTCGCGGTCCGGTTGGTGGACGACTTCGGTACCGCTGTGGAACATATTCGCAAGTATGGATCCGGTCATACCGACGCCATCGTGACGAACGACTACCAGGCCAGCCAGCGGTTCATCGCCGAAGTCGGCTCGAGCTGCGTGGTGGTCAACGCTTCGACGCGATTCAACGATGGCTTCGAGCTGGGGCTCGGGGCGGAGATCGGCATCAGCACGTCGCGGCTACATGCCTACGGGCCGATGGGGCTCCAAGAGCTGACCACGAAGAAGTTCGTCGTGATGGGCTCGGGCCAGGTGCGCAAGTGACCGGCAGGAAGGGTGAGGGTTTGAACGAGCAGGCAGCGAGCAGCGTCGCCGACGGGGCCGTGACGGTCCCGGTCGCGGCCAAGGACCTCGATACCCAGGCGCTCGCAGAGCAGATCGCGCGGTTGGCCATCCAGGCGAAGGGCCTGGACGTCGCCGTGCTTCGGGTGCTCGAGCTGGTGCAGTACACGGACTGGTTCATCGTCGCCAGCGGGCGGTCCGACCGTCACGTCAGGGCGATCCGCGAGCACATCCAGGACGCGCTGCGCGAGGCGGGCAGGAAGCCGCTCTCCGTCGAGGGGATCGAGCACAACCAGTGGGTCCTCCTCGACTACGGAGATGTGGTCGTCCACATCTTCTACGAGCCGGTGCGGGAGTTCTACGAGCTCGAGCGGCTGTGGCAGGACGCCCCGCGGCTCGAGATCAAGGACACCGACGACCCCGCCGCGGCCTGAGCAGCGCGTGATCTTGCGTCTGCTCCACCCCGGGAGCGCCGGCAGCGGCCCGCTCTCCCGGGCCGCAGACGAGTACAAGAAGCGCCTCGGCCGCCACTTCCGGGTCGAAGAGGACTTCCTCAAGGCCACGGTGAAGAAGCCGACGGCGGTGGCGCTCTCCGAGGAGGCGGATCGCATCCGTGGCGCGCTGCGTCCGCGGCAGCGCCTCGTGGCGTTGGCCGTGGACGGCGAGCAGTGGAGCTCCGAGCGCGTCGCCGAGCGCCTCGGGGCGTGGATGAACGCCGGCTACGCGGGCGTCGTCTTCGCGCTCGGGAGCGCCGAGGGCCTCGATCCCGCGCTCGTCCGCGAGGCCGACGAGCGCTGGTCCTTCGGGCCGCTGACCCTGCCCCACGACCTCGCGCGCGTGGTCCTGTGGGAGCAGCTGTATCGGGCCGGGACCATCCTGCGGGGCGAGCCCTACCACAAGTAGGCGGCCTGGCACGGCGGTTGCTCTCTCGCTCGCGCCGAACGAGGGACGCCGATGCTCAGACCGCTCCGTAGCCTGCTCGATCTCCTCCTCCCCGCCCGCTGCGCCGCGTGCGATCGCGACGTCGCGACGGGGGTCTCGCTCTGCGCGGCCTGCGCGGGGTCCCTCGTCCCCGGGGCCGGGGTCTCGTGTCCCGGCTGCGGGCTCGTCTATCTGACCCCGCCCGCCGGCGGCTGCGAGCACCGCTGCGGCGAGTGCCTGCGCGATCCGCCCGCCTTCTTCAGGGCCCGCGCGGCGTTCGCGTACGGCGGCGCCCTGGCCGACGCCATCGCCCGCTGGAAGAACGCGCCGGACCACACCCTCGGCGTGCCCCTCGCCCGCCTCTTCGTCGGCGAGCTCGCGCGCTCGGGCTGGGACCCGCCGCCCGACGCCGTCGTCGTCCCCGTCCCGTCCCATCGCCGCCAGCTGCGGCGTCGCGGCTTCAACCCGGCGGGGGTTGCCGCGGCCGCGCTCGCGCGGCGCTTCGGGCTGCTCCTCGACCCGACCGCGCTGGAGCTTCGGCGGCCCCTCCCCCCGTCGAAGGGCATGAGCCGGAAGGC
>SBGO01000071.1 GCA_006226565.1 Deltaproteobacteria bacterium | reverse complement strand
GCCCGGGACTGCGGGCGTCCCGCCCGCTCGAACGCCTGGCCCACGAGACGGTCGATCTCCCAGCTCCAGCTGTCGTAGCGGGCGGGACGCCCGCTATCCCTTCGTCGGCGTTCCGAGCCGTGCCCGACCGCGGGCGCGGCCGCTGCGCGGGCTGATGAGACGCCCCTGTGGGGACCGCCTGGCGGGGGCGCCGCGACCCGCGGCCGCGAACACCGTTCACATCGATGTTACCTGCCGCGTAAGCTGCTTGCTTGCGCGGGGCCGGAGTCCTATGTTGGCCGGAATACGTACCGACCGAAGGGAGGGTCATGTGCGCCCCGACGAACTAGACGACCGCCCCGCGCTCAAACCGAGCGAGGCGTTCCTTCGCAAGCTGCCGAAGACGGATCTGCACGTTCACCTCGACGGGTCGCTGCGCCTCGAGACCATCATCGAGCTCGCTGAGGAGCAGGGAGTGAAGCTCCCCGCGCACGAGCCGGACCGCCTCGCCAAGGCGATCCACATGGGCGAGATCTGCGACGACCTGAATGACTACCTGAAGGCTTTCGATGTCACCCTGAGCGTCCTCCAGACGGGCAAGGCGCTCTTCCGCGCGGCCTACGAGCTGGCCGCCGACGCCGCCGCCGAGAACGTGCGCCTGATGGAGGTGCGCTACGCGCCCAACCTCCACATCCGCAAGGGGATGGCGCTGACGCGCATCGTGGAGACCGTCCTCGACGGCCTCAACGCGGCGCGCCAGGACCACGGCATCATCTGCAACCTCATCATCTGCGGCATCCGCCACATCGCGCCCGACCAGTCCCTGCGGCTGGCCGAGCTCGCCGTGGCCTACAAGAACAAGGGGGTGGTCGGCTTCGACCTCGCCGGCGCCGAGTACGACTACCCGGCCAAGGCCCACCGCGACGCCTTCTACCTCGTCCGCAACAACAACGTGAACTCCACCCTCCACGCGGGGGAGGCCTACGGCCCGGAGAGCATCCACCAGGCGATCCACGTCTGCGGCGCTCACCGCATCGGCCACGGCACGCGGCTGCGCGAGGACGGCGACCTCCTCAACTACGTCAACGACCACCGGATCCCGCTCGAGGTCTGCCTGACCTCGAACGTCCAGACCCGCGCGGTCACCGACTACCGCTCGCATCCGCTGAAGTTCTACTACGACTTCGGCATCCGGGTGACGATCAACACCGACAACCGGCTCATCACCGACACCACGGTGACGACCGAGCTCGTGCGCGCCGTCGAGCACTTCAACCTCGACATCTACGACGCCCGCCAGCTCGTGCTCAACGGCTTCAAGTCGGCGTTCCTGCCGTTCCACGAGCGGCAGAGCCTGCTGCGCCGCATCTCGCTCGAGCTCGACGACTGCGTCAACGAGGAGCTGCGCGCCCACGGCTACCTCGCCGACGCGACGCTGCGGACCGCGACGGACGGCTCCAAGCGGCTCACCCGCGTCGAGAACGAGGGCAAGCCCGCCGGCAAGAAGTCCGGGGCCGTCGCCGCCGCGAGCTGAGCGCCG
Organism: Deltaproteobacteria bacterium; assembly: GCA_006226565.1. Taxonomy (GTDB): domain Bacteria; phylum Myxococcota_A; class UBA9042; order PHBI01; family PHBI01; genus PHBI01. The sequence goes on along the minus strand of SBGO01000071.1, from coordinate 12,642 downwards.
CCCGCGACCCCACGTGACGAGGCCCCGCCCGCGGCGACGCGAGCGGGGCCTCTCCGTATCCGCCGTTCGCTACGCCAGCGCCGGGGCGCCGGTCAGGGCGACGCTGACGTCGTAGAAGCGCCGCGCGACCTCGGGGTCACGGGCGCCGGTGCCGACGCGCCCCTCGCCGCGGCGCGTGAAGTAGCGCCCCGTCACCGCGGCGAGCTCCGGGGCCGTCGCGAGGAAGACCGAGGTCTCGGCGCCCTCCTCGACGGTGTCGTTTCCCTGCATCCCGAAGCCGTCGATGAGGAGCTTGGTCGAGACGACGCCCGGGTGGAGCGCGTTGACCGTCACGGCCGGCTCCGGGCCGAGGCGCCGGGCGAGCTCGAGGGTGAAGAGGACGTTGGCGAGCTTGGACTGGGCGTAGGCCCGGTAGCCGTTGAAGTCCGCCTCGCCCATGAGGTCGTCGAAGGCGATCTTCCCGCGGGTGTGGGCGATGGAGCTCACGTTCACGACGCGCCCCGCCCCGGAGGCGGCGAGCCGCTCGAGCAGCAGGTGCGTCAGGAGGAAGGGCGCGAGGTGGTTGACCGCGAAGGTCGCCTCGAAGCCGTCGGCGGTGGTCTCGCGCTCGTTCCGGAAGACGCCGGCGTTGTTGACCAGGACGTCGAGGCGGGACCAGCGGGCCGCGACCTCCTCGCCCAGGGCGCGCACGGACGCCAGCTCGCCGAGGTCCCCTCGGACCGTCTCGACCGGCGTCCCGTCGGCCTCACGGACCACCGCCTCGCGTGCCGCCTCGAGCCGCTCCACGCGGCGTCCGTGCAGGATGAGGTGGTGCCCCCGGCGCGCCAGCTGACGCGCCGTCTCGAGGCCGATGCCGTCGGTCGCTCCGGTGACGAGGATCGTCGCCATCAGTTCCCGCCGCCGGGGTTCCCGACCGCGTCGACCCAGCACTGGGCGAAGCAGATGAACTGGATCTTGCCCTCCTCGACCTCGACCTCGTTGCACTGGTAGCCCATCGGGCACTTGTCGATCGGGTCGTCCTTGCACGGCAGGAAGCAGAAGTCGCCGAGGGGCTGCTCGTTCTCGTCCTGGACGGAGACGCAGAGCTCGCCGTCGCCCTCGCAGGCGTACACGCCGCTGTCGCCGCAGGTCGCGCAGTGCGGGTCGGGCGTCGGTTCGCAGACGCCGGTCTCCTGGGTGCACTCGTGAGCGAACTGGCACTGGTAGTTGTGCTCGCAGCCCTTGGGCACGCAGCTCTTGTTCTCGCAGATCCTGGCGGCGTCGCCGCAGTCGTTGTCGACGAGGCAGCCGTCGGCGCACATGCCGGTGACCTTGTTGCAGTAGGTCTCGGGCGTGGGGCAGTCGGCCTTGACCTCGCAGGCGCCGGGGATCTTGCAGTGGCCGCCGTCGTCGCACTCGGCCGGGGCCGTGCAGTCGTCGTTCGAGGTGCACTTCGCCTGGCAGCGGGCCGCCGTGCAGACCATGTCCTGCGGGCAGGCGATGTCCTCGGTGCAGCCCGGCGCGCACTGCCCGAGCTGGGTGTTGCAGATCTCGCCGGCCGGGCAGTCCCCGTCGCCGGTGCACACGCCGAGGTCGTCGCAGTTGTAGGAGCGCGCCACGCACTGCTTGGTGTCGACGCCGTTGACGGTGAGGCAGGAGTAGCCCACCGGGCAGCCGACGTCGCTCACGCAGGCGCGGCCGCAGCGGTTCCCGCCGCTCACGTAGGGGATGCAGGCGCCGTCGTTCTGGCAGCCGCGCGCCTCCGCGCAGGGCTCGCAGACCTCGCCCTGGGGCGCGCAGTGACCGGTGCAGGTGTCACACCAGTTCGGGACGCCGCAGTTCTTGTCCTCGGTGCAGGCGTTGCCCGCCGGGACCACGCACGCGCCGTGGCAGTCGCAGATGGCGCCGGACGCGGTGCAGTCCTCGTCGTTTTCGCACTCGAAGCTGGCGTTCTGGCCGGTGTCCGCTCCGCCCGCGGTGTCGGTGTCGACCTGGCCGTCGCTCTCTGCGGTGTCGGACGCGACCAGGGTGTCCTGGGTCGTCGCGGTGTCGCCGCCGCCGCCGCCGTCGCCACCGCACGCGCCGAGCGCGAGCGCGAGCCCCATCGCCATGAAGGAAACCGAACGCCGCATGACGTGCCTCCGTTGTGGCGGGGCGACGCACGCGGCGACGCCGCCGCGGGTTTAGTAGACGCCCAGGGAGTAGAGCGTGCCGCTGTTGCCCAGCACGAACGCCGTGCCGTACGCCAGCTCGGGCGTGGCGTCGACGCCGCGGGCGTCGTCGTAGCGCGCAAGCGTCCGCCCGGAGCCGCGGTCGATGAGCGCGAGCGACTCGCCGATCGGCGCGAGCACGTACTTGTGCGAGACGGCCGGGGTCCGCGCGCGCTCGCCGAAGGACTTGGCGACCCAGCGGACGGCGCCGTCGGCGGCGCGGACGGCGATGATGCGGCCCGACGCCTGGGGCACGTAGAGCATGCCCTCGATCACGGCGGGGGTGCCGTAGCCCTCGCCCTTGACGAGCCAGGTCACGGTGCCGGTCGCGGCGTCGATGCCGTAGAGGCCGGACTTATAGCTCGAGGCGACCACGACGTTGTCGACCACCACCGGGGTGGAGTCGACGTCGACGAACTCGGTCTTGCCGCCCGAGAGGTCCGCGGTCCACATCGTGGCCCCGTCCTCGGCGGCGAAGGCGACGAGGTGGCCGTCGCTGAAGCCGGTGATGACCTTGTCGCCGAAGAGCGCCACGCCGGCCTGGCCGGTGATCGTGAACTCCGAGGCGTGGGGCCGCTTCTTGTCCCAGAGGCGGCTCCCGTCCTCGTAGGACAGGGCGGTCAGGCGGTTGTCGATGCTGGTCACGAAGACGCGGCCTTCGTGGACCACCGGGGCGGAGACGACGCTCTTGCCGGGGTAGTCGCTCGTCCAGAGGACGCGCCCGTTGCGCTGGTTGGCGCGGTAGACGTGGCCGTCGGTCGAGGCGACGACGAGCTCCTCGCCGGCCGCGACCGGCTGCGCGACGTTCGCCCCGCTGGTGGTGAACGACCACAGGACCTCACCGGTGGCGGCGTTCACGCCGCGCACCTCGCGGTCCTTCGACGGCACCACCAGGAGCCCGGTCTGGGGCGTGGCGTCGCTCTGCACGAAGAGCGGCTGCCCCAGCTCCAGGGGGTGGTACGCGAGCGGCTCGAGGTCGTAGAGCGGCAGCGCCCAGTCGACCGAGAGCCGGTTCGGCGGCAGCTCGCCGATGGGCCGAAAGACCCCGCACGCGGCCAGGGCCAGCGCGACCGTGGCGGCCAACGCCATGAGCCGGAGGCCACGCGCCGGGGTTCGGCCCACCGTCACCTTCACTGGGGCAGCAGGTCCAGGCGGTTCTTGATGTCGCCGCGGAGGCCCTGGGGCCCGAGCAGGCCGGCGTCCTCCGGCGCGTCGCCGAGGGCCGCGAGGGCCTCGTCGTAGGCCGCCTTCGCCTTGGCGGCGTCGCCGCCCTCGGTGAGGACCGGGTTCTGGAGATCGCCGGCGCGACGCAGGGCGTCCGCCTTGAGCTCGCCGGTGGCCGCGGCCGCGACGGCCTGCCAGGCGGCGATCGCCGCGTCACGCTCGCCCTTGGCGGTGAGCGCGCGCGCCTTCAGCTCGAGGCCGACGACCTTGGCCGGGGACTCCGGGTACTTCGCGAGCCACTGCTCGATGGCGGTCGCGGCGCCGGCGGCGTCGCCCGAGTCGAGCAGGAGGTTCGCGTCGGCGAGGGAGACGAGCTGCATCGAGTCGTCGCTGCCGTACTCCCCGACGTAGGCCGCGAGCCGCTTCTTGGCCTCGGCGACCTGGGCGGCCTCGTCGGCGAAGCGCTCCGGCTTCGGGCCGGGGATCGTCGCCTCCGAGGGGTCGGGCTCACCGACCGAGCCCCGCAGCGGGGCGACGGCGGTGCGCATCGCCTCGGCGCGGCTCTCCGCGGAGCTGCGGGAGCTGGCGCCGACGACCCAGAGCACGATCGCGATCGCGACGAGGCCGACGACGGCCCCGATGATCGGCTTCTTGAACTTGACGAGCTTGTCCCAGAAGTTCGCGAGGGCGACCTCGATCTCGTCGGGAGCGTTCAGCTCCTCCTTCGACATCCGCTTGCGCTTGGCCTTGGCCACGGGGCCTCCTGTCTCTCCGACGACGCGGGTGGCGAGCCCGACGCCCCCCCACGGGGGACGCGCCGGGGCGCTGTGTTCCTGCATCGCGCGATGGTGCCACCGCTCCATCGCGCGACCGGCCGCTCTGATTAGCCAACAGGGCCTTGCATGTCAATGGTTCCGGGCGCCCGGCGGCGCCGGCGGCGGCGCGCTTGACGGCCCTCCGGCGAGACGCTTGGCTAGCGTCATGCTGACCTCACTCCGCCACGCGGCTCTCCTCCTGGCCCTGACCTCGTCCCTGGCGCTGGGAGGCGACGTCCGCGCCGAGGAGGGCGAGCTCGCGCTCTCCCTGGGCGCCGGGGCCTGGCTCGGCTCGATGACCGTCGACGAGGCCGAGGTCTTCAGCGTGGCCCCGACCGGCGTCGTCGCGATCCGCTACGGCCTCGACGACTTCTGGCAGATCGGCGGGTCGCTGAGCAGCGGCGTCGCGCTCTCCGGCGACCACGACCCGGGCTTCCTCGGGATGGCCCACGCCGAGGTCTACTACTTCCTCGACGTGGTCACCTGGGTGCTCTGGGGCGTCGGCGGCGTCGGCGTGGTGGCGCGGGACGCGCACCCGGACGTGCTCGCGGGCGAGGCCTCGGCGCCGGTCTTCGACGCCTCCGCGGTGGTGGGCGTCGGCCTCGACTATCGGCCGGCCCGGGAGTGGAGCGTCGGCGCGGCGTTCCGCTACCAGCTCGTGCTGACGGATCTCGACCGCACCGCCCCCACGGCGCACGTCGCGCTGATGTACACGCTCTATTTCCAGTGATTGTGAGGGGTTGACAGGCGGCCAACGGTCGCCAAGAGTCGCGCCCCACCTTCGACCGACGCAGACGACGACGGAGCGCGCGATGAGCGACCCGAGCCTCGACAACTACTCTCCGGACCGCGGCCAGTGGGGCTCGCGCCTCGGCTTCATCCTGGCGGCCGCCGGCTCCGCGGTCGGCCTCGGCAACATCTGGAAGTTCCCGTACATCACCGGCGAGAACGGCGGCGGGCTCTTCGTCCTCGTCTACCTCGTCTGCATCGCCCTGGTCGGGCTGCCGATCATGGTCGGCGAGCTCATGATCGGCCGCGCGGCGCGCAAGCAGCCCGTCGGCGCCTTCACCGCCCTCAGCGGCCCGTCGAGCGGCTGGCGCATCGTCGGCTGGCTCGGGATCATCACGGGCTTCATCATCCTAAGCTACTACATCGTCGTGGCCGGCTGGGCGATGGACTACACGCTGAAGTCCGTCGCCAACTTCACCGACCCGATCGCCGAGACCGCGAGCGCCGAGGCCAAGGCGTACCGCGCGACGACGCCGCTCGAGGAGATGCGCGCCGCGCTCGTGGTCGACCGGGCCAACCGGGCGACCGTGGAGAAGGTCGCGGAGGTGCGCGGCGAGGCCCCGCGCTCGGCGTGGAAGGCGTGGGAGATCTACCAGAAGGCGCTGACCGAGGCCGCGGCGCCCGGCGGGGCCGGCGTCGCCACCGCCGAGGCAGCGCTGCTCGAGGACGCGGAGTTCGCGCGCAAGATCGACCTGGTGCGGCCGGTCGCGGCGCGCATCGACAAGCTCCGCGCCGACGCCAAGGCGGAGGCGGCCGCGTTCTACGCGGCCGCCGAGCCGAAGCAGATCCGCGACGCGGCGGAGACCCTCGACCGCCGCCATCACATCGCCGACGCCGTGGGCAAGGCGTTCGGGACGGTGGTGACCGACGGCTGGACCGGCACCTTCTGGGCGCTGCTCTTCATGCTCATCACCGTGCTCGTCGTCGCCGGCGGCGTGTCGAGCGGCATCGAGCGCGTCTCCCGGGTGCTGATGCCGCTCCTCGTCGGGATCCTCGTGGTGATGGTCGCCTACTCGGCCTTCCAGCCCGGCTTCGGGCCGGCGGTCTCCTTCGTGTTCGAGCCCAACCCGTCGCGCTTGAAGGCCAGCGGCGTGCTCGAAGCGCTGGGGCACGCCTTCTTCACGCTGTCCCTCGGCATGGGCGCGATGATCACCTACGGCTCCTACCAGGCGAAGAAGGAGAACCTGGTCAGGCAGTCCATCCTGATCGCCGGCCTCGACACGGCCATCGCGCTCCTGGCCTGCCTGATGCTCTTCCCGATCATCTTCTCCTACGGGCAGGAGCCGGCGGCCGGCCCGGGCCTGGTCTTCAAGAGCATGCCGCTCGCCTTCGCCGAGATCGGCAGCGGCGGGATGCTCCTCGCCATCCTCTTCTTCGCGCTGCTCGTGGTCGCCGCGCTCACCTCGGCCATCTCGCTGCTCGAGGTGGTCGCGAGCTACTTCATCGACCAGCGCGGCTGGAGCCGCGGCAAGGCCGCGTGGATCATCGGCGGGGTCATCTTCCTCTTCGGCGTCCCGTCGGCCTTCTCCTTCGACCCCGACTTCGCCCTCGCCTCCTGGGAGCCGACCTTCGGCAAGAGCTTCTTCGACACGATGGACTACCTCGCGTCGAACTGGCTCCTCCCCATCGGCGGGCTCCTGGTGGCGATCTACGCGGGCTGGTTCATGCCCAAGCGGATCCGCCGGGCCGAGCTCGAGGGCATGAGCGCGGCCGTCATCCAGGGCTGGCTCGGCCTCATCCGCTACGTCGCCCCGGCGCTCGTGGCGCTCGTCATCCTGCAGAAGGTCGGCATCCTGACCCTCGACTGAGAAATGTGAAGTCGCGGGGTCAGACCCCCTCACTTCACATTTTCCCGACGCCACCCGATTAAAGTGTGAAGAGTTGGGGTCAGACCCCCTCACTTCACACTTTCCCGACGCCACGGAGCGTACCGTGCCCAAGGCGACCCTCGACGACATCCAGCTCCACTACGACGTCGCCGGGAGCGGCACGCCGGTGCTCCTCATCATGGGGCTCTCCGTCCCCGGGACGGCGTGGCGCTTCCAGTCGGCGGCGCTCTCGCAGCGGCACCGGGTGGCCTGGTTCGACAACCGCGGGGTCGGCCAGAGCGACGCGCCGCCCCCGCCCTACACGATGGCGGGCCTGGCGGCGGACGCCTGCGGGCTGATGGACCACCTCGGCTGGCAGGACGCCCACGTCGTCGGCATCTCCATGGGCGGGATGGTCGCCCAGCACCTCGCCCTCGACCACCGCGCGCGCGTCCGCACGCTCACCCTCATTGCGACCTCGGCCGGCGGCGCGCTGGCCCGCATTCCCAAGGCCGCCGGCGCGTGGCACTTCCTGCGCGCGATGCTCGGCCCCCGCCGCGGCCGCATCGACGCGACGGCGCGCCTCCTCTTCCCGCCGGCCTTCCGCAAGCGCGAGGAGATGACGCGCATCTACGAGATCCTCCGCGAGGACTTCGGCACCCGGCCGCCCGAGGCGGGGCGCAAGGGACAGCTCCGCGCCGTCTTCGCCCACGACACGCGCCGGCGCCTCGGCGAGCTGGCGGGGCTCCCCACCCTCGTCATCAAGCCGGAGGCCGACGTCCTCGTTCGGCCGACCGAGAACGAGCGCCTCCACGCCTCCATCCCCGGCTCGACCATCCTCCGCCTGCCCGGCGCCGGCCACGGCCTGCTCCGCCAGGTGCCCGACGCCATCAACGCCGCGCTGCTCTCGCACTTCGCGGCCGCGGACGCCGCCCGGGCGCCAGCGCTGGCGCCCGCCTAGCGACGCGGCTCAGGGCCAGCCGAGGATCAGTCCTCGCCCTCGTCGTCCCACTCGTCCCAGCCGATCTCGGCGGCGTCGTCCTGCCACGCGGCCTCGGCGTCCTCGTCGACCTCCTCGCCGATCCACACGGGCTCGTCGTGGGCGTCGCCGTCGACGATCTCGGGCCGCACCTTGGCGGCCTTCGCCTCGAGGCGCTCCTCGACGCTCTTGCCCTTGCGGACGCGCGCCACGAGCTTCACCGGCGTCCCCTCGAAGTCCCAGTGCTCGCGCATCCGGTTGAGGAGGAAGCGCTGGTAGCTCGGCGAGAGCGCCTCGGAGTCGTTGACCCACAGGACGAAGACCGGCGGCGCCGCGCTCACCTGCGTGCCGTAGTAGACCTTCAGGCGCCGGTTCCGATGCACCGGCGGCGTGTGCTGCTGCAGCACCTGCGACAGGAAGCGGTTCAGCTCGCCGGTGCCGATGCGCCGCAGCCGGTTCGACGCCGCCTGGTCGACCAGCGACAGGATCTTGTGGGTCCGCTGCCCGGTGAGGGCCGAGATGGACAGGATGGGCGCCCAGCCGATGAAGTTGAGCTGCTCCTTGAGGTCCTTGACGACGGTGCCGAAGCTGCGGTCGTCCTTCTCCGGCAGCGCGTCCCACTTGTTGACCAGCACGACGCAGCCGCGCCCCTTGTCGGCGACGAGCCGCGCGATCTTCTGGTCCTGGTCGGTCACGCCCTCGAGCGCGTCGATCATCAGGAGGCACACGTCGGCCCGGTCGATGCTCTTGAAGGTCCGGACGATGCTGATCTTCTCCACCACCGTCTTGACCCACTTGCGCCGCCGCACGCCCGCCGTGTCGATGACGACGTAGCGCCGCGTGAGGCCCTCCTCGTCCACCCGCTCGAGGGCCGTGTCGATGCTGTCGCGCGTCGTCCCGGGGATGTCGCTGACGAGCACCCGCTCCTCGCCGAGGAGCTTGTTGAGGAGCGTCGACTTGCCGGCGTTGGGCTTACCGACGACGGCGACCTTCGTCACCTCCTCGTCCTCGTCCTCGACGTCGACGTCCGGCAGGTCCTCGGCGATCGCCTCGAAGAGATCGTAGACCCCGCCGCCGTGCTGGGCGCTGATCGGCCACAGCATGTGGACGCCGAGCTCCCAGAACTCGGCGACCAGCGGGTCGTGGCGCACACCGTCAATCTTGTTGACAGCGAAGTGCACGGGCTTCTTCGAGCGCGTGATCATCCGCGTGATCTCGCGGTCCGCCGGCACCAGCCCCGCCTGCCCGTCGAAGAGGACCAGGATGACGTCGGCCTCGTCGATGGCGATCTGCGCCTGCTCGCGCATCGCGGTCAGGAGCCGGTCGGTCGACTCGGGCTCGAAGCCGCCGGTGTCGATGGCGACGAACTGCTTGCTCAGGATCTCGCCTTCGCCGTACTGGCGGTCGCGCGTGACCCCGGGCATGTCCTCGACGATGGCGTTGCGCCGGCCGACGAGGCGGTTGAAGAGGGTGGACTTGCCGACGTTCGGCCGCCCCACGATGGCAAGGATAGGCTTCGACATGCGCGGCCTTATACCCGAATCGCGTCGCCGGGCGAGAACTTCCTGCGCGGTCCCTCGCTGGTCGGCGACCGGCGTGGGACGTAGAATCGAGTTGATGGAGAATCGCGACGCCATCCCTACCTCCGTGAGGCACCTCTTCTGGGACTGCGACCCGGACGAGCTCAGCTGGAGCGAGCACAGCGACTTCGTCATTCGGCGCTTGCTCGCCGAAGGCGGCTGGAGCGAGCTCTCGTGGCTCCGTGAACGCCTCGGAGACCAGGGACTTGCCCGCTGGCTGACGGCGCACGAGGGTCGCGGACTGACCCCACGACAGCTCCGCTTCTGGCAGGTCGTCCTGCGCCTCGAACCGGGCTCGGTGGACGTCTGGGTCGAGCGCGCGCGCCAAGGCACCTGGGCCGCGAGGACACACGGATGAGCTTCTACCGCGAGGTGCTCCCCGAGACACAGCAGCGGGTGCTCGGCGAGCTCGGCCCCGTCGCGATGGCGGCCGGCTACTACCTGGGCGGTGGGACCGCCGTCGCCCTGCATGTCGGTCACCGTCAATCGATCGACCTCGACTGGTTTCGCCCGGCACCGCTCGATGCCCCACTCGAGCTGGCGTCCGAGATCCGAGACGCCGGTCTCCCGCTCGACGTCTCGTCCGTTGCCCCGGGGACGCTCCACGGCCGCTGCGGCGCTGTGCGCGTCTCGTTCCTCACGTACCGCTACGACACCCTCGAGGCGCTCGTTCCATGGCCGGAGATGGGATGCCAGGTCGCATCTCTCCGTGACCTGGCCTGCATGAAGCTCGCGGCCGCTGCACAGCGGGGATCGAGGAAGGACCTCGTCGATGTCGCAGTGCTACTCGACCGTTTCACGTTGTCCGAAATGCTCGCCTCATACAGCGCGCGCTACGGCGTCGATGACACGACGCACGTCCTGTACGGCCTCACCTACTTCGACGACGCGGAGTCCGAGCCGTCACCGCGGATGCTCGCGCGCCTCAGTTGGGCGCAGGTCAAGGAGCGCCTCATGCGTGAAGTAGCGAGGGTCGCGGGAAAGGCGTGAACGGGCGCGGATGCGTTCAAGGCGAAGCGCGCTCGAGCCAGGCGAGGACAGTGTCCCGAGCCTGCTGAATCCGAAGCGTCATCTCGGTCGCTCGTTGCTGAAACGCTCGGTTCGCGGCGTGCTTGTCCGGATGGTAGAGCTTGATGAGTGTCCGACACGCTACGACAGCCGCTTCCCGATCGCTGCCAACAGGGATCTCGAGGAGGAGATAGGCTGACGACACTTCTGTCGGGATGCGGTCCTGGGCAGTGTCCCTACCCGTAGCCCTCCCACTGTCCGCGGCATCTCCCCTGGCACGGTGCTCACGTCTCCTGTCAAGCTCGGCTTCCATCTGCTCGATCTCTCGCCGGAGCTTAAGCTCCTCGTACTCGCGCCTCCTGGCCTCGGCCTCGCGCTTCCTCTTAGCGTCGCTGAGGTGCCCTTCGACCCGCTTCGCCAGCTTCGGGTACGGCTTCTTGATGACCCCGTAGTACTCCTCGAGCAGGTCGATGTCGTTCGGGGTGAGCTCGTAGCTCCCCTCGCCGACCTTCTGCAGCGTGTCGTGGACGCGGGAGTACGCGGAGTGGGCAGCCAGCGTCGGGTCGGGGGCCTCGCTGACCTCCGGGAGGATTCCCGGCTGTCTGATGTACCCACCCGGCCTGCGCTCCTTCATCCCAAGCAGCCCGCGGATTCCGCCAGCCTTGGGCGGGTTGGCCACGGCCCACTGCGCCGCCACCCGGGCCGCGTTGTAGGGGTCTGGGATGATGCCCTGGAGACGCTCGGCACTCTGGCGGATCTCGTCGCCATACCCCGGGATGCCAACCTGCTCCGCGAGGGCGTGCCAGTCGACGCGAGACATGCCGTAGCGCCAATAGGGCTGCAGCGTGTTCCCGCCCGCCGCGATAGCTTCCGCCTCGAGGTCGGCAGCCTCTTCGCGAGTGAGTCCATCGGGCGGATAATCTCCCATGGAACCCAATGCTGCCGGCGACACCGTAGGGACGTCAATCAAGTGGGAGCCACAGTGAGGTCCCGACGCGCTCGCCTTCTCCGAGGCGCTCCCGACTGTCGCGTCGGCTACTCGTCGTAGCCGAGGTCGCGCAGGACGTCGGCCTTGTCGATCCAGCCCTCCTCCACCTTGACCCGCAGGTCGAGGTAGATGGAGCGCTCGAGGAAGCGCTCGATGCGGGTCCGCGAGGTCTGCCCGATGGCCTTGATCTTCGCGCCGGCCCGGCCCACCACGATGGGCTTGTGGCTCTTGCGGCCCACCACGATGGTCGCGTAGATGGCGACGACGCCGTTGGGCCGCTCCTCCCAGGCGTCGACGCGGACCGCGGCGTGGTACGGGAGCTCCTGGCCGAGCTGCATGATGAGCTGCTCGCGCACGAGCTCCGCCGCCAGAAAGCGCAGCGGCCGGTCGGTCAGCTCGTCGGCGTCGAACATCGGCGGCCCCTCGGGGAGCCGCGCACGGGTCAGCTCGAGGAGCGGCTCGAGGCCGTCTCCGCGCCGGGCGCTGATCGGCACCACCTCGGCGAACTCGTGGAGCGCGGCGAGCCGCTCGATCATCGGGAGCAGCTGCGCCTTGTCCTTCACTTTGTCAACCTTGTTGACAAGCAGGAAGGTCGGCGTCTTCGCCTCGGCCACGTGCTCGATGATCCGCGCGTTCTCGGTGTCGTTCTTCGCCTGCCGCTCGATGAGCGCCGGCGCGTCCACGAGCAGGTACGCCAGATCCACCTCGGCCAGGGTCCCGACCGCCAGGTCGACCATGTAGCGGTTGAGCTTCGTCCGCGGCTCGTGGATGCCCGGCGTGTCCACGAAGACCGCCTGCCAGTCGTCCCACGTGCGGATGCCGCGGATCCGATCCCGCGTCGTCTGCGGCTTCGGCGTCGCGATCGCCACCTGCTCACCGACCAGCTTGTTCAGGAGCGTCGACTTGCCGACGTTCGGCCGCCCCACGATCCCGACGAAGCCCGTCCGATGCCCGCCACCCTCGCTCTGACCTGTCACAGCTCGCTCACCACCTCGCAGACGGCGGCCACGTCCCGGTCGTCCACGTCAAGATGCGTCACCAGGCGCCCCGTCTGGACGCCGGTCGCCGCGACGAGTACCCCGCGCGTCGCCAGCTCGTCCACGAATCTCTGCGCCGTGCCCCACTCTGGGTCCACCCGGAAGACGACCAGGTTCGTCTCGACCGCGTGGGTCGGCCGCGCCACGCCGCCCGCGACGAGCGCCTCGGCGATGCGCTTCGCCCGCGCGTGATCCTCGGCCAGCCGCGCCACGTGATGCTCGAGCGCGTACAGCGCCGCCGCCGCCAGCACCCCGGCCTGGCGCCAGCCGCCGCCGAGCCGGTGC
>SBGO01000665.1 GCA_006226565.1 Deltaproteobacteria bacterium | reverse complement strand
CGTCGAGGTCGCCGGTGAGCGCGTTGGGCTCGACGATCCAGGCCGGGACCGGGCGCTGGGCGATGCGCGCCATCGCGAGGCCGCGGGCGAGGAGGAGCCGCGCCGCGGTCGGGTCGCAGGGCGTGAGGGTGGCGCCGTCCGGGGTCGCCGCGGCGATCAGCTCGGCGCGGGCGGCGTCATCGAGGTCGTCGGCGCGGTAGGTCGCCATGAGGCCCCGCCCCTGGCGGGCGACCACGGCGGAGAGCAGCTCGGTTCCGCCTTCGTGGGCGCGCTCGATCAGGATGACGGTGGTGGAACCGGCGTCGGCCCGGAGGGCGGAGAGGGTGTCGGTGGGGGCGCTCATGCGGGGACCTCATGTGATTCGAGGCCCGAGCTTCGTGCCGCCCGCCGATCCTGTCCAAAATTCCGAAAAGACGAAGCCCCGCCGGCCACGGGGACCAGCGGGGCTTCGCTTCGATCGAGCGCGAGGGCTACCGGCTGATGGTCACGTTCCGGTTGCCGCCGATGGCCTTGTCATCGACCTTGATGACGGCCTTCGAGCGGAAGGTGTAGACCTCGGTGACCTTGAACTGGCCCGCGACGCCGGCGATCGAGCCGGTGGCGCCGACCTTGACCCCCTGCTTCGAGCCCTTGTCGAGCACGATGAAGGTCTTGTCGCCCTGCGGGATGAGCTGGATGATGCGGCCCGAGATCGGCCCGTCGGCCGGCGCCTCCGGCGCGCTCTTCTTCACGCAGCTCGTGCCCTGGCAGACCTCGCCGTCGGCGCAGGGCGGGTTGCAGCCCTTCGGGGCCGGCGCGACGTCGATGCACTTGCCGAACTTGCACTTCTGGTTGTCGCCGCACTTCTTGCCGTAGCACGGGTCCTTGAAGCACTTGTTCTTCGAGTGCGAGCAGTACTCACCCTTGTCGCAGCCGCCGCCGCACCAGGGCTCGCACTTGCCGTCGACGCAGGTCTTGCTGCGCGGGCACTTCGGGTTGCACTCGTCGGACGCCTCGATCTGGACGCACTTGCCGTCGACGCACTCCGACTCCTCGTCGCACTCGACGTCCTCGCACGGATCCTTCGGCGGGACCTCGACGCTGAAGCTCAGCTTGTAGGGCGCCTTGCCCTTGGTCGCCATGAGCTTGAGGAGGTAGTTCTCGTTGGCCGAGACCTCGAACTCGAGGGTGTAGTTGTGCTCGTCGGGCGCGATCGCGACCTTGTTGCTGACCAGCTCGGCCGAGGTCGTGTAGACCCCCGCCTCGCCGACCAGGGAGTGCGGGCCACCGAACGGGTTGCCGACGATGAGGGTGATCTTGCCCTTGCCGTCGTCGAACGCGGTGACCTGCTTGAAGTCGACCTTGTCACCCTTGGACGGGTCGAGGGCGTCCTGGACCTCGAGGTCCGGGGGCAGGCGGGGCAGATCCGCGCTCGCCGGGTTGTCGTCCGTATCGGGGACGGTGCTCGGCGGGCAGCCCATGAGTCCTGCTGCCATCACCACGGTCATGAACGTCGACAGTCTCCGCATGACTCGCTCGCTCCTGGAATCGGCTTGAGTGGGCACGTCGTCGGGACGCAGTGTGTAACACATCCAAACCCATCCGCCAATCCGGGCCGAGCGGCTTCACGACCTCCTCGGCGGCCGGTTTCGCGGGCCTGTCCTCCTTGTTGCGGCGCGATCCCCATGTTAGGACCCGAGACCCGCCGGCCAGCACCGGCGCGGATTTGTCATCGGCAAGGGGGAGACGATGGAATATGGCGCGACCCTGATCCCGGGTGACGGGATCGGACCCGAGGTGACCGAGGCGACGGTGCGCGTCGTCGACGCGGTCTGCCCGCGCATCCGCTGGGAGCGGGTGGACGCCGGCGCGGCCGCCTTCGACAAGTACGGCACGCCGCTCCCCGAGGCGGTGCTCGAGAGCGTCCGCAAGAACCGCATCGCCCTCAAGGGGCCGCTGACGACCCCCGTCGGCCACGGCTTCGCGAGCGTGAACGTCGGCATCCGCAAGGCCCTCGACCTCTACGTGAGCCTGCGCCCGGTGGACACCCTGCCGGCCGTGCGCACCCACCACGACAACGTCGACCTCGTCATCTTCCGCGAGAACACCGAGGGCCTCTACGCGGGCATCGAGCACGAGCCGGTCCCCGGCGTCGTCGAGAGCCTGCGCATCGCGACCTCGGCGGCGTGGAGCCGCTTCGTGCGCTTCGCCTACGAGTGGTGCCGCTACAACGGGCGGCGCCAGGTGCACCTCGTGCACAAGGCGAACATCATGAAGCTGAGCGACGGCCTCTTCCTCGAGATCGCGCGCGAGATCGCCAGCGACTACCCGTACATCGCGACGAAGGAGATCATGACCGATCAGCTCTTCATGGAGCTGGTCCTCGACCCGACCCCCTTCGACGTGCTCGTGACCGACAACCTCTTCGGCGACCTCATCAGCGACCTCGGCGCGGGGCTCGTCGGCGGGCTCGGCGTCGTCCCGGGCGCCAACGTCGGCGACAAGTACGCGGTCTTCGAGGCGGTCCACGGGAGCGCGCCGGACATCGCGGGCAAGGGCGTCGCCAACCCCATCGCGCTCATCCGGTCCGCCGCCATGATGCTCGATCACATCGGCGAGCGCGCCGCCGCCGCGCGGGTCGACCGCGCCGTCCGCGTCGTGCTCGAGAAGGGCGAGCACCTCACCGGCGACCTCGGCGGCCGCGCCACCACCCGTGAGATCACCGACGCCATCATCGCGGAGCTCTGAGCCATGACCACCACCGTCACCCTGATCCCCGGCGACGGCGTCGGCCCCGAGCTCGCCCGCGCCACCCGTCGCCTCGTCGCCGCCGCGGGCGCCGACGTCGTCTTCGAGGAGGTCACCGCCGGCCGCAAGGCCTTCGAGGCCACCGGCGACCCCGTCCCCGCCGACGTCATCGCCGCGATCAAGCGCAACCGCACCGCGCTCAAGGGGCTCATCGGCACGCCCGTCGGCTACGGCTACGAGAGCCCGAACGTGCGGCTGCGCAAGGAGCTCGACCTCTTCGCCGCCGTCCGCCCGGTGCGCGTGCAGCCGGGCCTCCGCGGGCGCTACGACGACGTCGACTGCGTGGTCATCCGCGAGTCGACCGAGGACGTCTACTCCGGCATCGAGCACCAGGTCGTGCCCGGCGTCGTGCAGTCGATCAAGGTCACCACCCGGGCCGCCTGCGAGCGCATCATCCGCTTCGCCTTCGAGTTCGCCGTGTCCCACGGGCGCAAGAAGCTCACGCTCGTGCACAAGGCGAACATCATGAAGCAGTCCGACGGGCTCTTCCTCCGCTGCGGCAAGGAGATCGCGCCCGAGTACCCGCAGATCGCCTTCGAGGCGCTCATCGCCGACAACGCCTCGATGCAGCTCGTGCGCGACCCGTCACGCTACGACGTCATCGTCGCGATGAACCTCTTCGGGGACCTGCTCGCCGACCTCGGCGCCGGCCTCGTGGGCGGCGTCTCGAACGTGTGGGGCTCGCTCCGCGGCGAGTCGGACGTGGTCGTCTACGAGGCGGTCAGCGCCGGCGACGACGCGCTCGTGGGCCAGGGCATCGCGAACCCGCTGCCGCTCCTGCGCCCCGCGGTCGCGATGCTTCGTCACATCGGCGAGACCGCGGCCGCCGATCGCATCGACGGCGCGATCGCGCGCGCCCTCGCGGACGGCGTCCGCACGAAGGACGTCGGCGGTCAGGTGACCACCGAGGGCATGATCGACGCCCTGATCGAGCGTCTGGGGTGAGGTCGGCCGGGTCGGGGCGCCCGATGGCGCCCCGACGCGCACGACGCTACTTCCCGCCGCGGTTCCGGAGCGCCTCGAGCGTCTTCTGGTACTCGATCTCGTAGTCGCTCGTGCCCTCGGTGAGGTTCTTGATCCGCCGCTTCACCTCGCGGTCGAGGTTGTCCTCGACGGCGAACTCCTTCTTGAGGATGGGCGTCACCACGCGCCGGAGCTCGTGGTCCTCACCGTAGACCTCGTCCACGTTGCGGCTCTGCAGGAGGATCTCGACGATCTGGTTGCAGATCCACTCGAGCCCCTCGTCGCCGAGGCCGAACTTGCGCTCGGCGGCCAGGCGCGACTTGAGCTTGAAGGTCTGCGAGTAGTCGAGCCCGCGCTGCTCCACGAGGTCGCGCGCGTTCTCGGTCAGCTCGTAGTCCATCCGGCGGTACTCTTTGAGCACGCTCTCGACGTCGAGCTCGACCTCGGGACGGTCGTCGGGGAGGACCTCGATGAGCTCTTCGTCGAGGAGGGCTTTCACGATGGTGCGCGCGATGGCCGGGATGCGCTCGCGATAGATCCGCACGGTGGGCCTCCAGGGGGCGGTCTGGATGGTCCGCTGCCGGGCGCGCAGCGGTCCTTCGGAACGCGGCGCTTACCACACCGGTGAAGCCCTGTCAGCAATGGCGGCGGGACGCTTGCCGACGGGAGCGCGGCGCCGGATGATGGCGCCCGATGAGAGCCGCGTCGGCGCGGGCTGGAGGGCGACGAATACCGTGAGATGGGGACGACATTGGGTGGCGATTGGGCTGCTCGCGCTCGCCGGCTGTGATCAGGGGACCGGGAGCGTGGCGGGGGATTGGCTCGAGGTCCCGGGCTGCGACGGCCCCGAGACGAGCCGGCGCTTCGAGCCGTTTCACCTGCACCTCGCCAGGATGGGCGCCGAGCAGGAGGGAGACGTGCTGGTGCTGCGCTTCGCGCCCGAGGCGCGCCACCCGATCGTCGGCGACCAGCTCGTGGTGATCGTGGAGGGGGTCGCGGCCGCCCGGGCGGAGATCGCCGCCGCCGGCACCACCACCTGGGACCTCGGCGGGCCCCCGACCCTCGGGAGCGCCTCCGCGTTGCCGCCCGGGGCCCCGCAGGTGCGGGCCGCGCTCGCGCTGATCGGGCGCTGCGAGACCCCCTCCGCGTCGCTGATCGCGAGCGGGACCGCGACCCTGACGGCGCTCGGGGCGGACGCCGGCGAGCCGGTCCGGGGGGCGCTGAGCTTCGACGTCCTCGACGCGCGGGACGGGGCGCTCCTGGGCGAAGGCTTCGAGGCGGCCTTCGATTTCGAGGTCGAGGCGAACTCGCCTTACCGGACCTACGCGCCGGTCGCGCCCTGAGCGTCGCCGTAAGCTGCTGATCCTTTGATTTTCCCGGCGATGCCTGGCTAATGTCTTGCTCCCTCGGGTCCCCCTCGGAGCAAGACGACGATGTTGGCCTCAACGCGCGAACGGGGCGCCTCCCTCCCCGGTCTGCGTACGACGCTCGGCTCCCTGACGCTGGCGGCGCTGGCCGCCTGCGGCACGCCCGGTAGCTCGGGTGGGAGCCCGGCCGCGGACGCGGACGCGACCGAGTCGGACACGGCGACGGTCGCCGCCGACACCTTCACGTCGACCTGCGGGCCAGACGAGAGCGTCTGCCTCAACGCGACGACGCGCCTCATCTGCGACCACGCGGGCCACGCCGCCGAGGTCCCGTGCGGCGACGGTGAGGGGTGCCAGGACGGCGCCTGCCTGCCGCAGGTGTGCGTGCCGGGCGCGTCGACCGGGGTGTGCTCGTCGACGATGACCCACGAGCAGTGCAACGCCGGCGGTACGGGCTGGCTGCTCGTCACGTGCCAGGAGGGCACGTCGTGCCGCTCCGGGATCTGCGCCGGGCCGATCTGCACGCCGGGAACGCGCATCTGCGCCGGCTTCACGATCATCAACGAGTGCGACGCCGAGGGCTCGGGCTGGACCCAGGTCCAGACGTGCCCCCAGGGCAGCGCCTGCGCCGACGGCGCCTGCCTGAGCCCGTGCGAGGTCAACCTCAAGGACGGCTCGTACCTCGGCTGCGAGTACTGGGCGGTCGACCTCGACAACGTGCAGGAGGCGGCCGATCAGGTCGTCGGCCTGGTGGTCAGCGTCCCCGCCGACGGCGCGCGCACCGAGGCGCGCATCACCAACACCGCGACCGGCGTCCTGCTCGACGCCGCCACCCTGGGCGTGCCGGACCTCTTCGTCGAGCCGGGCGAGGTCGAGATCTTCCGCCTCCCGACGGGCTACGACATCGACGGGACCACGCTCACCACGAACACCTTCCACCTCGTCACCACCTCGCCGGTGACGGTGCACCAGTTCAACCCCCTCAACGGCGACGCGGTCTACTCGAACGACGCCTCGCTGCTGCTGCCGTCCCAGGTCGTCGGCAACGACTACGTGGTGATGTCGTGGCCGCACCGAAAGGACAACGTCGCGACGCTCCGCGGCTTCGCGACCATCATCGCGACCATGCCGGGCACGACCGAGATCCAGGTGACGCCGTCGGCGACGGTGGCGGGCGGCCCCGGCGTGGCGACCATCGCCGCGGGGACCACGCGCATCTTCCAGCTCGCCCAGGGCCAGGCGATCAACCTCGAGACCGAGGGCGGCGACTCGGGCGACCTCACCGGGACCCTCGTCCACGCCAACCGGCAGGCGACGGTCATCGCCGGCCACGAGTGCGCGAACGTGCCGGTCGGCATCAGCGCGTGCGACCACATCGAGTCGCAGCTCTTCTCGGTGGACACCTGGGGCAACCGCTACATCGCCGACGCGTTCTCGCCGCGGAGCGACACGCAGATCGACATCTGGCGCGTGATGGGCGGCGACAACGGGGTCACGGTGACCACGAGCCCGCCGGTCCCCGGGTACGAGCGCTTCGTGCTCCAGCGTGGGACGTGGGTGCAGTTCGCGTCGGGGAGCTCCTTCGAGCTGTCGGCGGACGGCCCCATCCTGGTCGGGCACTACCTGACCGGCTCGGGCTACCCGGGCGCCGAGAAGGTGTGCTCGGACAACGGCTTCGGGGCGGAGGCGGCGCTCGGGGACCCGGCGTTCACGCTGCCCGCGCCGACCAACCGCTTCCTCAAGCGCTACGCGGTGCTCACGCCGAGCGGCTACGAGGAGGACTACCTCAACGTCGTCGCGCGCACGGGCGCCCAGATCCAGGTCGACGGGCAGCCGCTCGCGGCCGCGCTGGTCCCCGTGGGCGACAGCGGGTGGGCGGTGGCCCGCCAGCGCGTGTCGCCCGGGGTGCACCAGGTCACCGGGTCGAGTGAGTTCGGGCTGACCGCCTACGGCTATGACTGCGACGTGAGCTACGCCTACCCAGGGGGGCTCCGGCTCGAGGCCTACCAGGAGTTCTCGCCATGAGCCCGATGAGATGGACCGGCTGGATGGTGTGGGTGGCGGTCGCCGGGGCGCTCGGCGCGTGCGACGACGGCGGCGGCGCGGCGTCGGGGACGCAGTGCCTGCCGAACTGCGCCTTCAAGGCGTGCGGGGACGACGGCTGCGGGGGGCAGTGCGGGCAGTGCCCGGGCGGCTACGCGTGCAGCATCGGACAGTGTGTCGAGAGCTCGGTGTCGGACCCCGACACGGTGGGCGGTGACGCGGACGGCTCGACGGTCGGGATGGTGGACGAGGACGTCGACCTGATCGACGACCGCTACGACAACTGCGTCGGCGTCTTCAACCCCGACCAGGCCGACGCCGACGGGGACCGCCGCGGCGACCCGTGCGACAACGACATCGACGGGGACGGGGTCGACAACATCGTCGACTGCGCGCCGACGAACCCGAGCATCTCCCAGGACGCGCCGGAGCTGTGCGGCGACGGGATCGACAACAACTGCGACGACGTCACCGACGGCGAGGACGCGGCGGACTGCACCGACTACTTCGTGGACGGCGACCGTGATGGGGCCGGGGACCCGGCGACGAAGCGCTGCTTGTGCGCGCCCGAGGGCGACCACCGGGTGATGGTCGGCGGCGACTGCGACGACACGGACACGCTGGTGTCGCCGCTCCTGCCGGAGCGGTGCAACGACCAGGACGACAACTGCAACCTGCTCGTCGACGAGGGCTGCGACGACGACGGGGACGGCTACTGCGACGCGGCGCTGGAGATCGTCGGCACGCCGGTGGTGTGCCCGAACGGCGGCGGGGACTGCTACGACTACTCGGCGCTCGTGAGCCCGGCGGTCGCGGAGATCGCGGGCGACGGGCTCGACAACGACTGCGACGGCGTGGCGCAGGGCGACGGCAGCGGGACGCCCATCGAGCCGAGCTGCACCGGCACCTGCACGGGGAGCACGGTCGACGCGATGCTGTGCGCGATGGAGATGTGCTACCCCGACAACCTCCTGTCGGCGGCCATCGCCAGCCCGACCCAGGACAACGTGACGGGGTACTGGACGGCGCTGTCGCACTGGGGGGCGGCGTACAACGACCTCGTGCCCTACGCGGGGGGCTCGTACACCGTGCTCGGGACGGGGCCGTGGAGCACGACCGACCACGAGGGGATCTTCCAGTCGCTCGCCGGCACGCCGGACCCGTACTCGAGCTCGGGCGAGATGATGTTCGACGCGGTGGAGCTGCGGCTCATCCTGCGTGCGCCGCCCGGGGCCACGGGCTTCTCGCTCGACTACATCTTCATGTCGGCGGAGTACGAGGAGTTCATCGGCAGCCAGTACAACGACAAGTTCTACATCGTGCTGAAGGCGCCGCAGACGACCGCGAACCAGAAGAAGATCATCAACTTCACGAACTGCTCCGACCCGGGCAGCTACTCGGACTTCACGCTCGGCGGGCAGCCCTGGTGCTACATCGCCATCAACACGGCCTTCAGCGAGCCGTGCACGAACGTGCAGACGAACATCGCCGGCACCTGGCACGAGTGCCCCTACGGGAGCTCGACCGGGTGGCTGTCGACCTCGTGGCCCATCGAGCCGAACGAGCAGTTCGAGCTCACCTTCCACATCCACGACACCGCCGATGACGTGTGGGATTCCCACGTGATCATCGACAACTTCCGGTGGGAAGGCGGCACCTTCGAGCAGGGCACCATCTCGCATCACTGAGGCGATGCGGTCTCGGCCGAAAAGCGGCCTGCGGTGTGAGAGCTATGCGAGATGATCACATGCGCTCGCTCCGGGGGCGCCTTGGTGAAACGTCTCGCGCATCCCACTGCGGGTTTCGCCAGCTGGCACGCGCGAGCGCGCACCAGCCGGCGCAACCCGCAGCGGGAACCCTCGTGCGCGAGACGTTTCAGGCGCCCCCTCCGCTCGCTTGGCGGGGACATTCGGTGGGTCGGGCGCATAGCGCAGCTCGCCCGCGCTTGCGCCCACGTCCACGCGCCGGCGCGCGGACGCGCTGCTAGCCGAGGCAGTAGAAGGTGCCGGCGGCGGTGCCGATGTAGATGCGCCCGTTCATGATGACCGGGGTGCTGTGGACGTGGCCGCCGAGCTTCTTCTTCCAGATCTCGTCGCCGGTCTTCTGGTCGAGGCACCACAGGTGGCCGTTGACGTCGCCGAAGACGAGCTTGCCGTCGACCGCGGCCGGGCTCGACCAGCTCGGACCGCCGAGCTGCTTGGCCCACTTCTCGTCGCCGGTGCGCGCGTCGAAGGCGTAGCAGCGGTTGTAGTCGCTCGTGATGTAGAGGGTCCCGTCCACGATCGCCGGCGTCGACCAGAAGCCGCGGCGGCGCTTGGCCTCCCACACCTTCCGGCCGTCCTCGCGCGCGAAGCAGTAGACGTTCGGCGCCTCCTCCTCGGTGGCCGTGTAGACGAAGTCCTCCCAGATGACCGGGGAGGCGTCGGTGTCGCCGCCGGTCTTGGCGATCCACACCTTCTCGCCGGTCTGCGCGTTGAGGCGGAAGAGCTCACCGTCGTAGGTCGCGGTGTAGTACTCGTCGCCGACCACCGCCGGGGACGTCTCGCTGCCGTAGGAGCCGGTCTTCTTGCCGCGGTTGATGGCGCCGACGAAGTACTTCCAGTGCAGCTCGCCGGTCTGCGGGTCGAGGCAGCGTGCGTGCCCGTTCTCGCCCGCGATGTAGAGCTTGCCGTCGACGACGCAGGCCGACGAATCGAGGTCGCGCCCCGTGTTGAGGCGCCAGAGGACCTCGCCGGTCCGGGCGTCGAGGCAGCGCAGCCAGTCGTCGACGCTGCCGAAGTAGAGCTTGTTGTCGTAGAGGCAGACGCTCGACTTGATCTGTCGCGCCGACTGGAAGCGCCAGCGCAGCTTCCCCGTCTCGGCCTCGAACGCATAGAAGCTGCGCCCCTGGCTGCCGACGAACACGTAGCCGTCGAGGTAGGCGGCCTGGCCGGTCCAGCCGGTGCCGGCCCAGACGTGCGGCGTGCCGTAGTAGAGGGACTCGAAGTCCTCCATCCGGTATTTCCACACGATCTCGGGCTCTTTCTCCGGGACCGGGCCCACCCCGTAGAAGGTGTGGGTCGGGTTGCCCCGGAACATCAGCATCGCGTCGTTGGCCGCCGAGGTGTCCCCGTAGCGCCAGGGCTTGAGGTCGATCGGGCCGCCGTGGCTCTCCACGGGCTGGTCGCGCGCCTTCTTCGTGCCCTTGACCGGGGTGTCGCTGCCGCGACCGGCGAGCGCCTCGCGGACCAGCGTCGGCGCGGACACGAGGGCCGCGGCAGAAGAGATCAGGAAGGTGCGGCGCTTGATGGTCTTTCTCCTGCGTCCCGGGGACCGTTTCGCGCGCAGGCTAGCAGCACGTTTGTCGCGACGCCACGACGGCGAATGCCGGCCCGGCGCTTCCCCAACCGGTCGGAACATGATTGGATTCCGCCTCCACACATCTGGAAGAGTCTCGGAGGGACCACATGGGGCAGACCGTGATGGAGGTCTTTGCTCACGCCGTGAAGGCGTGGGCCGATCAGCCGGCGCTGAAGCAGAAGCGGAATGGCGCCTGGAAGACGTGGACGTGGAAGGAGTACGACACCGAGATGCGGCGCGCGGCGCGCGGCTTCATGGCGATCGGGCTCGAGCCGGGGCAGGGCGTGGCCATCATCGGCTTCAACAGCCCCGAGTGGTTCATGGCCGACATCGGCGCGATTCACGCCGGGGGCGTGCCCGCGGGCATCTACACGACCAGCACCGCCGAGCAGTGCCAGTACATCGCCGGTCACTGTGACGCCGCCGTCGCGGTCGTGCAGAACGACGTGCATCTGGCCAAGTTCCTCGAGATCCGCGATCAGCTGCCGGTGCTCAAGGGCATCGTCATGATCGAGGGCGCGTCGAGCGAGGAGGGCGTCTACAGCTGGTCGGAGCTGCTCGCGCTGGGCGACGGCGTGCCCGCCGCGGACTTCGAGGCGCGCATCGCCGCGCAGAAGCCCGACGACGTCGCCACGCTCATCTACACCTCGGGCACCACCGGCCAGCCCAAGGCCGTGATGATCAGCCACGACAACATGACGTGGACGGCCAAGCAGGCGCTCAGCACCGTCGACATGCACCCGGGGGAGCTCGTCCTGAGCTACCTCCCGCTGTCGCACATCGCCGAGCAGGTCGTGAGCCTCCACGGCCCGATCGCCGCCGGCATGGCGACCTGCTTCGCCGAGGGCATGGACGAGCTCGGCGACAACCTCCGCGAGATCCGGCCGCACCTCTTCCTCGGCGTGCCGCGCGTCTGGGAGAAGATCCAGGCCAAGGTCATGGCGGCCGGCGCGCAGAACTCCGGGCTCAAGAAGCGCATCGCCGCGTGGGCGCGCAAGAAGGGGCTCGCCGGGGGCATGGCCGGCCAGTACGGCAAGTCGCTGCCCTTCGGCTACGGGCTCGCCGACAAGCTCGTCTTCTCCAAGGTGCGCGAGCGCCTCGGCCTCGACCGCTGCCGCGTGCAGATCACCTCGGCGGCGCCCATCGGGCGGGACACCCTCGACTTCTTCCTGAGCCTCGGCGTCCCGATCTTCGAGGTCTACGGGATGAGCGAGTGCACGGGCCCGGCGACGCTGTCGACGCCGAGCCGCTACCGCACCGGCAAGGCCGGGTGGTGCCTGCCGGGGGCCGAGCTGAAGATCGCCGAGGACGGCGAGGTCTGCATGCGCGGCCGCCACGTCTTCAAGGGCTACTTCAAGAACGAGGCGGCGACCGCCGAGACGATCGACGCGGAGGGCTGGCTGCACTCCGGGGACATCGGCGTCATCGACGGCGACGGCTTCCTCCAGATCACCGATCGCAAGAAGGACCTCATCATCACCGCGGGCGGCGAGAACATCGCGCCGCAGGTGATCGAGGGGATGCTGAAGGCCATCCCGGTGGTCAGCCAGGCGGTGGTCATCGGCGACAAGCGCAAGTACCTGACGGCGCTCCTGACCCTCGACCCCGAGCGCGTCCCCACCGACGCCGCCGCGGCCGGGAGCCCCGCCAAGGACGCGAACGCCGCCGCGGCGTGCCCGACCTTCAACGCCTGGCTGATGAAGGAGGTCGAGGCGGTCAACGGCAAGCTCGCGCGCGTCCAGACGATCAAGAAGCTCACCATCATCCCGAGCGACTTCTCGATCGAGGGCGGCGAGCTGACCCCGACGATGAAGATCAAGCGCAAGGTGGTGCGCGACAAGTACTCGAACCAGATCGAGGCGATGTATTGATCGGTCGTTGATCGACGTTGATTGAGATGGCCTCCCCCGCGCCTGTGGGGGAGGCCGTTCTCTTTTCGTCTCGGCCCCGGCTCAGGAGAGGGCGTCGAGGATGGCGTCTCGCGAGAGGCGACCGGAGGCGCCGAGGCGCGTGGCGAGGAACGCCCGGGCGCGTTCCGCGTCCGCGGGCCGGACCAGGATGTCGATGGGGGCCCAGCTCGCGAGGAAGGGCAGCAGCGCGCGGAGGTGGCGGCTCCGGGCGAAGGCGGGGATGCCCTCGCGCTCGAGGGCGGCGAGCACCGGGGTGACCGCGTAGGTGCGGTGGAGGCACCAGCAGCGGCGGGTCGGGCCGAGGACGCGGCGCGCGCGCCACTCCGAAGCGAGGTCGAGCACCACGACCGCGAGCGTCGCGAGCTCGACCAGCGGCGGCGCGGACGAGGTGCTGCCGTCGTGGCCCCAGAGCCACAGCCAGGTCGCGAGCACGACCACCGCCACGGAGAACGGGAGCGCGCGCCAGAGCGTCCGTCGCAGGGCGCCGACGGGCGCGTCGCGGTGGTCGGAGCGCTCGAGGGCGCGGTGGACGGCCGCGACCCGGCGGGGCTGGGCGTAGAGCCAGCCCGTCACGAGCGCCGCCACGCCGACCACGACGAGGTGCGGCGCGATGGGCGGGACCGGGTAGAGGATGGACGGCAGGTCGATCCACCAGCCCAGGAAGAAGACGAGCGGCGTGAGCACCGTGACCGGGAGCAGGAGGTCGGCCAGCGGCGCGCCACCCGAGAGCGGCAGCGTCAACGCGCCGGCCGGGAGCACGCGGCGGAGCCACGGCGGCCGCGCGGCGGCGGGCCGGCTGCTGCGGTGGATCGGCACGACCAGGACCGCGACCGCGGCGAGGAGCGCGCCTTCGGCCAGGGCGTAGGTCGGGAGCGCGCCGGAGCCGACGGCGACGACGTGCCGCACGACGTCGGGGAGGACCAGGGCGGCGACCACCACGGGGAGCCCGCCGCCGAGGCCGTAGCGGTCCACGGCGCGCGCGGCGAGGAAGAGGATGACCGGCGCGGCGACGAGCAGCAGCGACAGGACCCGCTGATCGATCTGGAGCGCGTAGGTGAGCGGCGGGACCGTCAGGGTCGTCATCACCAGGGTCAGCGCCAGCCCGAGCGCGAGGGACCCCGTGACCAGGCGCGCGCGGCCTCGCGGGCCGGCGTAGCGCGCTGGACGCAGGGCGGGGACCAGGGCGCTGACGAGCTCGACGAAGCCGAACCCGAGCAGGAGCGGGCCGAGCCCGACCGAGAGGAGCCCGCCGCCGCTCGGGGTCTCGAAGCCGGCGTGTGCGGCGGTCGGGAGCGGCAGGTAGTACAGGAGGAGCGCGAGGCCGGCGGTCGCCGCGGTGACGCCGGCGCGGAGCCAGAGGGCGCGGGAGGGCGCGGGGAGCGCGTCCTCGGTCTCGGCCGGCCCCGGCTCGGGGGACGGGCCGTCGGTGAGGGCCTCGCCGCAGTCGATGCACACGCTGACGGTGTCGCCGTACTCCGCCGGGCGGCCGTGGCGTGCGACGAAGGGGCAGGTGGGCGCGGCGCAGTGCTTCATGGGCGGAGCGGGGGGGCTACTCCTCGGGCTCCGAGGTCAGCCGCGTCAGGAAGTCGTCGCTCCGCAGGACGAGGAAGGTCTCCGGTGGCGCGTCGCGGTCCCCGAGCCAGCTGCGCATCGCCGCCTCGGCCGGGCCCTTCGCGCCCTTGCGCGCGAGCGCCTCGGCGAGGCCGCCGGTCGCGTCGCGGTCGTCCGGGCGCACGGCGAGGATCGCCTCGAAGTTGGCCCGCGCCCCGTCCAGGTCGCCGAGCAGCAGCA
>SBGO01000051.1 GCA_006226565.1 Deltaproteobacteria bacterium | reverse complement strand
CTCCCGCTCCCGCTCCCGCTCCCGCTCCCGCTCCCGCTCCCGCTCCCGCTCCCGCTCCCGCTCCCGCTCCAGCACCGATCGGTCAACCGGGTGATGGATCACACCCAGTCGAGGGGTCAGACCCCCTCAACTCACATTCTTGCGTGGAAAGTGTGAAGTGATGGGGTCTGACCCCAACTTCTCACACTTTCTACTCGTCGGCGTCGGCGGCGGGCCACCAGACGCGCGCCCGGAAGGGATCGATGAGGATGAAGCCGCGTCCGCCGATGAGGCTCGCGCCGATCTGCGCCCCGGGCGTGTCCCAGGTCCCGATGCCGCCGCAGACCTCGGCGGCCGTCGGGGCGCGCTTGAGGAAGATGGCGGCGTCCTCCCAGCGGGCGACGGCGGCGCCGTTCTCGCCGACCAGCTCCACCGCCTCCCCCGGCGGCAGGCGGTAGCCGTAGGCCTGCTCGCTGACGCCGCCGATGCACGTCGTGAGCAGCAGGTCCCGCTCGTAGTCGCGCTCGAGGGTGATGCCCGCGTCGGCGATGGCGTCGAACATCGCGTCGTTGATGTTGACCGCGTTGGGGATGACCCCGTCCTCGAAGCCGGTGTCGAGCTGGGCGATGGTGCGCGCCTCGCCGAGGGCGATGGGCACCGTCGGCACGTTCACGCGCCCGGGCGGCAGCGTCGTCCAGTCGTTCGAGAACCAGCCCTCGGTGGTCAGCGGGAGGAGCCCGGCGCCGCGGAGCGCGAGCTCGTCGCAGCCGCTGCCCTCGGCCCGGTAGATGCGGCCGCCGGCGTAGTCGAGGGCGTACACGTTGAGCGCGAGGAAGTCCGTCCCGAGGACCCCGGCCTCGTGGATGGCGCCGACCGTCCGGTGCGGGAAGACCGACAGCCAGACCGGCGCCCAGCCGCCGAACCAGTCGAAGTCCGCGAAGAGCTCGTCGTACCCCTCCAGCGGCTCCGGGGTGCCGCCGGTGAAGCCCTCGGGGTCGACCGAGCTCAGGGTCGAGGCGTAGTCGAGCAGGAACCAGCCGGTCGCCTCGCCGATGGCGACCTCGCCGAAGGGGAGGCCGCGCTCGACCAGCATCGGGCGCGACTCGCCGAGGCAGTCGCCGAGGCGCTGGGCGTAGGGGTGCGACGGGGCGACCTTGAAGCTCACGACGCCCTTGATCGACACCGCCACGGCGGCGGTCAGGAGCGGCTCGACCGTCTCGTCGCCGAGCAGCTCGCGGCGGGCGAAGGCGAGGGCGTAGGTGTTCACGACGTCGTCGCCGTCCCTGTCGAGGAGGGCCTCGCAGCCGCCGGTCGAGAACGAGGTGTGGCAGCCGCCGACCAGGTCGACGCGCACCGCGGGGCCGGGGAGGGCGACCCAGATGAGGTCGCCGACGGTGTCGTTGGGCGCCACGGCGTCGGCGGCGCCGGTCATCAGCAGCGACGGCACGTCGAGGTCGCTCACGCCGGCGTTGCTGAAGAGCTCGCGCTCCGTCGGCGCGAGGGCGATCACGGCGGTGACGCGCGGATCGCGGAAGCCCGCGGTGAAGCGGGCGAGGGCCGCGTCGGGGCAGCCGTCGGCGGCGCCGGCCCCGGGCCCGCCGTGGTCGGCGCAGGCGAAGCCGATCTGCTCGAGGTCGTAGGTCGCCCCGCCGAGCGCGAGCGCCGCGTAGCCCCCGAAGCCGTGCCCGGAGGCGATGACGGCGGCGGTGTCGAGGTGCCCGTGGAGCGGGTCGGTGTCGGGGAGCGTCGCCAGCGCGTCGAGGGTGGCCGAGAGGTCGCCCGGCCGCAGCACGTAGTCGGCGGTGCGCAGGCCCTCAGGGTCGGTGGCGAGGTCGCCGGTGTGGTCCGGCGCGGCCACGACCCAGCCGTGGGAGGCGAGGTGGGTCAGCAGCGCGCGCGAGGCGCCGGCGTAGCCGTCGGCGTCGTGGCTGAAGACGAGGAGCGGGTAGGTCTCGCCCGCGGCGGGCGGGGCGAGCGCGGCGCCGCGGTAGACCTCCGGGTCGGCGATCGAGCCGTCGAGGTAGGCGGTCGCGACGCCCGACGTGTCCTCGGTCGGGTACCAGAGGTTCACGGTGACGGTGCGCGCGCCGCCGAGCCCACCCGCGTCCCAGCTTGCCGCGACGAGGCGGTGGCCGACGTGGAAGGGCCCGGGCTCGGAGAGGACGTCGACGACGTCGACCTCGACGGTGTCGGTGACGTCCGCGTCCGCCGCCGCCGCGGTGTCGTCCGGTGCGGCGCTGTCCTCGTCGGTCGTGTCGGCCGTGGACATCGTGTCCTGCTCGACGGCGTCGGCGGTGTCGCCGGTCGTCGTCGACGGGTCACCGCAGGCGCCCACGAGGAGCACGAGGGCGGCGAGGGCGGGAGCTGTGCGCATGAGACGGTCCGGGCTCGCGTGAACGAAGGCTCTGTACCGTACCGACGCCGTGGAAAAAAGTGTGAAGTGTTGGGGTCTGACCCCAACTTCTCACATTTTCTGGCGACGCGACCGGATGATGCCCAGGACGTAGTCGAGCTCGGCCTTCAGGCGGTTCCGCTCGAGGAGCCACGACAGCGCGAGGAAGACCAGGTAGCCGGCGGCGAGGCCGACCACGACCGGCCACCACCCCGGGAGCACCTCGCGCAGCAGCAGGCGCGCGCCCCACCCGGCGGCGACGGCGCCCGCGCCGGCCAGCGCCGTCGGGACGTAGGTCGAGGCGCTGACGGCGAGGTGCGGCGGGGTCGCGGCGACCTTGATCCAGAGGTAGGCGTTCACCGCGACGAGGTTGCCGAGCACCATCCCCTCGCTGTCGAGCCACAGGGCCAGCGGCAGCGCGCACGCGCCCATCACGGCGGCCGACACGCCGGTCGCCCAGAAGATCGGCGGGAACTTGCGG
This sequence comes from Deltaproteobacteria bacterium, assembly GCA_006226565.1. Classification (GTDB taxonomy): domain Bacteria; phylum Myxococcota_A; class UBA9042; order PHBI01; family PHBI01; genus PHBI01. Next base: position 11,418 of record SBGO01000051.1, on the reverse strand, counting down.
ATCGCGATCAGCATGACCTTGTAGTTCTGCGCCACCGGGAGCACCACGAGCCACGGCGCGAAGAGGGCGAGCAGGTGCCCGGTCCGCTCCCAGCCGGGGCCGAAGATGACGCGGGTCGCGAAGTCCCCGCCGACCGCGGCGCCGATGGCGAAGACGATGAGGAGCCGGGTGATCGCGAACTGCGTCAGCTGGAAGACCCGGCCCTGACGCCGCGGGTCGTCGTGGAGGGCGCTCATCGTGCGGAGCCCCACGACCCCGGAGATCGGCGCCACCACCGCGCTCGGGAGCCCCGCGAGGTAGCGCGCCTGCTGGTAGAAGCCGAGCTCGCGGTCGCCGAGCGCCGTGCCGATGACCAGCGAGTCGACGCGCAGGTAGGCGATCTCGAGGGCCCGGTTCAGGAAGAGGGCCTTCGAGAGCCCCCACACCTCGCGCGCCGTGGACCGGCTGAAGACGAAGAGCGCGCGCCCCTCGCGCCGGAGGAGCCAGCTCCCGAGGACGAGGGTCACGACGAGCTGCGGCCCGACGTCGCGCACCACCAGGGCCCACGGGCTCGGGTCCACGAGCGCAAGCGTCAGCGCCGCCACCGCCGCCACGATGACCCCGATGAGCTGCACCAGCGCCGCCGAGTGGTAGGCGTAGCGCCGCTGCTGTGCGGCCACGAGCGTGTCGCCGATGCCCACCGTGAGCCGCGAGCCGGCCATCGCCACGAAGCACGCGCCGACCACCGGCCCGTAGGCGGCGCTGACGAAGGGCCACACGCCGAGCGCCACGACGAAGAGGCCGAGCGCCAGGGCGACGCTCATCCACAGGACGGTCCCGACGATGTGCTCGTGCCCATCGTCGAGCTGGAGCAGCGTCTGCGGGAAGGAGAACGCCCCGAGGATCCCGAGGAACTCCGCCGACACCATCGCCAGCGCGAACTGGCCGAAGTCCACGGCGTCGAGGTGCCGCGCGATGATGGCGTTGATGACGAAGCGCCCGGCGAAGCCCCCGAGGCTCCCGGCCGCCGTCGTCAGGCTCCCGAGCAGCGCCTTGCGCCCGAACTCGCTCATGCGTGCGCCACCGCCGCCGTCACGGCGCGTCGGGGCACAGCTTCTTCGCCGCCCGCGCGATCCGCTTCTGGACGTTCTCCTGCGGGCCGAAGGTCTCGTCGAGCTCGTAGAACGTCGAGACCCCGCTCAGCCCGAAGCGGTCGCGGACGCGGGTCAGCACCTGCGCGACGTCCTCGTCCTTCCACGGGCGCGCGCCGTGGGCGCAGGTCAGCTCGGCGGAGACGGTCACGTAGAAGGAGGCCTCGAGGAGCAGGTGGGACTTCTCGTCGTCGCCGCGCACCGTCAGCGCGATGCGCGCCCGCTCCAGCGCGTCGCCGTAGTCCTCGCGGTCGTACGCGGCTGCCGCGAGCACGACCTGCGCCTCCGCGTAGCGCGGGTTGCGCGCGACGATCTCCTTGCAGAGGCGCTCGGCGGTCGGCATGTCGGCCTCGGCGATCGCCAGCCGCACCAGCGCCATACGGGACGCGAGATCGTCGTCGTCGAGGGCGACGAGCGCCTCGAGGGTCGCCTTCTGCTTGGCGGTCTTCTTGGCCATCCCGTAGAGCACGGCCAGGTTGGTCAGCGCCCCCTGGTGCTTCGGCTCCTTCTCGACCGCGCGCTCGGCGGCCTCGATCGCCTGGTCCAGCTCGCCGAGGGCCGACAGCGCCGCCGACTTCGTGATCCACGCGTCGGGCTTTCTGGCGTTGACCGACAGCGCCAGGTTGGCGTCGCGGAGCCCGTCCTCGGCGCGCCCGGCCAGCACCTCGGCGCCGGCGAGGATGACCCGCGCCTCGTAGTCGTCGGGGCGCTCGCGGACGAGCGGCGTCACCCGCGCGATCGCCTCGTCGGCGACGCCGCGCTGGAGCGCCTCGCGCGCCCGCTCGAGGATCTGGTCGCGCGCGCTCTGCGGCTCGCTCGTCACCTCGGGGACCGGCTCGGGCTTCTCGCCGCAGGCGCCGACGGGCGCCGCGACCGCCGCGAGCGACACCAGCGCCGCTGAGAAGAGGGCCTTCATGCCCCATCACTACCGCCCCGGCGGGGCGCCGGCAAGCACCGACGGCCGCGACCCGCGGGCGCCCGGTTGCGCCGGGTACGCGCTGAATCGGGGAATTCATTGACCTCGGACGCCCAACGCTGGTACTCCGCGCGCCATCCAACCCGGGACCACGAGCGTCATGGACATCCGCAACATCGCCATCATCGCCCACGTCGACCACGGCAAGACCACGCTCGTGGACGGACTCCTCAAGCAGTCCGGCACCTTCCGCGCGGGCGCCGACGTCGCCGACCGGGTCATGGACTCGAACGACCAGGAGCGCGAGCGTGGCATCACCATCACCGCCAAGAACACGGCGGTCGAGTGGAACGGCCACCGCATCAACATCGTCGACACCCCGGGCCACAGCGACTTCGGCAGCGAGGTCGAGCGCGTCCTGCGCATGGTCGACGCGGTGCTCCTGCTCGTCGACGCCGCCGAGGGGCCGATGCCCCAGACGCGCTTCGTGCTGCGGAAGTCCCTCGAGCTCGGCCTGAAGGTCCTCGTCTGCATCAACAAGATCGATCGGAAGGACGCCCGGGCCGACGAGGTCCTCGACGAGATCTTCGATCTCTTCACGAGCCTCGACGCCCAGGACCACCAGCTCGACTTCCCGCACATCTACGCCGCCGCCCGCGACGGCTACGCGATCCGCGAGCTCGGTGACGAGCCGAAGGACCTCACGCCGCTCTTCGAGCTCATCCTCGAGCACACCCCGGCGCCCGGCGGCGACGCCACCAAGCCCCTCCAGATGCAGGTCGCGACCCTCGCGCACTCGCCGTTCCTCGGCCGCATCGCCATCGGCCGCGTCTACAACGGCGTCATCAAGCGCGGCATGCAGGCGGTCGTCTGCCGCCCCGACGGCTACCAGGAGCGCTTCCGCGTCTCGCAGCTCATGACCTTCAAGGGCCTCGAGCGCATCGACTGCGAGCAGGCCGAGGCCGGCGACATCATCGCCCTCGCCGGCGCCGGCAGCGCGACGGTCGGCGACACCATCTGCCCGGCGGCCGAGCCGCTCCCGATGGGGTCGATCCCGATCGACGAGCCGACCCTGAACATGCAGTTCATGACGAACACCAGCCCCTTCGCCGGCAAGGAGGGCAAGTTCGTCACCAGCCGCCAGATCAAGGAGCGCCTCGATCGCGAGCTGCTCTCCAACGTCGGCCTGAAGATCGAGCAGGGCCCGGCCCCCGAGATCTTCATCGTCTCCGGCCGCGGCACCCTCCACCTCTCGGTGCTCATCGAGTCGATGCGCCGCGAGGGCTTCGAGCTCGCCATCAGCCAGCCGCAGGTCATCCTCAAGGAGATCGACGGCGTGACCTGCGAGCCGGTGGAGGAGGTCGCCATCGACTGCAGCGCCGACTACCAGGGGCTCGTCATCGACAAGCTCAACCAGCGCGGCGGCAACATGACCGACCTCTCGACCGCGCTCGACGGCCACTCGCGCATGCGCTGGCACGTCCCGAGCCGCGGCCTCATCGGCTACCGCTCGGAGTTCCTGACCGACACGCGCGGCACCGGCACGCTCATGCACATGTTCAGCCACTACGCGCCGGTCACGACCCGCAAGCGCACCCGCGCCAACGGCGCCATCATCGTGCAGGACGACGGCGAGACGGTGGCCTACGCGCTCGACAACCTCCAGGAGCGCGGCGTGCTCTTCCTGGGGGCCGGGCAGAAGGTCTACATGGGCCAGATCATGGGCCTCCACTCCCGTGAGAACGACATCGTCGTGAACCCCTCGAAGGGCAAGAAGCTCACCAACATGCGCGCGTCCGGCTCGGACGACGCGGTGCGCCTCACCCCGCCGCGGGTCTTCGGCCTCGAGGACGCCCTCGAGTTCATCGAGCCCGACGAGCTCGTCGAGGTCACCCCGGAGAGCATCCGCCTCCGCAAGCGCCACCTCGACCACAACGCCCGCAAGCGCGCCGAGAAGTCCGTCTAGTCGGAGCGCGGTCGGCGGGCCCCGCGCCCGCCGGCCTCCGACGCCGAGCACCTTGACACGCGGAGTCGCGGCACGCTTGGATCGCGCCCGCTTCACCGCGGAGGATCGAGATGGGCGTCGTGGCGAACTTCAAGGGCTTCCTACCGGCGCCGGTCGCGCGCTTCGCCGACGAGTACGAGGCGGTGGCGCGCGCGGTCGATCGCGGCACGCTCGTGCGCTACACCGGCGCCATCGCGCGGGCCCTGCCGGAGATCCTGCAGACGCGGCTCCTCGCGCCGGCCGACCAGCGCCTCGGCGACCGCGTCGTGCGCGTCAAGACCGGCGGCGTCACCCTGCGCGTGCCGGGGCGCCACTTCGGCCTCGTGCGCGAGCTCTACTGCCGCCGCGTCTACAACTACCTCCCGGGCTTCGAGGCCTGCCTCGGCCAGCAGGTGGTCGACCTCGGCGCCAACGTCGGCGCCTTCAGCGTCCTCGCCGCCGCGTCCGGCGCGAAGGTCCTCTCGGTCGAGGCGCAGGACGGCTTCGCGCCCGAGTTCTGGGAGCTGATGCGCCTCAACGGCTGCGCCGACCGCGTGCAGCTCGTCCACGGCCTCATCGGCGCCGGCGCCGGCGTGCTCTCCGACCCCGAGCGGCGCGCGAGCGCGAGCCACATGGGCGCCGAGCCGCCGACCCTGCGCCTCGCGGACCTCCTCGCCGAGCGCGGCATCGATCGCATCGACCTCCTGAAGGTCGACATCGAGGGCTCGGAGTTCGCGGTCTTCGCCGACGGCGCCGGCTGGCTCGAGCGCACCCGCCGGATCGTGATGGAGGTCCACGCCGCCCACGGCGATCCCGGGCAGCTCGCCCGCGACCTCGAGGCGGCCGGCTTCGGCGTCACCCGCCTCGACACCGCCGGGCGCGAGGTCGGCGACGACTTCCCGGGCGACGTCTTCCTGTTCGCGAAGCGGCCGGGCTGAGCGGCGCGCGCGGCGCGGGTCAGCGTCGCGCGACCGCGATCATCGACTTCGCCAGCGGCGGGACGCGCCCGACCCGGCGGAAGTCGACCGTCTTGAAGCCGGCCTCGCGCAGGAGCTTCCCCAGCGTCTCGACGGACCAGAACTTGATGTGGCCGTGGTCCCAGAGCGCCGTGAAGTGCGCGTCCATCTTGCCGGACAGCGCCAGCGCCAGGTTCTTCCAGTAGCCGTGGTAGGGCGTGCTGACGATGGCCATCCCGCCCGGCATCGTCAGATCGTGGACGGCCTTGGCGAAGACGCGCGGCGCGTAGACGTGCTCGACGACCTCGAGGCTGTAGACGACCGGGAAGCGGCCGAAGCGCTCGACCAGCTCGGGGCCGGCCTCGGCCTGGTGGACGTTCAGGTCGGGGTAGGCGGCCCGGGCGTGGGCGACGCCGTCGGTCGACGGGTCGACGGCGGTCACGTCCCAGCCGCGCCCGGCCACCGCCGCGGCGATGGAGCCGTTGCCGCAGCCGAGGTCGAAGCAGCGCCGCTCGCCACGCCACGCCGCCAGGATCTCGTGGAGCGGGGGCAGCAGGTAGCTGTGCGAGCCGCTGTGACCGGCCGAGCCCCAATGGTATCCGCGCGCCTGCATGGTGGGCATGAGATCACAGGTCCCGTCGGCGGCACAAACACTTTCGGGGCCGGCTCGGACCCGCCCGCGCCCGCCCCAAACCGCTCATTGACAATGGGCCGTTGCGAGCCTAAAGGTCCCCGTCCGAAGAAGCATCTGGCGAGGCAGCAGTGTTCGATACGCTCTATCGCGGGTTCAAGTCGGCGAAGACCAAGCTCACGGGCAAGGCGACGCTCGACGAGGACAACATCAAGGACGCCCTCCGCGACGTCCGCCTGTCCCTCCTCGAGGCTGACGTCGAGTTCAACGTCGTCAAGCAGTTCCTCGGGACCGTGCAGGAGAAGGCGGTCGGTGAGCTCGTCCGCACCCGCGTGAAGGGCAAGGGCAAGAAGGCCGAGGTCAGCCCCGCCGATCACTTCATCAACATCTGCCACGACGAGCTCGAGGCCCTCATGGGCCCGGTCGACACGACCATCAAGCTCAAGAAGGGGCAGGGCATCTCCACCATCATGATGGTGGGCCTCCAGGGTGCCGGTAAGACGACCACCGTCGGCAAGCTCGCCAACAAGCTGCTGAAGGAGGGCCACAAGCCCCTCCTCGTCGCCGGCGACATCTACCGCCCCGCCGCCATCGATCAGCTGCAGGTCCTCGGCCGCCAGCTGAAGCTGCCCGTCTTCAGCGTGCCCGGCGCCTCCCCGCCGGACCTCTGCGAGGCCGCCCTCCGCGAGGCGCGCTTCGAGGGCCACGACATCGTCATCTTCGACACCGCCGGCCGGCTCACGGTCGACGAGGCGCTGATGGCGGAGCTCGAGCAGATCAAGGCGCGCACGCGGCCCGACAACATCTTCCTCGTCCTCGACGCCATGACCGGTCAGGACGCGGTCCGCACGGCCAAGTCCTTCGACGACCGCCTCGACCTCTCGGGCTGCATCCTCACCAAGCTCGACGGCGACGCCCGCGGCGGCGCGGCGCTGAGCGTGAAGGCGGTCACCGGCAAGCCCATCAAGTTCCTCGGCGTCGGCGAGACCCTCGACAAGCTCGAGGAGTTCCGCCCCGAGGGCCTCGCGAGCCGCATCCTCGGCTTCGGCGACGTGGTGGGCCTCGTCAAGGACTTCGAGGAGATCGTCGACGAGGAGAAGGCCGAGGAGGACGCCCGCAAGATCCTCTCGGGCGACTTCAACATGGTCACCTTCCTCGAGCAGATCCGCACCATCAAGCGGATGGGCTCGCTGAAGGACCTCTTCGAGCGCATGCCCTTCTTCAAGGACTCGATGGGGCAGGTCGACCTCGACGACAAGCAGCTCGACAAGGTCGAGGCCATCATCTCCTCGATGACCAAGAAGGAGCGCCTGCACCCGGAGCTCCTGTCGAACGTCAGCCGCCTTCGCCGCATCGCGCGCGGCTCGGGCACGACGCTGCCCGACGTGAAGTCGATGCTGCAGCGCTTCTACGGCATGCGGAACATGATGAAGCAGGTCGGGAAGAACCCGGGCCTGCTCGGCAAGCTCCCGGGCTTCAAGCAGCTCGGGATGCTCAAGCAGCTCCGCGGCGCCAAGATGGACGACATGCTCGGCGGCGAGGGCGATCTCGCCGGCCTCCAGGACCTCTTCGGGGGCGGTGAGGGCGGCCCCGGCGGCCCGCAGCGCGCGAAGCGCACCGGCCCGACCCGCGCCGAGGTCGACGCGCGCATCGCCGCCAAGAAGAAGCGCCGCGACCAGTCGAAGAAGGCGAGCAAGCAGCGCAAGAAGGGCAAGCACTGACGCGCACGCGGCCGGGAATCACGCCCGAGCGGAGTCGTTTCAGAGGTGGTGACCGGCACGCGTGATGGCGTTCCTTTCTGGACATGGCCGCGCGTCCTGCCACCCTGTACGCCTCGACACCTCCGGAGCCCGATGCGCTTTCACCCCCGTACCCTGACCGTCGCCCTCGCGCTGCTCGTCACCCTCCTCCCGCTGGCCGCCGCCGCGCGGCCGGCCGACCGGAGCCCCGACGAGCAGCGGGCGATGCTCGTGCGGCTCCTCGGGGACAAGAACCTCGAGCTCGACCGGCGCTTCCTCGACCCCATCGGCGACGACGTCCCGCACCAGCTCGTGCTCATCGCCGACCTGCCGAGCATCCGGGCGCTGGTCCGCGTGCGCGCGCTCGCCGCGCTCGGCCTCTACCCGACGGTCGTCACGCGCCGCTACCTGACCGGCGTCCTCAACGAGCCCGACAACGCCGGCAGCGCGGTCGGGACGCGCCTGCGTCAGCAGGCGCTGCGCTCGCTCGGGGTGGGCTTCGGGCCCGAGGCCGTCGACGACATCCTGGCCCACCGTCGGGACCGCGCCCCCGCGATCCGCATGTCGGTGGCCAACGCTCTCGGCGACGCCCGGGACCCGCGCGTGCTCCCGACCCTCGAGCAGTGGCTCGGGGCCGAGCCCGACCTGACCGTCCGCGCCGCCATCGATGACGCCATCTCAAAGCTACGAGGTCGCTGAACCATGTCTCTCCCCCGTCCGCTGACCGGCACGCTCACCGCGCTCTACACCCCGTTCGCAGCCGACGGCTCGGTCGACCTCGACGCCTTCCGCGGGCTGTGTGAGCGGCTCGTCGCCGCCGGCTCGGGCCTCGTCCCCTGCGGCACCACCGGCGAGACGCCCACGCTCAGCGACGCCGAGTACCTGAGCCTGGTCAAGACGGCGGTGGAGGTCGCGGCGGGGCGCGTCCCGGTCATCGCCGGCACCGGCTCCAGCTCCACCGAGCGCACCATCGCCACGACCCGCGCCGCGGCCGAGGTCGGCGCCGACGCCGCGCTCGTCGTCACCCCGCCCTACAACAAGCCGCCCCAGCGCTCGCTGCTCGCGCACTTCCGCGCCGTGGCCGACCAGGGCGGGCTGCCGGTCCTCCTCTACAACGTCCCCGGCCGGACCGGTGGCAACATGCTCCCGGCCACGACCCTCGAGCTGGCCCAGGATCCGCGCTTCATCGGCATCAAGGAGGCGGCGGGGAGCGTCGCCCAGATCGAGGAGCTCCTCTACGGCGCCCCCGACGGCTTCGCGGTCCTCTCGGGCGACGACGCCATGACCTTCCCGCTGGTCGCCCTCGGCGGCCACGGCGTCGTCAGCGTCGCCGCCAACGTCGCCCCCGAGGCGATGGTGGCCCTGGTCGACGCGCTCCTGGCCGGCGACCTCGAGACGGCGCGCGGCCTCCAGCGCCAGCTGAGCCCGCTCTTCGGCGCGCTCTTCGCGACGACCAACCCGATCCCCCTCAAGCACGCGGCCTCCCTCCTCGGCCACTGCGCGCCCACCATGCGGCTGCCGCTCACGGCCGACGCCGTGGACGCCGCGATGTCCGAGCGGATCGGCGCCGCCCTCGCCCACGCCAAGGTGAGCGCGGCGTGAAGCGGGTCGCCATCGTCGGAGCGCGCGGGCGGATGGGGCGACGCCTCGTGGCCCTCGCGGGGCAGTACGGCTTCAGCGTGACGGCCGAGATCGACGCGGACGGCCCGACGCTCGACGCGCAGCGCGGGAGCGACGGGCCGGACGTCGTCATCGACTTCTCGGTCCGCGCGCAGGTCGCTCCGACCTGTGCCTACTGCGCCGCCCACCGCGTGCCCCTGGTCATCGGCACCACCGGGCTCGACGCCGACGACCAGCGGGCGATCGACGCGCTCGCCGAGGTCGCCCCGGTCGTCCAGGCGCCGAACTTCAGCGTCGGCGTCAACGCGCTCTTCGACCTCGTCAGCGAGGCAGCGTCGCTCCTCAGCGAGGGCTGGGACGCCGAGCTGGTCGAGGCCCACCACCGCAACAAGGTCGACGCCCCCTCGGGCACCGCGCGCGAGCTCGCCCGCCGGGTCGCCGCGGCCCGCGGCTGGGACCTCGGCGAGGTCGGCAACCACGGCCGCGAGGGGCTGGTCGGCGCGCGCCCGGCGCGCGAGATCGGCGTCCACGCGGTGCGCGGCGGCTCGGTGGTCGGCGAGCACCGGATGCTGTTCCTAGGCGACGGCGAGGAGGTCGTCCTCGAGCACCGCGCCCTCGACCGCGACATCTTCGTCCGCGGGGCGCTGGTCGCGGCGGGCTGGCTCGCCGAGGGCCGGGCCTCCGGGCGCTACGGGATGGGAGACGTCCTACGCAGCCGGTGACGGCCGGGGGCGTCCCGCGCGCGCATCACGAGGCGCTCTACGCGGCCCTCGTCCGCGACATCGAGGGCCGCTGGCGCGGCGTCCGCGTGCTCCGAAAGAGCGAGAGCCGCTTCTGTCGGCTCATCGACCGGGCGCTGCGGATCCTGACCTTCGGCGGGCAGGACCGCTTCCTCGACAGCTACGTGACGACCCTGGGCCGGCGCATCTACGTGCCGGACAGCTGGTTCACGATGGACGCCGGCGAGCGCTACTGCATCCTGCGCCACGAGGCGGTCCACATCGCGCAGTTCAAGCGCTTCACGTGGCCCGGGATGGTGCTCCTCTACCTCCTGCTGCCGATGCCCGTGGGGCTCGCCGCGGGGCGCGCTCTCCTCGAGTGGCAGGGCTACCGCGAGACGCTCGACGCCCACTGGCAGCTCTACGGTCCGGCGGCCGCGCGAAGCGAGTCCTTGAAGAAAGGGATTGTCCGAAGGTTCACCGGTCCCGATTATGCGTGGATGTGGATGCTCGGGAGGATGGTCGAGCGAGCCATCGAGCGCCACCTCGAGAGATTGGAAGCCCACCCGCCCAGACCGCTCGACCTACCGGACCCGCGATGACCTCCAGTCCCCTCGGACACATCGGCCGCTACGAGCTGCTCAGTCGGCTCGCCGCGGGCGGTATGGGCGAGGTCTTCCTCGCGCGGGCGACCGGCGCCGGGGGCTTCGAGAAGCGGCTGGTCATCAAGCGCATCCTGCCGCACCTGGCCGACGACCCCGAGTTCGTCCGGCGCTTCATCGCCGAGGGCAAGCTCGTCGTGCGCCTGCGCCACGCCGGCATCGCCCAGGTCCTCGACATGGGCGAGGAGGGCGGCGTCACCTTCATCGCGATGGAGTACGTCGAGGGGCGCGACCTCGGCGAGCTCGCGCGCCTCGCCCGCAGCGGCGGCGTGGAGATGCCGGCGCCGCTCGTCGTGACCATCATCGTGCGCCTGCTCGAGGCCCTCGACTACGCGCACACCGCGACCGACGACGACGGCCAGCCCCTCGGCATCATCCACCGGGACATCTCGCCGTCGAACGTGATGATCTCGAAGGCCGGCGAGGTGAAGCTCCTCGACTTCGGCATCGCCCGCGCCACCGAGCGCCTCCAGGCGACGACGACCGGCGCCATCCGCGGCAAGTACAGCTACATGTCGCCCCAGCAGGCCGCCGGCGCCGCCCTCGACGCCCGCAGCGACCTCTTCAGCGTGGGCGTCCTGATGTGGGAGCTCCTCGCGGGCTCACGCCCCTTCGACGGCGACTCGGATCTGCTGACCCTCGACCGCATCCGCTTCCACGACCCGGGCCCGCTCAACGCCCTCGCGCCCGACGTCCCGGCGCCCGTCGCGGCCGTCGTCGAGCGGCTCCTCCAGAAGGACCCGGACGCCCGCTTCCCGACCGCCGAGGCGGCCATGCGGGCGCTCATTGCGTGGCTCAACGAGGTCGGCGCCGTCGTCGTCCCGCGCGACCTCTCCGCCTGGCTCGAGCGCGTCCTCGAGACGATGCCCGAGGGGCTCCGGCGCCTCCCGTCGACCGGCATGTCCCTCGACGACCTGCTGCTCCTGGGCCTCGGCGGGGAGAGCGAGCGACCGGGCGCGCTCACCGACCCCGCCGGCGGCCGCGCGCCGTACACGCGCACCGTCAGCGCCCCCGGCAGCGCGCCACCGGCCCTCCTGGTCGGCACCTACACGCCGGCCCCG
>SBGO01000398.1 GCA_006226565.1 Deltaproteobacteria bacterium | reverse complement strand
CCTGCACCGACATCGACGAGTGCGCCGCCGGCAGCGACAACTGCGACGCCAACGCGACCTGCACCAACACCGTCGGCGCCTTCACCTGCGCCTGCAACGACGGCTACGAGGGCGACGGTGTCACCTGCACCCAGATCGTGAAGGGCCCGTTCTGCGGCGACGGCGAGGTCAACCAGACCACCGAGCTCTGCGACCGCGGCGACCAGAACGGCGTCGCCGGCAGCGGCTGCCTCGCGGACTGCACCCTCGAGCAGGGCGTCGAGCTCCTCGCCTGGATCCACGAGCACTGCAACGCCGGCTCGACCCACATCGCCTTCACCCAGGACACGGCGACCCTGAACTGGCCGTCCTACCTGAACCGCCCCTCCTACGTGACCCTCGGCCCGCACACCGGCATCATCCTGTACTCGGGCTACAACTTCACGGGCTGGTCGCTCACCCTGACCGCCAACACCAACTTCTGCTACGTCAGCTACCCGGGCGGCCCGGGCGTGAACGACAACGTCCTGTCGTTCCAGCTCTTCTACGTGCCCTGACGCGCGGCGCGCCCCGGGCCGCACCGCCGGTCCCGGGCGCGACCCCGTGATCCCCCCGACGAGCCGCGCCACCCCTGGCGCGGCTCGTCGCGTTTGAGCCCGCGCGCGCCCACCGTTCCGGCCCGAGCGGTGCCACGCGCGCGCCACCGGGCGAAGGCCCGGTTTGCCGTCGGCCGAGGGGCTCCTACCTTCGAGGCATGACACAGCCGAGCCTCAACCTGAACCTCCGGGGGCTCCCGCAGTCCGCCACGTTGGCGATCAACGCCCGCTCTCGCGAGCTGCAGCAGCAGGGCCGCCGCGTCTATCGCTTCGGCCTCGGCCAGTCCCCCTTCCCGGTCCCCGCGCCGATCGTGGACGCCCTGCGGCTCCACGCGCCGCAGAAGGACTACCTCCCCGTCGAGGGGCTGCCGGCGCTGCGCGAGGCGGTCGCCGACTTCCACCGCCGCCGCGATCACTTCGCGGCCACCGCGGACGGCGTGCTCGTCGGCCCCGGCAGCAAGGAGCTCATGTTCCTGCTGCAGGTCGCCTACTACGGCGACCTCGTCGTCCCCACGCCGTGCTGGGTCTCCTACGGGCCGCAGGCGCGCATCATCGGGCGCAACGTCGTGCTCCTGCCGACCACCTTCGAGCACCGCTGGCGCCTCCGCCCCGAGCAGCTCGAGGCCCTGTGCGCCCGCGACCCGAGCCGCCCGCGCGTCGTCATCCTCAACTACCCCGGCAACCCCGACGGCGGCACCTACACCCGGGACGAGCTGGCGGCGCTGGCCGAGGTCGCCCGCAAGCACCACGTGCTCGTCCTGTCCGACGAGATCTACGGCCCCCTCCACCACGTCGGCGAGCACCACTCCATCGCGGCGATCTACCCCGAGGGGACCATCGTCAGCGGCGGCCTCTCGAAGTGGTGCGGCGCGGGCGGCTGGCGCCTCGGGACCTTCACCTTCCCGCGCGAGCTGGGCTGGCTTCAGGAGGCGATGGCGGCGGCGGCGAGCGAGACCTACACCTCGGTGAGCGCGCCGATCCAGTACGCGGCGGTCACCGCCTTCCGCGGCGGCCTCCAGCTCGAGCGCTATCTCGGCCACAGCCGGCGCATCCTCGCGGGCCTCGCCGCGGCGATGACGGCGCTCCTGCGGGCGGCGGACGTGCGCTTGCACGAGCCCGAGGGCGGCTTCTACGCGATGCTCGACTTCTCGCGCCACCGGGACGCGCTCGCCCGGCGCGGCATCGAGGACAGCGTGCAGCTCTGCGAGCGGCTCCTCGACGAGACCGGCGTGGCGCTCCTGCCCGGGGCCTCCTTCGAGCGCTCGCCGACCGAGCTCACGGCGCGCCTCGCGTACGTCGACTTCGACGGCGCCGAGGCCCTCGCCGCCTCGGAGCACGTCCCGATGGCGCAGCCGCTGCCCGCGGGCTTCGTCGAGACCCACTGCGGCCACGTCCTCGACGGCGTGCGCGCGCTCTGCGCCTGGCTCACCGGGGCGCCGTAGCGTCGGCGCGCCTCACCTCGCCCCACGCGCCCGGCGTCTGCCCCGCGGCGTCTACGACCTCGCCGATCCAGGCGGCTCAGGGAACGCCGGGGACGCGGATGGGGATCCCGACCACGTCCCGGTAGTCGGGGTGCTCGGCCGACGTCCAGACGGTGTCGTCGGAGCGGTGGACGTAGAGGTCCTCGGCGCCGTAGACCCAGGCGCTGATGCTGCTCTCGCCGAAGCCGGGGGCGGTCCGGTAGAGCCGGCCGAAGCTCTGGTACTGGCTCGAGCAGGAGAGGTAGAGGTTGCCGTCGTTGCGGACGCCGCCCTGCATCTTCGTCTGGCCGCCGACCCAGGCCGCGGTGGGGCGCGCCTCGCCCTGGCGGAGCGCGAGGAGGCCGGTCGCCGGGTCGAGGTCCCAGGCGACGACGCGGCCGCCGATGTCGTCGGCGCGGTACTCACCGGTGATGAGGGCCGGCGGCGACGAGGTGCGGTCGAGGGCGACGAAGGAGAAGCGCAGCGTGCAGGCGTCGCTGTCGACGGTGTAGCGCGCCAGCTCGGGGACGGCGTAGCGGTAGCCGTGGGCGTCGAAGCGGCCGGAGGAGATACCGATGCGCTCGGTGTCGTCAGTGTTCGGGACGCGCATGACGCGGGAGAGGTCGAAGACGCGCAGGCCGCCGGTGGTGTCGGCGACGTAGAGGCGCGCGCCGTACCAGGCGATGCCGCCGGCGTGGAGGGCGTCGCCGCCGGCGGTCGCGACGGAGACGAAGTCGGGCGCGGCCGGGGTGCCGGTGGCCTCGACGAGGAGCAGGTGGCGATAGTCCACGTCGTCGAGGTCGGTGATGTCGGCGACGCTGACGCGGACGCCCTTGGTCGGCTGGGTGGTGGTCTTGTGGTACCAGCTGACGAGGACGACGTCGTGTCCGGCGAGGAGGCCGCCGGCGTAGCCGTCGGAGCTGCCGGTGATGCCCTGGGGGTACCAGTAGTCGACGCCCTGGTCGCCGCTGTTCCAGCGGAAGCCGCGCCAGTCGTGGTTGTGGAGGCGGTCGGCGTTCATCTGGCTGATGCCGGCGGAGCCCTGGCGGTTGAGGTCGCCGAGGACGTCGGCGAGCGGCGTCAGCCCCGCGGAGCGCGCCACGAGGGCGTCGTTGAGCGCGTCGCGGGCGGCACGCTGGGAGGCGGACCAGGGGCGGAGCCCGAAGGCGCAGCGGTCGGCCGTGGCGAGGTAGTGCTCCTGGGTGGTCGGGCTCGCGCCGGCGCAGTCGACGGGGAGGGCGGGGCAGCCCCAGTCGAGCTCGCAGTCGGCCGAGCAGCCGTCGCCGTCGACGGTGTTGTGGTCGTCGCAGGCCTCGCCCGGGTCGAGGTGCCCGTCGCCGCACGTGGGCGCCGGGGTCGTGTCGACGGGCGTGACCGTGTCGACGGGCGTGACCGTGTCGACGGGCGTGACGGTGTCGACGGGCGTGACCGTGTCGACCGGCGTGACCGTGTCGACCGGCGTGATGGTGTCCACCGGCGTGACGGTGTCGACGGGCGTCACGGTGTCGACGGGCGTGACCGTGTCCTCCGACGCCGTGTCGACGGGCGTGACCGTGTCCTCCGGCGTCGTGTCCTCGGGCGTGGCGGTGTCCTCGTGCGGCGTCGTGTCCGCGGCGGCGTCGGGGACGCCCGCGCCGGTGTCGGGCGAGGTCGCGCCGTCGTCTCCGGGTGTGGTGCCGTCCTCGACCGGGCTCGCGTCGATTTCGGCGTGGTCTGCGCCGTCGAGCAGGACGAGGCCGGGCTGGCCGCCGTCGTCGCCACACGCCGCCAGCGCCATCCAGACCCCGAGGGCCACCGTTGCGAGCCACCGTGCCACGCGTCACCTCACGTCCGCGTCCGGAGCATAGCCCCGGCGCGCGGGCGGGGCATCAGGCATTCTTCGCGATGCGGCGGGCGTGGTAGTAGATGCGGTTGAGGCGGTCGACGATGTCCATCTCGACCGAGTAGGCGACGAGGCGCTGGGGGGCGGCGGCGACGAGGCGGTCGACCTGGTGCTTCTCCACCTCGCCGACGAGCGCCTTCATCGCGGGCTTGTCGGTCACCACGGCGTCGGCGAGGCTGGTGTCGGCCTCCACCACCGCGCGACCCGCCTGACGCACGAGGCGGACGCACTCGGCGTGGAAGGTGGCGAGCTTCTCACGCGTCGCGTCGCTCACGTGCAGGTTCGCCTCGGCGCGGCGGCGGCCGATCGCCACGAGGTCGATCTCGATGATGTCGCCGATGGTCTCCATGTGGTTGGCGACGCGCACGAGCTGCATCAGCTCCAAGGTCTCGCGGTCGCTGAGCTCGAGCTTGCTGACCTTGCCGAGGAACTCGATGATGCGCTTGTAGAGCGCGTCGACCTCCTCGTCGCGGCGCGCGACCTCCTCGAGCTTCGCGATCGGCCCGGCGAGGAGCGGGTCGAGCACGTCGTTGAGCATGTTGCCGACCCGACGACCGACCCGCTCGAGCTCGTTGCGCACGGCCTGGAGCGCCAGGCCCGGCGTCCTCAGGAGGATGTCGTTGAGGTACTTGGTCGCGATGATCTTCGACTCGACGCCGTGCGGGCGGTCGGGGACGAGGCGCGTCACGAAGCGCGCGAAGGGCGTGGTGAAGGGCAGGAAGAGGCCCGCGACGGCGATGGCGAAGAGCGTGTGGGCGTTGGCGACCTGGCGCGGCACGGTGTGGGCGAGCAGGTCGACGCCGGTCAGCCCGGGGGCCTCGGGGGAGACCGCGACCACGAGGTCGGCGAAGGGCGTGACGAAGGGCAGGAAGATGAGCGCGCCGATGGTCTTGTAGAGCGCGTGGGCGACGGCGACCCGGATGGCCTCACGGGGCTTGCCGATAGAGGCCAGGCCGGCGGTGATGGTCGTGCCGATGTTGGCGCCGAGGGCGATGGTGATGCCCGCCTCGAGCGTGATGACGCCCTGCTGGGCGAGCACGATGATGACGCCGAGGGTCGCGGCGCTCGACTGGATGAGGGCGGTGAAGAGCGTGCCGACGAGCAGGCCGAGGAGCGGGTTGGACATCGTCCGCATCAGCTCGATGAACGGCTCGTAGGTGCGGAGCGGGCGCATGGCGTCGCCCATGACGGTCATGCCGAAGAAGATGAGGCCGAGCCCCATGATGACGTAGCCGATGTCTCGGACCTGCTGGCGCTTGCCGAGGAAGACGCCGCCGAAGCCGAGGGTCACCAGGAGCAGGGCGTACTTCGTGACCTTCAGCGCGATGATCTGCGCGGTGATGGTCGTGCCGATGCCCGCGCCGAGGAAGATCGCCACGCTCTGGGAGAAGGACATCAGGTTGGCCGACACGAAGCCGACCAGCATCACGGTCGTGACCGAGCTCGATTGGATGAAGGCGGTCACGACGGCGCCGGTGATGAGCCCGACGAGGCGCCGGTTGGAGAGCGCGGCGAGGACCGCGCGCATCCGGTCGCCGGCGACCGACTTCAGCGCCTGGGCGAGGCGCTCCATGCCGTAGAGGAAGAGCGCGAGCCCGCCGAAGAGCCCCATCACGAGGTCGAACCAGGCGATCTCCTCGCCCTGGGCGGCCGCGGTGCCGTCGGCGGCCCACGCGGCGGAGCCCACCAGGAACGACAGCGTGATCCCGGCGAAGAGGAGCGTGCGAGAAAGCGACCCGCTCAGCTGCGTCATTTCGTGTCTCGTTTGGCCTGCTCGGCCGTCTCCGGCTCGGCCGTCTCCGGCGGGCGCTCGGACTTCACGAGGGTCACCGGGACGCGGCTGAGCTGGACGACGCGGTTGGCGGTGGACCCGAGGAGGATCCCGGACAGCGCGCCGCGCCCGCGGCTCCCCATGACGATCATGCGGGCGTTGCGCTCGTGGGCGACCTCGGTGATGCGCGTGGCGGGGGTGCCGATGACGAGCGCGGTCTCGGCGTCGGCCAGGATCGCGTTGTCGGGGGCGGCCTGGCGGCGGGCCTGGAGGTACGCGTCGAGCATGTCCTCGGCCGCGCCGAGGATGGTGCGGGCGCCCTGGTCGAGGTGCTTGCGGTGCTTCTTGCGCGCCTTCTCGCCGAGGGCGTCGGGGACGTTGTAGAAGCCGGGCGCGTGCGACGGGTCGTGCACGACGTGGAGGAGCACGAGCGGGAGGTTCAGCGCCGCGGCCATCTCGAGGCCGAGGTCGAGCGCAGCGTCCGCGCCGCGCGAGAAGTCGGTCGCGACGAGGATGCAGTGCTTCGGGACGTGCGTGGGCAGGGGAGGGCCCATCATGCGCCTCCAGTCGAGGTTTCCGCGGGCGCAGCATCGCCTAGGTTGCCGACTGTGACAACAAGGTTTCTCGGTCGTGACGCCAATGTGACGCCTCTGCAACAATCCCCCGCACGGTCGAGCGTCGTCGTCGTCGTCGCGGGGGCTTGCAGCTCGGCCTGGCGGGCTACTTGCGCTTGGCGCGCTTGGGCGGCTTCGCGCCGTCGGCCGTCTTCACGAGCGTGACCGGGACGCGGCTGAGCTGGACCACGCGGTGGGCGTTGGAGCCGAGCAGGATGCCCGAGAGCGCGCTCCGGCCGCGGGTCCCCATGACGATGAGCGAGGCGCTGTGCGCGTGGGCGACCTCGACGATGCGCGAGGCGGGCGTGCCGGTGACGAGCGCGACGTGGGCGTTACGCAGGGACTTTCGCGCGGGCGACGCGTCCCGCCGCGCCTCGAGGTAGTCGCGCAGCATCTCCTCAGCGGCGTCGTGGAGCGTGCGGGCGCGCTTCTTCCAGTGCTTGTCGTCCTTCTTGCGCTGCTCGTCGTCGGCCGTGTCGCGGCCCACGTAGCTGCCGGGCGCGTGGGCCGGGTCGTGGACGACGTGGAGCACGAGCAGCGGGCGCTTCATCCCGTCGGCCAGCTCCGCGGCGAGATCGAGGGCGGCGTCCGCCTCGGGGGAGAAGTCGACGGCGACGAGGACGCTGTGCTCTGGGGCGAGCTCGGGCGATGCGGTTCCCATGTGGCGCCTCCGCGTGCGTTTTTCGGCGGCTGCAGCATCGCGCACCCGGCGGTGAGGCACAACTCCGCACGTCGATGACTTATCCTCGACCCGTCGGGCGATATCTGGCACTCAGCGCGTGCCGGCGGGTCGGCGGGAGGTGGCGATGACCGGACATCCGCGGAGCGAAGTGGGCGAGGACGTCGAGCCGCGCGCGCGGTTTCTGCTCGAGCTCGGCCTGGCGCTCCATCGCAACGGCGTGTCGGCGTTCCGCCTCGAGGGGGCGCTGACGAAGGTCGCCGAGACCCTGGGGCTCCGGACGAGCTTCTTCTCGACGCCGACCGCGCTCATGGCGAGCGTCGACGGTCGCACCCACCTCCTCCGAGCCGAGCCGGGGGATGTGGACCTCGATCGCATGTGCGCGCTCGACGAGATCGGCAACGCCGTCATCGCTGGCGAGCTGAGCCCCGAGGAGGGGACGGCGTCCATCGCGCGGGTGCTGGCCGGGCCGCCTCCCTTCTCGCCGCTCGTCACGGTCGCCGCCTACGTGGCGGCCTCCTCGGGCGCGGCCCTCTTTCTGGCCGGGAGCCTGGTGGACTGCGCGGTGGGGGCGGTCGCAGGGCTCTTCATCGGGGGGCTGGCGCTGGTGGCCGGGCGGTCGGCCGACTTCGCGCGCGTCTTCCTGATCGTGACGTCGCTCTTCGCCGCGGGGCTGGCGTGGGCCGCGGCCGCGGTGGGGCTGCCGGTGGACCTGCAGGTCGTGACCATCGCCGGGCTCATCGCCTTCGTGCCGGGGCTGTCCCTGACGGTGGCGATGAACGAGCTCGCGACCGGGCACCTGGCGAGCGGGACGGCGCGCCTGGCCTACGTCGCCATCGTGCTGGTGCAGATGGGGCTCGGGGTGGCGCTGGCGGAGCGCTTGAGCACGGCGCTGTCGGTGGCGGCGCCGGACGCTGCGCCGTCGCTGCTGCTCGAGTCGCGCTGGCTCATCTTCGCGCTGCTGCCGGTCTCGGTGCTCGCGTTCGCCGTGCTCCTGCGCGCGCGCCTCCGCGACTACGGCTGGCTCCTGCTGGCCGGCGGCGCGACCCTCGGCGTGGCGGTCGCGGTGAGCGAGGCCGGCGACCCGGTCTCGGGCAGCGTCCTCGGCGCGCTCACGGCTGGCGTCGTCTCGAACGGCCTGGCCCGCTGGATGAACCGCCCGGCGGCCAACTTCCTGGTGCCGAGCCTGTTCCTGCTGGTCCCGGGCTCCGTCGGCCTGAAGAGCGTCGACAGCCTGCTCGCCCACGACGTCCTCGGGGGCGTCCAGACCGCCTTCCAGATGTCGCTCATCGCCGTCGGCCTGGTCGGCGGCATGCTCGTCGCCAACGTGGTCCTGCCGGCGCGCCGTCACCTCTGACGCGTCGGCAGGGGGCACGGTGCATCAGCGGAGCCAGACGGTCAGGGCCTCCGCGCTCGCGACGGAGCCGGTGGTCCAGTTCTGGACCGTGGTCGCGTTCGCGTAGCGCACCGTGTAGGCGATGTTCCACGAGCAGGGCGCGTTCGCGCCGTTCGCCACGAACCAGCCGACGTCGGCGGCGCACCCGCCGTAGTTGCTGTTGATGAACCAGTTGCGCCCGTTGACGGTGTCGCCCGGGATGGAGAAGTAGTTGAACGTCCCGGTCGCCAGGTCCGTGTAGCTGGAGCTGGTGAGCCGCGCCACGGCGAACCACGACTCGTTGGTCGTGCTGGTGGTGTCGAAGTCCATCCACACCTGCGGCGCGCCGCCGGTCACGGCCTCGACCCGCGCCTCGCCGAACGCCGCCCAGGCGTCCTTGTAGACCGGGTTGGCGTAGTCGAGGGACTCGAGGTCGCGGTCGGCCAGCGTCAGGTTGCCCGCGTTGGCGTTGCCGGCGGTCCACAGGGCGTAGGGGTCGTTGACAACGCCGCTCGACTTCTTGAAGACCAGCGTCCAGCCGCCGCCGTCGGTGGTCATGTCGCAGTAGACGTTGTAGGGCGAGACGGTGCCGGCGGGCTGGATGTAGTAGGTGTCCGACGGGCGGCCCGGGAAGCCGGTCATCAGGTCGTCGCAGGTCAGCGCCGGGCAGGTGACGGTGCCGTAGGTCACGCTGGCGTTGCTGTCGTCGCAGTCGGTGCCGCCGGAGGCGACCGAGGCGTTGCCGTCGTGGTCGGCGTCCACGCCGTCGACGCCGTCGCCGTTCTGGTCGAGGCCGTCGCCGACGGTGTCGGGCGTGCCGGGGCCGTAGCCGAAGGCGAAGGGCGTCGGGCCGCCGCCGGTGGTCGTGTAGGCGGTGCGCACCATGGCGGCGGGGTCGCCGAAGGTGAGCGGCTCGGCCTTGCAGGTCCCCAGGTCCACCTCCCACTGCACGTAGGGGTAGACCGCGCCGGCCGCGATGGCGCCGAGGTCCATGACGCTGGAGCCGGCGGCGTCGTCCGCGGTGCCGCGGGTCTCGAGCGTGCAGTCCTCGATGCCGACGCCGCCGTCCTTGCGGAGGACGCCGAGGGCGACGTTCCAGTAGCTCTTCTGCGCGTCGACGCCGCCGCTCAGCAGCTGCTCCTGACCCTGGTAGACGGCGACCTGGAAGAGGTAGGCGTCCGCGTCGAGGGTGCCCGGCGACGACACGGCGGCGCAGTCACCGCCGCCGACCGCGCCGGCGGTGCACTTGTTGCCGCCGGGGCCGGAGGGGTCGATGACGAAGTCGGCGTTGGTGTCGCCGTCGCAGTCGAGCGCCAGGCCGTCGAGGTAGAGGTTGGTGTCGACGCCGGCCCCGGTGCCGGGGGTGCAGGCGAAGCCGAGGACCATCGTCGTCGCGCGGGCGCCGCTCGCGTTGTAGAGCAGCGTGATGTCGGAGGCGCAGGCGGTCCCGTCGACGGTCTCGGCGCAGCAGTCGAACTTGGCCGAGCAGAAGATGTTGTTGAAGTTGACCGCGATGTCGAAGAAGCCCTGCTGCGCCGGGCGCATGAGCGCCACGTCGAACTGCACGGCCACGTCACTGTCCGCCACGCAGACGACCGTCTGGGTGAGTGGCCCGGTGCTGGTCGGGTTCTGGAAGGAGACCACGGGGCCGGTGGCGCCGTTCTCGGCCCCGGAGGCGAAGCTCCCGAGCGCCGTGATGGGGCCGGAGTAGAGGCCGACGACCCAGACCCGGACGGTGTTGGTGCTGACGGCCGGGTCGGCGTCGCAGGTGCCGACGTAGCTGGCCGAGCCCGCGGCGTCGCCGTAGCCGGTCGACGAGATGCGCCGCTGCCACACCACCTGGGGCGTCGGCGCCGCGCCGTTGACGACCTCGATGTCCCAGATCGCGTCGCCCACGCCGCTGAGGTTCAACGCCGCGACGTCGACGGTCAGGGGCGGGCCGGCCGGCAGCTCCTCGCCAGCTCCGCAGCCCGCGCCCGAGAGGAGCATCGCCGCACCCAACGTCAACATACCCAGGACGTTCTTCATCACACGCCTCTCACTCGCGCTGCGACACCGCGCGTGGTCGCGCGGCGGCTGGACGCCTGCGGTCTCTTTGGGGGACATCGATCCCTCGGTCGAGGGATCGCGCGGAGTCTAGCGAGACTTATGTCGCATGCGCAATATCCATGTGCGAGGACCGCAGCCACCGCCGCGGCCGTTGGCGCCGCGCAAGGTGAGAGAGCCGCGACGATGGCTGGCCATCGGCGCATCGCTCCTGGTTACACTCCGGCGTCTCGGACCTGGGCCGCTCGTGGTGCGATGCGTGAAGGTGGCGGCGGAGGACGGCCCAGGCGATCTCGCGTCGACCTCGCGGGGGGAGGGTGATCCTGTTGCATATACCGAGCTGTCTACATGGGGGCGCCCGGCAGCGCTTCGCACTGCAATGGTATTTGCGCCGGACCCTCGCACACCACGGCAAATGGGTTTGACACGGCGCGGAAGATCGAATGCCGGGCGGCCGCCGCGTGCGAAGCCCGAACTTCTTCTGATATATTCGAAGAATACAGAAATCATGGCCGTGCCCGAGCACCGGCGTGGGAGGTTCGCCCCACCGGGCCCGTGGTGTCGTTCGCCAAACAGGAGGCTGCCGTGAAACGCCGACTCATCGTCGTGGTGTGCGCACCACTCTACGCCCTCGTCACGTCCTGCATGGCCGACGGCCCGGAGGAGCCCGCGCCGGTTGTCGAGAGCGTGGCGCTCACGACGGGGGACCGGGGCGACGACCTCACCTACGAGCCGGGGGACGGCGTGGGGGCGACGATCGAGGCCGTGCTCGACTGCCTCAGCTCGTGCGAGGACAAGATGGCGGCCCTCGCCGGCATCGTCGAGCCGCACAGCGTCGCCGTGCACGAGGCGCTGGTCGAGACGACCGCGCAGCTCTGCGCCGACCGCTTCGCGGCCCTGTCGGACGCGGATCAGGCCACCGTCATGGCGCAGGCGGGCGACCGGCTCGCGGCGTGTCGCCCGTGCGCGGACAAGTGCGCCGCGGCGACGGAGACGCTCATCAACATCTGCCACATGTTCGTCGGCGACGAGGCGGCCTGTCGGGCCGTGGGCGACGAGCTCACGAGCGCCTGTACCGAGACCGGCTGCTCGAGCTTCCCGGCGCGATGTCGCGAGGGATGCGACGAGGTCGTGACCGCCTTCGTGGCCCTCTGCCCGGCGTACTTCCCCGAGCCGCTGTGCGGCCTCGCCGCAGGGATCGTTCAAAACGAGTGCGTGAACGCCCTCTGCTCGCCGTCCTGCGACGAGCAGTGCTGGGCCCAGCAGAGCCAGGCCGAGCAGGCTTGCGGCGCCTTCGAAGGGGACCTGCCGCCGGATCCGGCGTCGCTGTACGCGTGCCTCGAGATCGCGGCCTACGAAGGCGACGTGTGTCGTATCGGGTGCTGTGACGAGGGCTGCCGTGACGCCCTCCGCGACGCGCTCCGCGACTGTGAGGACGACCGCAGCTGTACGCGCGATGCCCGCCGCGAGAGCAACGCATGCGCCGAGGCGTGCCCCGAGCCGCCGCCGCCGCCGGTGTGCGGCGACGGCATCTGCAACGAGCGCTACCGCGAGGGGTGCCCGGAGGACTGCCCGGTCGTCTGCGGCGACGGCGTCTGCGAGCCCGGTGAGGAGCTGAGCTGCCTGCCGGACTGCGGCGCGTGCCAGGTCCCCGACGATTGCATCATCGCGTGGCAGGACGTCGTCAACGCGCAGTGCGGCGCCGCGCCGGAGCCGCAGTGCATGCTCGACACCGCCTACGACGTGATGCTCCCGTGCGCGCTCGTCGCGTGCTGCCCGCCGGGCGAGGTGTGCGCCGAGTTCGAGCGGCCGATCTGCGACAACGGCACGTGCGAGGTGTTCGAGGAGGCGTTCTGCCCGCAGGACTGCGGCGGCTTCATGTGCAACTTCGACGGTATCTGCGACCCCGCCGCCGGGGAGGGGCCGGACTGCCCCGACTGCAGCGGGCCTGGTGCGTGCAACTACGACGGCGTCTGCGCCCCCGACGAGGATCCCTACTGCCCCGACTGCTACTGCAACGGTGACGGGGTCTGCCAGCCGACCGAGGACCCCTACTGCTCCGACTGCTTCGCGTGCGACTACGACGGCGTCTGCGCGCCCGACGAGGACGCCCGCTGCGGGGACTGCATCTGCAACGGCGACGGCGTCTGCCAGCCGACCGAGGACCCGTACTGCCCCGACTGCTTCGTGTGCAACGGCGACGGCGTCTGCGACCCCGACGAGCACCCGGAGTGCCCGGACTGCTTCTGCAACGGCGACGGGGTCTGCCAGCCGACCGAGGACCCGTACTGCCCCGACTGCATGGTGTGCAACGGCGACGGCGTCTGCGACCCCGACGAGCACCCGTGGTGCGACGACTGCTTCTGCAACGGCGACGGGATCTGCCAGCCGACCGAGGACCCGTACTGCCCTGACTGCTACGAGCCCCCGCCGTGCAACGGCGACGGCATCTGTCAGCCGGACGAGGGCCCGTACTGCCCCGACTGCTTCGTGTGCAACGGCGACGGCATCTGCCAGGCCGACGAGCATCCCGAGTGCCCCGACTGCCTCCACCCGCCGGAGTGCAACGGCGACGGCATCTGCCAGCCGGGCGAGGACCCCTTCTGCCCGGACTGCTACGAGCCTCCGCCGTGCAACCACGACGGCGTCTGCACGCCCGACGAGGACCCCTACTGCGAGGACTGCTACTGCAACGGGGACGGCGTGTGCCAGCCGACCGAGGACCCGTACTGCTCCGACTGCTTCGTGTGCAACGGCGATGGGATCTGCCAGGCCGACGAGCACCCGGAGTGCCCGGACTGCTATGAGCCCCCGCCGTGCAACCTCGACGGGGTCTGCGAGCCCGGTGAGGATCCGAACTGTCCCGACTGCCTCGAGCCCTCGACGTGCAACGGCGACGGCATCTGCCAGCCGGGCGAGGACCCCTTCTGCCACGACTGCTTCTGCAACGGGGACGGGATCTGTCAGGCCACCGAGGACCCCCTCTGCCCGGACTGCTTCGGGTGCAACGGGGACGGCGTCTGCACGCCCGACGAGGATCCCGCGGTCTGCCCGGACTGCATGTGCAACGGCGACGGGATCTGCGACCCCTGGGAGGACCCGGGCCTGTGCCCGCAGGGCTGCTGATCGGTGAAACCGCCGCGGTCGCCTGACGGCTGGCGACCGCGGCGGACGTCGGGAGGGGGGACTCGCGCCCCCTCCCGACGTGATTCGGCCGCGTCGCCGACCGAGGTCGAGGCGCGACGCGGCCCGGCCGTCTCGAGGGGGCGACGCTCGCTACTGGAGCGCCGGCACCGAGGCCCGCGGGGGCGAGCGGCTTGCGCTCGGCGTCCCTATCGGTGAGCCTCCGGTCATGATCGTCGTGACCAACCGCATCCCCGTGGCCGAGGGCCACGAGATCGACTTCGAGGACCGCTTCCGCAGGCGCGTCCACCTCGTCGACCAGTCCCCCGGCTTCATCCGCAACGAGGTGCATCGCCCGCGCCCGATGAAGTTCTCCCACGAGACCGGCGGCTTCGTGCCGGACCCCGAGGGGGAGGGCTACTACGAGGTGAAGACCTGGTGGCGCACGCTCGAGGACTTCGTCGCGTGGACGAAGGGCCCGGCGTTCGCCGAGGCGCACAAGAACCGCGCGCCCCGGGAGATGTTCCGCGGCCCGAACGTGCTCGAGATCCACGAGGTCTTCCTCAGCACCGACCTCGACGTCGGCTGACGTCGCGCGACCTCTGGGGCGCGCCCCCGCACCACGCGCTCCAGTCGGAGCGCGTGGCGCGGGCGGTCACACCGGCAGGGCGGCGACCGAGGTCCGCGCGCGGTCGTCGGGCTGCGCGGCCTCGCGGTCGAGGACGTCGATGAGGGTCGGGCGCAGGGCCTCGGGCGGGACGACGGCGTCGAGGGAGCCGACGGCGACCGCGCGG
>SBGO01000623.1 GCA_006226565.1 Deltaproteobacteria bacterium | reverse complement strand
GGGTCGCCGTGGTCGGCGCGCGCGCGACGGACGCCTACGGGGCAGCCGTGGCGGAGCGGGTGGCCGAGGACGTGGTCGCGCTCGGCTACGCGGTCGTGAGCGGCGGGGCCGAGGGCTGTGACGCGGCGGCCCACCGGGGGGCGGTGAGGGCCGGAGGGGCGACGGTCGTGGTGCTCGGGGGCGGGCACGGCCGGCCGTATCCGCGGGCGCACGCGGGGCTCTTCGACGAGGTGGTCGAGCGTGGAGGGGCCGTGGTGAGCGCGCACTGGCCGACGATCCCGGTGGCGCGTCATCGCTTCGTCGCGCGGAACGCGGTGATCGCCGCGCTGTCGGAGGCCGTGGTGGTGGTGCGTGCGCAGGGCCGGAGTGGGGCGTTGGTGACGGCGCGGGCGGCGTGGAAGCTCGGTCGGAAGGTGCTGGCGGTCCCCGGCGACGTCGGCGAGGGGCTGAGCCAGGGGCCGCACCAGCTGCTCGAGCGGGGCGCGGTCGCGCTGGTCTCGGGAGCCGGCTTGGCCCGGGCCTTGGGTGTCGGGTCCACGATCCGGTCGACGTGGCCCGTGCGTCACGCGGGCGCGGGGGCGCCTTGGGCGGACGCGCGAGGGGCCTGCGGCGACGCTGATGCGGTCGAGTTCGGCGCGGTCGGGGAGGCCGTGCTGCGGGCGCTCTCTTCGGAATCGGGCCTTGACCTGGACGCGATGGTCGTGCGAACGGAGTTGCCCGTCGACGCGGTGGCAAGCGCGCTGCTGGACCTCGAGCTGTCGGGGCTCATTCGGAGCCTCCCTGGGGGCCGGTACGCGAAGGGGGCGGGTGGCGTAGGCCCGCCGGACGGATAGTCGTCACCGTTGGGGAGAGGTAGGAGAAGCATGGCCGAGAAGGCGCTGGTGGTGGTCGAGAGCCCCGCCAAGGCGAAGACGATCAAGAAGTACCTGGGCGCTGGCTTCGAGGTGAAGGCCAGCGTGGGCCACGTCAAGGACCTCCCCAAGTCGAAGATGGGCGTTCGTGTCGAGGACGGCTTCGAGCCGGAGTACGAGACGATCCGTGGCAAGGGGAAGGTGCTCCAGGAGATCCGCAAGGCTGCGAAGGAGGCCGACATGGTCTACCTCGCGCCCGACCCCGATAGAGAGGGGGAGGCGATCGCCTGGCACATCTTCTCGGAGCTGAAGGTGCCGGAGGAGAAGGTCCGGCGCGTGATGTTCCACGAGATCACGAAGAACGGCGTGCAGAGCGCGCTGAAGCAGCCGACCACGCTGAACGCGAACCGGTTCAACAGCCAGCAGGCGCGGCGGATCCTCGACCGCCTCGTGGGCTACAACATCAGCCCGCTGCTGTGGGACAAGGTGCGGCGCGGGCTCTCGGCCGGGCGCGTGCAGTCGGTGGCCGTGCGCGTCATCGTCGAGCGCGAGCGGGAGATCGCGGCCTTCGAGCCGGTCGAGTACTGGACGGTCGACGCGCTGTTCGAGGGCGCGGAGCCGCCGCCGGTGAAGGCGAAGCTGTTCCGCATCGGGGACAAGAAGGCCGAGCTCTCCACGGAGGCGGAGGCGAACGCGGTCCTCGCGGCGGTGCGGCCGGGTCCGTTCCGGGTGGCCGAGGTGAAGGAGCGGGATCGGCAGCAGCAGCCGCCGGCGCCGTTCACGACCTCGCGGCTCCAGCAGGACGCCGCGCGGGCCTTCCGGTTCACGGCGAAGCGCACGATGAACGTGGCGCAGCGCCTGTACGAGGGCGTCGAGCTGGGCGAGTCCGGCTCGGTGGGCCTCATCACCTACATGCGTACCGACTCGACGCGGCTCTCGGACGACGCGGTCGCGGCGGCGCGGGAGTACATCGGCAAGAAGTTCGGGCCGACGTATCTGCCGGAGGCCCCCCGGGTCTTCAAGACGAAGGGGCGCGCCCAGGATGCCCACGAGGCGGTGCGTCCGACCTCGCTGGAGTTCCCGCCGTCGCGGGTCAAGCAGTACCTCGAGCCCGACGCCTACAAGCTCTACACGCTCATCTGGAACCGCTTCGTCGCGTGCCAGATGGCGGCGGCGGTGCACGCGTCCACGACCATCGACATCGAGGCGCCGGAGGGGCACACCTTCCGCGCGACGGGGTCGGTGGTGAAGTTCGACGGGTTCACCGCGGTGTATCAGGAGACGCGGAGCGAGGACGCCGAGGAGAGCGACGACGCCGGGAAGCTGCCGAAGCTGACCGTCGGGGACACGCTCGAGGCGCTGAGCGTCGAGGGCAAGCAGCACTTCACGGCGCCGCCGCCGCGGTTCACCGAGGCCTCGCTCGTCCGCGAGCTCGAGGAGAAGGGGATCGGGCGACCGAGCACCTACGCGTCCATCATCTCGACCATCCAGACCAAGGAGTACGTCGAGAAGGAGGATCAGCGGTTCCGGCCGACGGAGCTCGGGACGATCGTCTGTGATCTGCTCGTCGAGTCGTTCCCGCAGGTCTTCGACGTCGGCTTCACGGCGCGGATGGAGGACCAGCTCGACGAGATCGAGGACGGCCGCGTCGACTGGAAGGCGCTGCTCGGCGAGTTCTGGGGCGGGCTCGAGGAGACCCTCGAGCAGGCCAAGAGCAACATGCGCAACGTCAAGCGCGAGGAGATCCCGACGGAGATCCCGTGCCCGAAGGACGGGTCGCTGCTCGTCATCAAGTTCGGCAAGAACGGGTCCTTCCTCGCGTGCTCGAACTACCCGGACTGCCGGTTCACCGGCGAGTTCAGGCGGAAGGACGACGGGACCATCGAGCTCGTCCAGGACGAGCAGGTGGGGGAGAGCTGCCCGGACTGCCAGGACGGCGAGCTCATCTTCAAGAAGGGCAAGTTCGGGCGCTTCATCGGGTGCTCGAACTACCCGACCTGTCGCTACACGCGGGCGATCTCGACCGGCGTGACGTGCCCGAAGTGCGGCGAGGGCTCCCTCATCGAGAAGCGGTCGCGGCGGGGCAAGACCTTCTACTCGTGCTCGCGGTATCCGGAGTGCGACCACGCACAGTGGGACAAGCCGCTGCCGATCAAGTGCGAGACCTGCGAGCACCCGTACATCGAGCAGAAGATGACCCGGAAGGGACCGGGTGCGGTGACCTGTCCGAGCTGTGGGACGACCTACCCGGACGAGGTCCTGAAGAAGGTCCCTGGAGTCGGCTGAAAAGCCGGGGAATATCCGCGGGTTGCGATGGTGCTTCGCTGAGATCCGCGGAGAGCGAAGAGCGCTCCAAAAAGAAGCCCCAGGGACGCTTACGCGGCCCTGGGGCGATCTGGTCGAGGCCTGGTTTGGGGGTCGCTACTCGACCGCGCTGGGGGCCGGATGGCCCACGAGGCGCTGGTGGAGCTCGCGGAGCTCGTCGAGGCTGCCGAAGTCGATGACGAGCTTGCCCTTGCGGCCGCGCGCCTTGATCTCCACGGCAGCGCCGAGGACGTCGCGGAGCTCCTCCGCGAGCTGGTCGCAGTAGAGCTGGACGGCGGACGCCGGCTTCTGGCGGGGCGGCGCGACCTCCTTGGGGACGCTGGTCTGCTTGGAGTCGCGGACGAAGCGCTCGGCGTCGCGGACCGAGAGGTCCTGCTGGGTGATGCGCTCGGCGAGCTGCTCGCGCTGCTCGGGGTCGTCGATGGCGAGCAGGCAGCGGGCGTGGCCGGCGGTGATCGTCCGGTCGATGAGGAGCTGCTGGTGCTCGGCGTCGAGCTTGAGGAGGCGGAGGGCGTTCGCGATGGTCGAGCGCTGCTTGCCTAGGCGGCGCGCGAGGACCTCCTGGGTGTAGCTCGAGCTGTCGATGAGGCGCTGGTAGGCGCTCGCCTCCTCGATGGGGTTGAGGTCCTCGCGCTGGATGTTCTCGATGAGCGCGAGCTCGAAGGCCTCGTCGGAGGCGACGTCCTTGACGAGGACCGGGACCTCGGTCAGGCCCGCCTTGCGAGAGGCGCGGAGGCGGCGCTCACCGGCGACGACCAGGTAGCTGTCGGGGCCGTCCTTGCGGACGACGATGGGCTGGAGGACGCCCTTCTCCTTGATGCTGGAGACGAGCTCCTCGAGCGCCTCGTCGTCGAAGCGCTGGCGCGGCTGCTGCGGGTCCGGGCGCACCTTCGCGACCGGGCACATGAAGTAGTCGTCGTTGATGTGGGCGTACTTGGGCGGCGCGATGAGGGCGCTGAGGCCCTTGCCGAGGGCGGTGCGGCCGGGCTTGTTGAGGGCGGTGACGGTCATGCGGCGCCTCGCTGGAGGTGGGGGTTGAGGCGGTCGAGGAGCTCGCTCGCCAGGTCGAGGTAGGCGCGGGTGCCGACGGCGGTGATGTCGTACAGGAGCGCCGGCTTGCCGAACGAGGGGCTCTCGCTCAGGCGCACGTTGCGGGGGATGCGGGTGTCGAAGACGAGCTGGCCGAAGTACTCGGTGACCTCGTTCTCGACCTGGAAGCTGAGCTTGTTCCGCTTGTCGTACATCGTGAGCAGGATGCCCTCGAGCTCGAGACGCGGGTTCAGGTGCGTCTTGATGAGCTCGATGGTCGCGAGCAGGTGGCTCATCCCCTCGAGGGCGTAGAACTCGCACTGGAGCGGGACCAGGACGGTGTCCGCGGCGGTCAGCGCGTTCAGGGTCAGGAGCCCCAGGGACGGCGGGCAGTCGATGAGGACGAACTCGTAGTCCCGGGCGACCTGGGCGATGGCGCTGGCGAGGCGCTGCTCGCGGGCCACGGCGGTGACGAGCTCGACCTCGGCGCCGGCCAGGTCGGTCGTGGTCGGGACGACGTGGAGCGACGGCAGCTCGGTCTCGACGAGGCACGCCTCGAGCGGCGTGTTGTCGATGAGCGCGTGATAGATGTGGTGCTGCAGCTGGGCCTTGTCGATCCCGAACGCGGAGCTGGAATTAGCCTGGGGGTCGAGGTCGATGAGCAGCGTCTTGCGCTCTGCGGCCGCCAGCGAGGCTGCGAGGTTCACGGCGGTGGTCGTCTTACCGACGCCCCCCTTCTGGTTCGCGATGGCGATGATGCGGGTCATGGCGCTTCCTGTTTGAGAACCTGTCCCCGTTGTGCGGTTGGGCCGAGTGTTCGTCAAGATTCATTTCGCAGTTAGTCGGAGCGCGCAGAAGTTCTGATCTGATTCTGCGGCGTTGCGATCATCGGACGGGCGCATTTTTTTCTGCAGTTGGCGCTGGGAGGCGCGTGTTTCACGTGAAACGTGGTCAAAAGCCGGCTTCGGTGGGCGCCTATATATGAGGATGCGGGTGTCCAGTGGCGGTGTTTCACGTGAAACAGCGACTCGTCCACGGTCTCATGCACGAGTCTCGTGTTTCACGTGAAACGTACGCAGGCCACGCCGCGTCGGTACCGCCTCGGCTCCGACGTTTCACGTGAAACGCGCCCAGTTCCCGCACCTCGATCCTCGTTCGGTGCCCTCTTTCACGCGCAGCGCACGCCTCGTGAAGGGCGCAAAGCGAGTCTAGAAGCGGCTGAACACCTTCCGGGCGCTCTCCCCGGTCAGCTCCCGCACCCGCACGAGGTCGTCGCACACCCCCTCGAGCGTCTGCGCCTGGTGCTCGGCGACGTCGACGAGCACCCCGAGGAACCGGGTCTCGTGCTCCCGCGCGAAGTCCCGCACCGCCCGGATACGCTCCGGCGCCATCTGAGCCTCGCCGTCCGTGACGATCACCACGTCGGCCCGCCGAAACACCCGCTCGCTCGCGATGATCTCCATCGCATCCCGGAGCGGAGCGTCGAAGTCCGTCCCGCCGCCCACGCCGAGCTTGGCGAGCCCCATCAACCCGGTCGGGTCGAAGCGCAACGTGGGCTGCCCCCGCCGCGGCACCGCGAGGTCGAAGCGCTGACGGGCGCTCCCCGAGGCGAAGCAGATGACCGTCACCCGGCGTCGCGCCCGCCGCGCGATGTCCCCGAGGGTGAGCACGACCGCCTTCGCCCAGACCACCTTCGTCCCGGCCATCGACCCGCTGACGTCGAGCAGGAAGATCGCGGGCCCCTGCCCCAGCTCCTCGTCACCCCGCATGAAGTAGCCGAGCAGCGCGCTCTCGGCGTAGCGGCGGCGAAACTCCGTCTTCAGCGTGGGGTGGCGAAGCGCGACCAGCTCCACGGGGAGCAGTCGCTCCAGGTCCCGACCGGGCTCGACCCCATAGACCTCCGTCCGCGCGCGAGGAACCCGCTTCCGCCTGGCCGCCCGGGCCTCCTCACGGAGCGCCCCCAGGAGCCGGATCAGCCGTTTCATCCCGGGCATATCGGCGAGCTCGGCCTGGAGCGCGAGCGCGTCCACGGCGTCGCCGCCGTCCCCCGGCCCGCCGCCCTGCCCTGCCCCGGCGGCCCCGGCCTGAGCCGCGTCGCTCAGGGCGTCTCCCGTGTTGCCGGTCTGATCCCCGAGCTCGTTCCAGACCCCTCGCGGGATCCCGTCGACCGCGCGCTCGAGCGCTGCGTCCAGCGCCTCGGCCCGCGCCGCGGCCGCCGCCGCCTCGTCGGACGCCTCCTCCTCCGCCTCCCGAAGCGCGTCCGCGGCGTCCTCACGCGCCTCGGCAAGCTCCCGCGCCGCCTCGACCCGGTCGTGTGCCCGGGCCTCCGCCTCTTCCTCCGCGGCGAGCCGCCAGAGCCCCTCGAGCTCCGCCGGGCTCAGGAGCTCCCGTCTCCGGAGGCGCTCGAGGACCCCCTCTGCGACCCGCAGGGTCGCGAACCCCGACGCCTCCGGCCGCAGCGCCGTGACCCGGTGGGTCTCCGCGAAGCTCGCCGATCGTGTCAGCTCCTCGACGATGGCCGCCCGGAGCCGTGCGCTCCCACGCACCTCCGCCGCGTCACGAATCTTGACGTTGAGCTTCACGAACGCGGAGAAGAGATCGAGCATCAAAACCTCGAAGTCCGGGAGAAGCCGCGATCCATCCCCCAAGACCCGCGTCAGGCGCTCCGAGCGCTCGACCACCTCGGCGAAGTCGACCTCGTCCTGCGCGTCACGCGCGACCATCGCCGGCCAGGTCTCCCCGCCCGCGCGCGGTCCTTCGCCGTGCCGGTCACGCCCGCTCAGAACGCCTCCGCGACCAGGTCCGACACCATCGCCGCGAGCGCCTCACGCGCCTCCCGGACCTTGTGGGTGACCCGGCCCCGCGCCCCCGCGAGGCGCTCGAGGCGCTCGGCTTCGGACAGGAGCCGCGTCAGCTTGGCGTGCGCCTCGACGAGCGCCCGCGCCTCCTCCTCGGGCGTGTCCCAGTGCCGCTGGGCGAAGCTCACGACCTCGCGCCCACGGGCGACCAACGCCTCCGCGTCCTGGTCGTAGCCGGCCAGGATCTCCCCGACCGCCCCACGCACCGCGTCGAGCTCGTCGGGATCGCTCCAGAGCACCGCCTCGATCTTCCAGAAGACCTCGTCGTCCACCCGGTCCTTGCCGGCGAGCAGCGCGTGGGCCCGCAGAAAGTCCAGCGTCTGACGGTAGCGCCGGTCGGACACGAAGACCCCGCGCTTGTCGAGGTTCGCCCGCAGCCGGTAGACGAGCTCCAGCGTGTCGTCGGCCACCGGCATCGCGAGCGCGGCCGCGCGCAGCGTCGCGAGATCCCCGAGCGCCAGCCGCGGGAGAGAGCGCTCCTCGCCCTCCCCGCGCAGCATCCGGAAGAATCCTCGCTGCTCCTTCACCGGGTCGATCCAGAAGCGCGCCAGGAAGCGGTCGTAGAGCGCCGCCAGGCCGGCCTCGTCCGGCACCTCGTTCGACGCCCCGACGAGGCACAGGAGCGGGACGTCGCACGCCGCGACGCCGTTGTGGAACTTTCGCTCGTTGAGCAATGTCAGAAGCGCGTTGAGGATCGCGGAGCTCGCCTTGAACACCTCGTCGAGGAACGCCACGTGGGCCGTCGGAAGGTAGCCCTCCACCAGCCGCTCGTAGCGCCCGGACTCCAGCGCCGCCAGGTCGAGCGGCCCGAAGAGCTCCTCGGGCGTCGTGAAGCGCGTGAGGAGGCGCCCGAAGAAGGTCGCGTCGGCGATCCCCTCGCACAGGAGCCGCGCGAGCAGACTCTTCGCCGTCCCCGGCGGCCCCAGCAGCAGCACGTGCTGGCCCGCGACCAGCGCCGCGAGCGCCCCGTCGATCGCCTCGTCGCGCTCGACCAGCCGCGCGCGCAAGCCGTCCCGAAGCGCCCCCAGACGCGCGACCGCGTCCTCGAGCTCCTCCCCCGGCCTCGCCGCGGCACCCTGCTTCGAAGCCTCCATCAGCCCTCCGTACCGGAACGTCTCGCATGACCATACGCCATCTCCTCGGCCGGCACCTCCCGCTCACCCTCGCGCTGCTCCTCGGCACCGCCTGCCAGGCGCACGCGGGAACGCCCGCGAAGCCCACGAAGGGGGCCCCGAAGGTCACCTTCCAGCTCCCGGCGGCCTTCGCCGGCGACTCCGTGATGACCGCGATGCTCGCCGAGCTCGAGCGCAGCCATCGGGACCTCCGCCTCCCCGACTACGACACGCCCTACTACGTCGCCTACACGGTCAAGGAGACCGATCACCGCTCCATCGCGGGCAAGCAGGGCGCCGTCTTCGTCGACGAGGACGAGCGCACCCGCACCGCCTTCGTCGACGTCCGGGTCGGCGGCTACGCCTTCGACAACTCGGAGGACGTCGAGCTCGACTGGGTCGAGGAGGGCGTCTACGAGCCCTCCAGCGTCATGCCCATCGACGACTCGGTGCCGGCGATCCGCCACGCGCTCTGGCTCATCACCGACCTCCGCTACCGGCAGGCGCTGTCGAGCTACCTCAAGGTCAAGGGCCAGCGCGTCTACAAGGTCGACGACGCCCAGAAGCGCCCGAGCTTCTCCCCTGCCCCGCCCGCGGTCCGCGTCGACGCCCCCATCGCCCTGGGGCGCGACGACGCGCGTTGGCAGCGCCTCGTCGCCGAGCTCGGCGCGATCCTCGCCAGCGACCCCGAGATCTTCGACTCCGAGGTCAACGTCGTCGCCGAGGTCGAGACCCGCTGGCTCGCGAACACCGAAGGCGTCCGCCTCCGCACCGTCCAGCCGATGTACGCGATCCACGCCAGCGCCTACACCCGCGCGGCCGACGGGATGCTCCTCGACACCTCCTTCGACTTCTATGGGCCCACCGAGGCCGACCTCCCCGACGACGCGACCCTCGTCGCGCGGACCCGCCAGATCGTGAGCGACCTGGCCGCCCTCCGCGCCGCCCCCGTGCTCGACCCCTACACCGGCCCGGCGATCCTCGAGAGCGCGGCCACCGGCGTCTTCTTCCACGAGGTCCTCGGCCACCGCCTCGAAGGCCACCGCCAGCAGAGCGACACCGACGGCCAGACCTTCGCCAAGCACCTCGGGCACCCGGTCCTCCCCGACTTCCTCTCGCTCGTCGACGACCCCACCCGCACCACCGCCGGCCCGGTCCGCCTCAACGGCCACTACGCCTACGACGACGAGGGCGTCGCCGCGCAGCAGGTCGTCCTCGTCGACCACGGGGTCCTCAAGGCCTTCCTCAGCGGCCGCCGTCCCCCCGAGGGCTTCGACCGCTCCAACGGCCACGGGCGGGCCCAGGGCAACCGGCGGCCGGTCTCGCGCATGGGCAACCTCGTGGTCGAGGCGCACACCACGGTTACCGACGACACGCTCCGCGCCCACCTCCTCGAAGAGGTCCGCAAGCAGGGCAAGCCCTTCGGCCTGGTCATCCGCGACATCTCCGGCGGCTCGACCAATACCTCTTCCTATGGCTATCAGGCCTTTAAGGGGGAGGCCCGGATGGTATACAAAGTGGATGCCGCAACAGGCGCGGAGACATTGGTTCGCGGGGTCGAGATCGTCGGGACCCCTCTCGTGACCATCAGCAAGATCATCGCCGCTGGGACCCACACCGGCGTCTTCAACGGCTACTGCGGAGCAGAATCAGGCATGGTTCCGGTGAGCACCGTGGCTCCGGCCACCCTCTTCAGCGAGATCGAGCTGCAGCGATCCGCGAAGCCGCGCACCCAGGGGCCCGCCCTGCCTCCGCCCCCCGCCACGACCGGCCCGGGAGCACCATGATCCTCGACGTCCACGCCGCCTCCGAGGTCGGCTGCGTCCGCGAGCACAATGAGGACGACTGCCTCGTGCTCGAGGACGAGAAGCTCTTCGTCGTCGCGGACGGCATGGGCGGGCACGCGTGCGGTGAGGTCGCGAGCCGCATCTCCATCGAGTCGGTCGACGCCTTCTACGCCGACGCGCAGCTCGCGCGGAAGCTCGAGGAGGCCTACCACGAGCTCCGCAAGGAGGGGCGGGTCACCGACCTCTCGAGCTTCCACGAGTTCCGGCTCCGGAGCGCCATCGAGTACGGCAACCTCCAGATCTTCCAGGAGGCCTCCCGCGACCCCCAGCTCGAGGACATGGGCACGACCATCGTCGGCCTGTGCTTCGTCGGCAGCCGGGTCTACGTCGCTCACGTCGGTGACAGCCGCGCCTATCGCTACCGCCGCGGGCGCCTCTTCCAGCTGACCGAGGACCACTCCCTCGCCAACGAGTACATCCGGATGCGGGTGCTGCGGCCGGAGGATCTCCCGCAGTTCCCGTACAAGAACGTCATCGTGCGCGCGCTCGGCCTCCAGGAGGAGGTCCTCGTCGACACCTACTACCGCACGAGCCGCCCCGGCGACCGCTACCTCCTCTGCAGCGACGGCCTCACCGACCTCGTCCCCGACGACGAGATCTTCGAGGTCCTCGCCGCCTGGCCCGGCGCCCGGAACGCCGCCGACGAGCTCGTCCGCCGCGCGCTCGAGTACGGCGGCATCGACAACGTGACGGTGCTCATCATCGACGTCGTCTCCGATGACCCGGACGACGACCGCGTCGACGCGACCGGCCTCATCCACGGCCAGGCGGACGCGCCCCACGCCTCGCGCACCATGAGCCACGAGCGCTGACGCGCCGCTCGACGCGCCGCTTGACACGCCGCGGGCCGCGCCCCATCTATCCACGGCGCCCCCGGCCTCGCGCCGCGCCCCAGACCCTCCGGAGCCCTCGATGACCCGTTTCCTCGCCGCCGCCGCTCTCGCCGTCGTGCTCTCCAGCGCCCTCGGCGCCTGCACCGACGACTGCCAGCGGCTCGCCGACCTGACCTGCCAGAAGGCCGGCGACGGCTCGGAGGAGTGCAAGAAGATCCGCGAGCGCACGGACTCCCCGAGCGCCGAGGACAAAGAGATGTGCGCCATCGCACTCGACGTCTTCGAGAAGCTCGCGAACAACTAGGAGCCTTCACCGGGAGGGCCCACGCGGTGCCCGAGAGCGACGACGTCACAGCGCCGACCGAGCCCGAGGCCTCCAGCGAGCTCCCGACCGAGCCCGAGGCCTCCAGCGAGCTCCCGCGGCCTTTCGGAAAGTACGAGCTCGTCGCGCGCATCGGCACCGGCGGCATGGCGGAGATCTACAAGGCCCGCTCCGCGGGACCAGACGGCTTCTCCAAGCACCTCGTCGTCAAGACGATCCTGCCCGAGTACGCCCAGAACAAGGCGTTCATCAACATGCTCATCGCGGAGGCGAAGGTCACCTCCCTCCTCGAGCATCCCAACATCGTGCAGATCTTCGAGCTCGGTGAGATCGACGGCCAGTACTACATCGCGATGGAGCTGGTCGACGGCGCCGACCTCCTCGACGTCCTCGCCCGCTGCACCCGCGGCAAGCTGCGCGTCCCGACCGAGATCGCCCTCTTCATCGTCAGCGAGGTGTGCAAGGGGCTGGCCCACGCCCACGCCGCCACCGACGCGAAGGGGCGCCCGCTCAACATCATCCACCGCGACGTCTCGCCCTCGAACATCCTCCTGGGCCTCAACGGCGCCGTGAAGATCATGGACTTCGGGGTCGCCACCGCCGACCTCGCCAAGGACGAGAAGTTCGATCCGACCAACGCGACCTTCAAGGGGAAGCTCGGCTACCTCTCCCCGGAGCAGGTCCTCGGCCACCCCATCGACCGCCGGTCCGACGTCTTCGCCCTCGGCATCATCCTGTTCGAGGCCCTCACCCTCAAGCGCCTCTTCGTCGGCAAGAGCGACATCCAGACCATCGTCAACGTCCGCGAGGCCAACGTCGAGCGGAAGTTCAAGCGCCACAGCTACATCCCCAAGGGCATCCGGGCCATCCTCCAGCGCGCCCTCGCGCGGGACCCGGCGCGCCGCTACCAGACGGCGACCGACCTGCAGGAGGCCATCCTCGACTACCTCTTCGAGAGCCGCCTGCGGGTCACCAACCGGAGCCTCTCGGCGTTCCTGCGGCAGGTCCTGCACCCCGCCGTGGTCCTCGAGTCGGGCCACCCGGGCCACCCGGGCCACCCGGGCCACCGCGCCGCCGCGCCGCCGCGCCACCTCGAGCCCGAGCCCGAGCTCACCGCCGAGCCCGAGAGCCTGCCCGAGCTGCCCGCCGACGCCCACGCCCGGCAGCCGCTGCCGCGCGAGATTCGGCGCGTCGACCTGACCCGCGCGAGCTTCCACCTCCGCGTCGAGGGCGAGCCGGTCTTCGGGCCGATCGACTTCACGCGCATGAACAACCTCGTGGCCGCGCGCTGCGTCAGCCCGCGCGAGTGGATCTCGATCAACGGCAGCGACTGGATCCGCGCCGGCCAGGTCACCGCCGTCGTCGACCTCCACCCGGCGCTCTTCGAGGAGGAGCCCGAGCGCCCCCTCTTCGACGGGCCGCTCAACCGCCACCGCGCCCCGCGCCTGCTGCACCAGATCTGGTCCGGCGGGCTGAGCGGGAAGCTCAAGCTCACCCGCGGGTCGGTCCAGAAGGAGATCTTCTTCGACCGCGGCGCCCCGGTGCTGGTCCACTCGAACCTCAAGCGCGAGCTCCTCGGCGCCTTCCTCGTCGAGCGGAGCGTCCTCGAGCCCGAGGACCTCGACCGCGCCCTCGCGCTCGCGAGCCAGCCCCGCACCCTCCTCGGGACGGCGCTCGTGCGCGCCGGCGTCCTGCCGGTCGAGCAGGTCGCGGGCGCCCTCGCCGAGCAGTTCCGCGACCGCCTCGTCGAGCCCTTCACCTGGGAGACGGGCTGGTACGAGTTCTTCGCCGGCCTGATGCCGCCGCGGCCGCCCATCCCGCTCGGCTCGACGCCCCCCGAGCTGCTGATGTACGGGATCCGCGTCCACTACGACCTCGCCACCCTCCGCCGACTCTTCGACGCCTACCTCGACAAGCCCCTCGTCGCCCCCGCCGACCTCGTCTCGCGCCTCGTGCCCCTCGGCCTCGACGACGGAGAGCGCGAGGCCGCCGCCGCGCTCCGGGCCGACGTCACCCTGAGCCAGCTCCTCGCCGGGCCCGCCGGGGCCGGGGAGGGGAGGTTGCGGCTCCTGCGCGTCGCCTTCGCCGCGTTCGAGACCGACCACCTCGCCTTCCGGATGTCGCGGCCCTGATGATCGCGCCGCCGCTCCCCGCCGTCGTCGCCCACCGCGGCGACAGCGCGCGCTACCCCGAGAACACGCTGGCCGCCTTCGTCGCGGCGCTCGAGGCCGGCGCCGACGGCATCGAGTGCGACGCGCGGCTCGACGGGGCAGGGCGGGCCCGGGTCTTCCACGACGACGACACCGCCCGCCTCACCGGCGTCTCCGGTCCCTTCGCCGAGCACCCCGCCGCCGAGCTCGACGCCCTCCGGGTCGCGGGCGAGCGCATCCCCACCCTCGACGAGGTCGCGTCCCTGGTCGCCGGCGCGCGCGGGCCCTTCCTCTGGAACGTCGAGCTCAAGCCGACGGCGGACGCCGAGCGCCTCGTCGCCGCGTGCCTCCCCGCGCTCCGGGCCGCCGCGCCCGCCGCGGTCGTCGTCTCGAGCTTCGACCCCCGCGTCCTCGTGGCCCTCCACCGGGCGGCGCCCGACCTGCGCGGCGCCTACCTCTACGAGGACCTCCTGGCCCTCCGGGCGCTCCGCTGGCTGCCCGACGCCGACCGGCTCGATCTCCACCCGCGGCACGACCTCGTGGACGCCGCGCACCTCGCGGAATACGCTCGGCCCGGCCGTGCTTTCCGCAGCTGGGCCGTGGACGCCCCCGCCGAGGCGTCGCGGCTCGCGGGGTTGGGGGTCGCCGCGGTCATCACGAACCGTCCCGGCCCGCTCCGGGACGCCCTTCGACAAGCGGACATCGCATCATGAGCTCTTCCCTGCGCCCCCGCCACTACGCCTTCGGCTTCGCCGCCCTGTGTGCCGTGGCGGTCACGCTGTGGCTGACCGTCTTCAAGCCCGGCCACGAGGCCCCTCCCGATCCGAACGTCGAGCGCGCCCGCGCCGCGCGCGAGGCCCTCGCCCAGGTCCCGGCCAACCTCAAGGAGCGACCCGACGTCGTCACCGGCGCGGTGCGGCTCGTCGCCGAGCGCCAGCCGAAGGACGCCGAGGCCATCGTCGAGGCGGTGCGCGCGGCCATCGACGCCGGCCACCTGCCACCCCGCGACGTGCTCGCGGACGCCCCCA
>SBGO01000031.1 GCA_006226565.1 Deltaproteobacteria bacterium | reverse complement strand
CGCGACGGCGCAGATCGGCGCGGCCAAGGCGGCCGCGACGGCGCAGATCGGCGCGGCCAAGGCGGCGCTCCAGCGCGCGGAGGTGGCGCGCGCCGAGTGCAAGCTGACGGCCCCCATCGACGCCTACGTCTCGCTCCGGAGCTTCGAGCCCGGCGAGCTGGTGATGCCGGGCGGGCGCATCCTGACGCTGACCTCCATCGACGTGGTCGAGGCGACCTTCTTCCTCCCCAACGCCGAGCTCGACGCCGCCGCGCCCGGCCGCCCGGTGAAGGTCGTCGCCGACGCCCTGCCCGGCCAGAGCTTCGAGGGCACCGTGCGCCGCGTCGCGACCGAGGCCGAGTTCACCCCGCGCAACGTCCAGACGCGCGACGACCGCGACCGCCTGGTCTACGCGGTCGAGGTCCGCATCCCCAACCCCGAGGGGAAGCTCCGCCCGGGGATGCCGGTCGAGATCACTCTCCCCGGGACGGAGCGCGACTGATGCGCGGCCGCCGCCAGAAGGGCGCCGAGGCCCTCGCGCCCGACCCCGACGCCCCGGCCATCGCCGCCGAGCGGCTCACCCGCGCCTTCGGCGACAACGTGGCGGTCGACGGGCTCAGCTTCACGGTCGCCCCCGGCGAGCTGTACGGGCTCGTCGGCCCCGACGGCGCCGGCAAGACGACGACCCTGCGCATGGTGACCGGCCTCGTCGGCCCCGACTCCGGCGCGGCGCGCGTCCGCGGACTCTCCGCCGAGTCCACCGCCGCCGTCGTGCGCGAGTCCATCGGCTACATGCCGCAGCAGTACAGCCTCTACGGCGACCTCAGCGTCGACGAGAACCTGACCTTCTTCGCCCGCCTCTTCGGCCTCCCCAAGGCCGAGGCCAGGGAGCGCACGGCGCAGCTCCTCGAGATCACGCGCCTGTCCCGCTTCGGCGACCGCCGCGCCGACGCGCTCTCCGGCGGCATGTACAAGAAGCTCGCCCTCGCCTGCGCGCTCCTCCACCGCCCGCCGGTCCTAGTCCTCGACGAGCCGTCCAACGGCGTCGACCCGGTGAGCCGCCGCGAGCTCTGGGACCTCCTCCACCACTTCGTCCACGGCGGCATGGCGGTGCTCCTCGCGACCCCGTACATG
The DNA here is from genome assembly GCA_006226565.1 of Deltaproteobacteria bacterium. Taxonomy (GTDB): domain Bacteria; phylum Myxococcota_A; class UBA9042; order PHBI01; family PHBI01; genus PHBI01. Next base: position 13,414 of record SBGO01000031.1, on the reverse strand, counting down.
GACGAGGCCGCGCGCTGCGACCGCGTCGGCCTCCTCCACCGCGGCAAGCTCCTCGCCGAGGGGCCGCCCGAGCAGCTCATCCGCGGCTTCCACCACGCGACCCTGATGCTCCACTGCGACGACCGGGCCGCCGTCGAGGGCGCCATCGAGGCCCGCCCCGAGCTCCTCGCCCTCTCCCCACACGGCGCGGACCTGCGCATCGTCGTCCCCCGCGCGGCGGTCGGGACGTTCACCGACCTCGGCCGGCGCGGCCCCGCCCGCTTCACCGTGAGCGAGGTCTCCCCGGACTTCGAGGACGTCTACCTGGGGCTCCTCGCGGACGCGGAGGCGGCGTGATGGCCGACGACACCCGCGGCGGCGACGCCATCGTCGAGGTCGACGCCCTGACCAAGCGCTTCGGCGCCTTCACGGCGGTGGACCGCGTCAGCTTCGCGGTCGGCCGCGGCGAGATCTTCGGCTACCTCGGCGCCAACGGCGCCGGCAAGACCACCACCATCCGGATGCTCTGCGGCCTGCTCGCGCCGACCGAGGGCAAGGCCCTGGTCGCCGGCCACGACGTCGGGACGCACCCGCGCCGGGTCAAGCGCGCCATCGGCTACATGTCGCAGCGCTTCTCGCTCTACCTCGACCTCACCGTCGAGGAGAACCTGGCCTTCTTCTCCGGCGCCTACGGCATGTACGGCGCGCGGCGCGCCACGCGCATCGCCTGGGCCCTCGAGCACGCGGGGCTCGCGGACCGCCGGGGCGAGCTGACGCGGTCGCTCCCCGGCGGCATCCGTCAGCGCCTCGCGCTCGCCTCGTCGCTCCTCCACGAGCCGGCGCTGGTCTTCCTCGACGAGCCGACCGCCGGCGTCGACCCGGCCTCGCGGCGCGACTTCTGGCGCCTCATCCGCCAGCTCGTCCGCGGCGGGACGACGGTCTTCGTCACCACCCACCACCTCGACGAGGCCGAGTACTGCGACCGCGTCGGGCTCATGGTCGACGGCCGGCTGGTCGCCCTCGACACCCCGCAGGGCCTCAAGGCGACCCACGTCCCCGGGCAGGTGTGGGCGGTCGAGGGGGCGACCCGCGACCAGGTGGCGACGGCCCTCGCCCCGGCGCGTGAGGCAAAGCAGGTCCACGCCATCCAGGTCTTCGGTCGCGAGGTCCACGTGCGCGTCACCGGCCCGCTCGCCGACCGCGACGCCTTCTCCGGGGCGCTCCGTGCCGCCGGCCTCGGCGCCCTCCGCCTCGAGGAGAGCCAGGCGACCCTCGAGGACGTCTTCCTCGAGCTCGTCGGCCGCGGTCGAAACGGCCAGGAGGAAGCGGCATGAGCCGGCTCGTCCGCGTCCGCGCCATCGCGCAGAAGGAGGTCTTCCACATCCTGCGCGACCCGCAGATCCTCATCTTCGCCCTGGGGATGCCGGTCGCGCTGATCCTGCTCTTCGGCTACGCGGTCAGCTTCGACGTCGAGCACATCCCGCTGGCGGTGGTCGACCAGGATCACAGCGCCGAGTCGCGCGCCCTGGTCGCGGCCTTCACCGCCCAGGACCTCTTCGAGCTGGTCGCCACCCGCGAGGAGCCGGCGAGCGTCGAGCCGCTCCTCCAGCGCAACGTCGCCCGGGCGGCGCTCATCATCCCCGAGGGGTACGCCCGCGACGTGCACCGCGGCCAGATGGCGACGGCGCAGCTCCTGCTCGACGGCGCCGACAACATGAGCGCGGCCATCGCCCTCGGCTACGCCAACAGCATCGCCCTGTCGCAGTCCCTCGGCCGGGCGCGGGTCCAGCTCGGCAGCTTCGAGATGCCGGTGGAGGCGCGCGTCCGGACGCTCTTCAACCCGCGCCTCCAGTCGTCGGTGGTGCTCGTCCCCGGGCTCATGGTGATCGTGCTGGTGCTGGTCGCCGTGATGCTGACGGCGCTGACGGTGGCGCGCGAGTACGAGCGCGGCTCGATGGAGCAGCTCTTCGCGACGCCGGTCGGCCGTATCGAGATCATCCTCGGCAAGCTCGCGCCCTACTTCGTGCTCGGGCTCGTGCAGGTGCTGCTGGTGCTGACGACCGGGGTCGTCCTCTTCGACGTCCCGGTGAACGGGAGCCTGGCGCTCCTGTTCCTCATCGCCTCGCTCTTCCTGCTCGCGATGCTCATGCAGGGCCTCGTCATCAGCGTGGTCACCCGCAACCAGATGGTGGCGAGCCAGGTCGCGGCGATCTCGACCTTGCTCCCGGCGATGCTGCTGAGCGGCTTCGTCTTCCCCATCGACAACATGCCGCCGGTGCTCCAGGGGCTCGCCCACGTGCTCCCGGCGAAGTACTTCGTCGACGGCCTGCGCGGCGTGCTGCTGCGCGGCAACGGCCTCGACGTGGTGTGGCCGGATCTCGTCGCGATGGGCCTCTTCTTCGTGGTGATGCTCGTCGTGTCGACCAAGCGCTTCCAGCGGAGGGTGGCATGAGGCTCCGCCGACCGACGGCGCTCGCCGCCGTGATGCTCAAGGAGATCCGGCAGACCGCGCGCGACAAGCGCGTCATCGCGGTGCTGCTGGTCGCTCCGGTCATCCAGCTCATCGTCCTCGGCTACGCGGTGAACCTCGACGTCAACCACGTGCCGACGGTCGTGGCCGACGAGGACCGGACCGCGGAGAGCCGCGCGCTCGTCGCCGGGCTGGTGGCGGGCGACACCTTCGACCTCACCACCCAGGTCGAGCGCGCCTCCGACGCCATGGCCGAGGTCGCCGCCGGGCGGGCCGCCGTGGCGGTGGTCGTACCGCGAGGCTTCGCGCGGGAGCGGGCGGCGGGGCGGCCGGTGCAGCTCCAGGGCCTGACCGACGGGGCGGACTCGAACCGGGCCATCGTCTCGCAGAACGCGCTCATGGCCTACGCCACGCAGCAGGCCCTGCGCGACGTTGCGGCGCGTATCCAGCAGCTGTCGGCGGCGCGCGGGGTGGCGACCGGGCTGGGCGCGACCACCGTCGAGCCGCGCGTCCTGTACAACCCGACCCTGACGAGCTCGCACTACTTCGTGCCCGGGGTGGCGGCGACGCTGCTCCTCATCGTGTCGATCATCGTGACCGCGATGGGCCTCGCCCGGGAGAAGGAGGTCGGGACCCTCGAGCAGGTGCTGGTGACGCCCATCCAGCCGCTGACGCTGGTGCTCGGCAAGACGATCCCCTACGGCGTCATCGGCCTGATGGACCTCGCGCTGGTCGTGGCGGCGGCGATGGTGCTCTTCGACGTGCCGCTCCGCGGCGACCTCCCGACCCTCTTCACCGGCGGCGCCCTCTACCTCCTGAGCGTGCTCGGCATCGGGCTCTTCGTGAGCGCGCTGGCGCGGACCCAGCAGCAGGCCTTCATGGTGGCGATGCTCTTCGTGATGCCGGCCATCCTCCTGAGCGGCTTCATCACGCCGGTCGCCAACATGCCCGAGTGGCTCCAGCCGCTCACGGCCTTCAACCCCGTGCGCCACTTCGTCGAGGTGATGCGCGCGGTGATGCTGAAGGGCTCGAGCTTCGAGGACCTCCTCCCGCAGCTCGCCGCGCTCGCCGGCATGGGCCTCAGCATCTTCGGCCTCGCGGTCGTGACCCTCAGCCGCCGGCTGACCTGAGCCGGCGTTCGGCGGCGCCCGCGGGGCGCCGCGTTGCTGCACTGCGTTGGCGTCGCAAGAGCGACCTGTGAACCCAGGGCATCGCGTGATAGGCTCGTTCTCGCACGAGTCGACTGCGGAATCGCCTCGCCTCTCCTCCTGCCCTATCGCAGCGCAAACGCCATGACCCGATCCGGCATCACCGCCGTCCTCGTCGCGCTGGCCACGGCCGCCGCCCTGACCACCGGCTGCGCACCCGAGCCCGCGGGGCCCGAGGGACGCCTGAACGTGGCGGTCGCGCCGCTCGCGCTGCCCGATGTCGTCGACGCCTGCTACGAGCTGACCGTCCTCAACGAGGCCGACGCGACCGTCTGGACGCGCTCGCCCCTGTGCGCCACGACCCACGGCGACGGCACCTCGGCGCTGAGCTACGTCGGCACCTGTGACGCGACCGACGACAACGGCGACGGGACCGCCGAGGCCACCGTGGTCCTCACCGTCCTCGACCTCTACGGCCCCGACGGCGCCGACGCCGACCCCGATCCCGACCCCCTCGGGGACTGGCGAAACCCTTGCGGCGCCCCCTACGCCCCCGACGGCTGCCGCCTCACCGTCCCGTGCCGCGCCGACGCGGACGTCCCCGTCGACTTCGACCTGACCGTGGCCCGCGACGCGCGCCAGGGCTTCTTCGACGTGGCCGTCCAGTTCGCGGACCTCTTCTGCTCGGCCAAGGTCGACTGCGTCCAGCCGACGAGCGGCGACCCGCTCGAGCTCGTCCACGACCCGGCCACCGGCGAGCGCGTCCAGACCGTCGTCTTCGCCCTGGCCTGCAGCGACGGCTCGCCCGACGGCAGCGAGGCGACCTCGACCCACCTCTACCTCGACGATCTCGTCCTCGACTGCGGCGGCACGCTCTACCCGGTCGACCCCAGCGGCGGCCCCGGAAACCTCTACCCGAACGGCGTCGGCGCCCCCGCCCCGCTGGTGCAGGCGATGGCCTTCCACGGCCGCGAGCAGCTCGAGAGCGGCGGCCAGAGCGCCGACGCGCGCTACTGGAACGTCGCGCTCGGCCTCGACCCGGCCTTCTTCACCGCGGGCGCCCCGACCTGCACGCTCACGACGACGGCCGCCGCCTCCGAGGGGCCGCTGGTCGGCGGCGTGACCCCGGTCGGCAGCGCCTACCCGTACCTGTCGGTGGCGGTGCCGCTCAACACCGAGGCGGCCATCACGTGCACCCGCCACCCCATCGACGGCGCCGCACCGAGCGACGGTGTCACCACCGCCTACACCGGGCTCGCGGCGGACGGCTCGGACGCCGTGGCCTTCACCTACGTCGGAACCCCGACGGCCGACGGCCTCGACACGGCGCCCATCGCGGTGCCGGTCGCGGCGCCCAGCGGCTTCGTGCAGCTCGCCGCCGGCACCTTCCTGATGGACGAGGGCGGGAGCAACCCGCACCTGGTGACGATCACCCGCCCGTTCTGGGTCGCGGAGACGGAGGTGACCCAGTCGCAATACGAGAGCGTCATGGGCTACAACCCGTCGGCCTACCAGGGCGCGAGCTACCCGGACGCCGCCGACCAGCCGGTCGAGCGCGTGTCGTGGTGGGACGCGCTGACCTACCTCAACCAGCGCTCGACGGATGAGTCGCTCACCCCGTGCTACGCGCTGACGGGCTGCACCGGCGCCCCGAGCACGAGCAACTTCGTGTGCTCCGGCGTGACCTTCGTCGGCCTCGACTGCGACGGCTACCGCCTCCCGACCGAGGCGGAGTGGGAGTACGCGGCGCGCGGTGGCACCACCGCCACCGTCTATGGGGTGCTGGCCGACATCGCCTGGTACCTGAGCAACTCGGGCTCGCACACGCACCCGGTCGCGCTCAAGATCCCCAACGATTACGGCCTCTACGACATCATCGGCAACGTCTGGGAGTGGTGCTGGGACTGGTACGCCGCCTATCCGGCAGGCGCGGCGACCGACCCGCTCGGGGCCGCCACCGGTACCTATCGCCTGCTGCGCGGCGGCAGCTACGCCAACAGCTCCGGCCTGAACACCGCGATCTACCGGCTCGGCACCAAGCTCCCCACGACCCACGAGGCGCACCTCGGCTTCCGCGCCGTGCGGACCGCGGCCCCCTGAGAGCCCGCCATCGGGACATCGGGAGACGTCAAAAATGTGAGATGTTGGGGTCAGACCCCATCACTTCACATTTTCTCACGGATGGCGCCGGCCCCTGGGTCAAAAGTGTGAACAATTGGGGTCAGACCCCCTCACTTCACATTTTCTCGCAGGTGCACAACCGCGCGGACGGTGATTGACGATCGGCGCCCGGGGGCGCAGCCTGGACCCCCGTTCCTCTCGTCCAGGTGCACACATGTTGACTCTGAGCACAGAACCCGAGGTCGCGCGACAGCAGATGCTCGGGTTCATCCTCTACCTGTCCACCTACGCTGGCGCGGACGGCGAGTTCGACGACTCCGAGCGCGAGTTCATCCGCCGGGCCATCCGGATGGCGCTCGACGAGCGCTACGGCGAGCTCCTCGCCGACGCGCCGGCGATTCTCCGCGACGAGACGATCAACCGCCTGCAGGCCCACTTCGAGGGCGTCCTCGATCGCACCATCAACGAGATCGAGGAGATGACCACGGAGTCCGTGGGGGAGGCCGAGGACAACGCCGACTACGTGCTCTCCCGGCTGAAGGTGCGCTGCTTCGAGGTCCTCCAGACCCTCGACCGCCCGCAGCAGAAGCAGCTCATCGCGGCCGCCGAGGCGCTCATCGGGGCCGACGGGCACGTCCACGCGGCCGAGCAGGCCCTCCACGACGATCTCGCGGCCCTCCTCGCCGCCGACCGCGGCGAGGCCGCCCCCGTCACGGCCGACCGCCCGCCGGTGGTCATCGAGGAGATCGGCAAGCGGAGCTCGAACGGCGACGCCCCCGCCTTCCTGCGGCCGCTCGAGCGCCACTACTCGGCCGAGCCCACCCAGCTCGCCGCCCAGCTCGAGGCCGACCGCCAGCGCGCGCTGCGGGTGATGGACCAGCTCGACCAGGCGCGCGCCGTCGGCAACGGCCGCCTGACCGGCAAGAAGAGCGTGCAGGAGCTCCCGGCCGGCGACATGTTCCTCGACGGCTACACCTGGGTCGTGCGGCCCGCGCCGGGTCAGCGCTACGAGCTCACGGTGATCGGCGACCTCCACGGCTGCTACAGCTGCCTGAAGGCGGCCCTGGTCCAGTCGCAGTTCTTCGACAAGCTCGACGCCTACAACGCGAACCCCCACCTGTTCCCCAAGCCGCTGCTGGTCTTCCTCGGCGACTACATCGACCGCGGCATCTACAGCTACGACGGCGTGCTGCGCACGGTCCTCGAGACCTACCTCGCCGCCCCCGACCACGTCGTCGTGCTGCGCGGCAACCACGAGTGGTACATCTCGAAGAACCAGAAGATCCTCCCGGCGGTGGGCCCCTCGGAGGCCTACACCGAGCTCCGCCCCCTCGCCAACGACGCGTTCTTCAAGACGTTCTACACGCTCTTCGAGTCGCTCCCGGTGACGCTGCTCTTCGACAAGATGTGCTTCGTCCACGCCGGCGCGCCGCCCGACTCGGTCTTCAAGGAGCACTACGAGGACCTGTCGAGCCTCAACAAGTGGCCGATGCGCTTCTACATGATGTGGGGCGATCCGAGCGCCGCCGCCGTCATCCCGCCCAAGCTCCAGAAGTCGCCGACCGCGCGCTTCGCCTACGGGCGCCTGCAGGCCCAGGGCTTCTTCGAGACCCTCGGCACCCACGCCGTGATCCGCGGCCACGAGGTCGTCCACGAGGGCTTCCGCCGCAACTACGACGACGGCCCCGTGCTCCTGTACACGGTGTTCTCGTCGGGCGGCGCCAACAACGCCGACCTCCCCCGGCGCTCGAACTACCGCCGCACGACGCCCATGGCGCTGACCGTCCACTACGGCGACGGCGAGGCCCGCGTGCAGCCGTGGGCGATCGACTACGAGCGCTTCAACGACCCGGCCACCAACGCCTTCTACGCCACGCCGCGCCCGCTGTCGGCGCTGTAGGCGACCTGCGAGAGGTCGGGGAAGTGGCCCCGGGCGCCACTTCCCCGAGCTCGACCGCGCCACGGGAGCGACGGGGCACGGAGCCCCTCCGCGCCACGCGCCCGCGGTCCGATCGCTCGGTCACTGGCGCTTGATCTCGTCCCAGACCTTCTTGGCGTAGGCGAGGAAGGCCTTCGGCGCCTTCTTGAAGTCGGGCTTGTAGATGCCGCCCTCGTAGGTGCCCGTGCCGGGGTCGACCTCGGTCACCCCGCGGAGCGCGTACTTGTCGTCGCCCTCGAGCATCAGGAGCTTCAGCGTGGTGGGGGAGACGTCGCCCCCGCAGCCGGTGACGTAGGCGAAGGTCAGCTCGCCGACGCCGTCGTCGTCGAGGTCGGTGAGGCGGATCGAGCTCGCGATGAACCGGGCCTCGAGGTCGAGCTCGCACGGGCTCGAGACCTCCTTGATGGCGCGGATCTGCGTGAAGGTCTGGGCGCTCTCGCTGAAGGTCGTCACGTAGAGGACGCGGCTCTCGTACTTCGTGTCGTCCTTGCGGCCGACCTTGCCCACGGTCGCGAACACCGCGAAGCGCGGGCCGTCCCGCTCCTCCCAGCGCATCACGCGCAGGACCTCGTGCTTCGCGCCCTTGGGCGGCGTGGCCCCGGCGACGCCGGTCACGTCCTCGAACGTGAGGCCCTCCGGCAGGGTCCCGGAGGTGTCGGTCTCGAGGGAGGACGGGACGTCGGCGAGGGCGGGGGTGGCCATCGACACGAGCGCGGCGAGGGCGAGCAGGGTGCGCTTCATGGGCGTGCTCCGAAAAGGGATGTGGCGCAGAAGATGTTCCAGTCCGGACCCGGCGTCGAGCCCCGTCGCGCGGGGAGGCCCCCACACACATCCCACGTCGGCAGCGGATGAAGGCGCCAGCGATGTGGTGTAGCGTGTCGGCATCCCCCCGGACCGGAGGCGGCCATGCAACGACTCCTCACCGCGCCCGCGGCGCGCGTCACCCTCGCCCTCGCGCTGATGTCGACCGCGTGCGCGCCACGTCAGGACATCGTCCCCGATCCCGAGCCGGTTCGCGTCGAGGAGCCCCCGCCGAAGCCGCGCCCGGTCCCCGTCCGCTGGTCGGTCTCCATCGAGGAGCTCGGCTGGGACGAGGTCCCCGACGAGCCGCCCAAGGACGCCTTCCGCTCCAACACCGAGGGCTGGAAGCTCCACCAGGAGGGGAACTGGGCTGGCAGCCGCGCCGCCTTCGCCGAGGCCGTCCGCGCCTTCCCCGACTACGATCTGGCGCGCTACAACCTCGCCTGCGCCTACGCGCGCCTCGGCCAGCTCGACCAGGCCCTCGAGACCCTGACCACGGTGCTCAAGCGCGACTTCCCGCGCTTCCGCCGCCGGGCCGAGGAGGACCAGGACCTCCAGCGCCTCCGCCGCTCGGACTACGGCGACGAGCTCGCGTGGCGCGCCGCCCGCATCGACGAGGCCTGGCAGCGCGCCCTGCGCGTCGGCGCCCCGACGATCGCCTGGCGCAAGCTCCGCCACACCCGCATCTCGAGCGCCCAGGAGAGCCAGGGGCAGCTCCTCCGGCCCGGGATCTGGGTCGACGAGGTCGAGCGCTTCCTCCCCCTCATGGAGCTCTACGAGGGCGTGCAGGCCGGCTTCGTCGACCCCGTCGAGGGGCAGGGCATCGTCGTCACCGCCACCCGCACCGAGGACGTCCCGCCGCTCTTCGCCGAGGCCCGCCTCTACGTCGTCCCCCTCGACCACATCGGCGACGACCCCTTCGCGACCGCGCTCGAGTGGGACAAGCTCCAGACCATCGAGGTCCACGCCGTCCACAGCGGCGCCCGCTTCCGCCTCAACCGCTACAAGACCGCGTGGCAGGTGCTCGACTCCGCCGGCGTGACCCGCGACCAGCAGGGGACGCCGACCCGCCCGGTGATGTTCCTGACCCCCGACGGCGCGCTCTTGACCTCGCCCATGCCCGAGGGGTGGTCGGTGAAGAACCGCACCGTCACCACGCCCGACGGCGGCAGCGCCCGGGTCCAGTCGGTCCACTCCATCTCGAACCTGCGCTCGATCCAGCTCAACGCCGACGGGAGCCAGGCGGTGGTGGTCGGCGTCCGCAACAAGTGCGGCAAGGAAGGGCCGGACCTGCGCTTCGCGGTCGACCGCGTCGACCTCGACGGCCACCGGGCGGTCGCGCTCGCCCAGGGCGAGGGCGCGGCGGCGGCGCTCTGGGGCCCGGACGGCGCGCTCTACGTGCAGGTCGACGACGAGCTGCGGCGCTACGCCGGCGCCCGCAGCGACCGCTACGAGGAGCTGCCCGAGGGGGTGCTGCTCGCTCCGCCGACGCCTCCCCCGACCTGCGAGAAGAAGTAGGCCGTGAGCGACTCCCCCGAGACCATCGACGCCTACATCGCCGCGTTCCCGCCCGACGTCGCCGAGCTGCTCGAGCGCGTCCGCCAGACCGTGCGCGCCGCGGCGCCCGCCGCGCGCGAGCGGATCAGCTACCGCATGCCCGCGTTCGAGCAGGGCGGGATCATCGTCTACTTCGCGGCCTTCAAGCACCACATCGGCGTCTACCCGCCGGTCGACGGGGACGCGGCGCTGATGGCCGAGCTGGCGCCCTACCAGGGGCCGAAGGGGAACCTGAAGCTCCCCCTGGATCAGCCGTTCCCGTTCGCGCTCCTCACCCGCGTCGTCGAGGCGCGTCTGGCCAATATGGCGGCCGCGGCAAAAGCACGGCAGAATCGGGCAAAAAGACCTTGATCTAGGCCATTTTAGCGCACCTTCCGCACTTGCGAATATCGCACTCGCCGCATTCGATTCCGACCGAACGCGCGCCCTCCGAAACGCCTACGACGCTGTGCAGATCGGTGGAATAGACGGTTTCCGTTGACGGTTGCCGCCGTCACATGCCACCGTAGTGGCCCTTCCGGAATTCCATCCCCGCAATCACCGCACGCACGGTTTCCTCGCAAGGAGGATGTCAATGAACCTCTCCAGGGTGATCTCCGCCATCGCCGGGCTCGGCCTCTTGCTGACCTCGACCTCGGCCTTCGCGCTCTCCCGTACGCCATGGACGATGCACGAGGGCCTCGAGGTCTCGTCGTCGAACCCGCACGGCCTCATCGCCTTCACCTGCAACCCCACCCGCCACGGCGACGCCTGCGAGTACTCGGTGGCGACCATCCCGGGCGCCTACGACGCGGGCTGGGGCCCGGCGCCCGACGGCGACATCATCGGCATGGCCCACTACTCGCGGGTGTGCTACGCGCCGGTGACGTGCTGGGACTACGGCGACTTCACCTACTTCCAGACCTTCGTCGACATCCCGAGTGACACCGAGGTGACCGAGTTCACGATCACCTTCTCGGGCATGGACGATGGCTCCCGGGTCTCGATCTTCAACTCGGCCTACCCGGGCGGGCTCGTGATTCCGGGCAGCTACGTCTACCTCGGCGGCAGCGGCACCACGAACCTCGCGCCCTACGTCGTCAGCGGCGAGGTGAACCGCGTCGTCATCACCCAGGTCGACGACTGCTGCCGCGAGAACAACCTCCGCGTCGCCCGCGTCGTCCTCAACGGTGAGATCGTCGTCCCCGACGACCTCTGCCCCGACGACCCGAACAAGACCGAGCCGGGCGTCTGCGGCTGCGGCGTGGCCGACACCGACAGCGACGCCGACGGCGCCCTCGACTGCGAGGAGGCGTGCCCCGCCGACCCGAGCAAGACCGAGCCGGGCGTCTGCGGCTGCGGCGTGGCCGACGTCGACAGCGACGGCGACGGCGCCCTCGACTGCCAGGACGAGTGCGCGAGCGACCCCGACAAGATCGACGCGGGCGTCTGCGGCTGCGGCGTGGCCGACACCGACAGCGACGCCGACGGCTACGCGGACTGCGTCGACGCCTGCCCCCTCGACCCCTACAACGACGGTGACGGCGACGGCGTCTGCGGCGACGTCGACAACTGCGACGTCTACAACCCCGACCAGGCCGACTCCGACGCCGACGGCGCCGGCGACGCCTGCGACGTCTGCCCCTTCGACGCCGAGGACGACGCCGACGGCGACGGGGTCTGCGGTGACGTCGACCTCTGCGTCGAGACCGAGCTGCCCGAGTCGGTGCCGACCGTGCGCCTCGGCACCAACCGCTGGGCCGACGTGGACGGCGACGGCGTCTTCGACACCACCGCGCCGAAGGGCCAGGGCCCGGGCCGCGCCTACACCATCGAGGACACCGCCGGCTGCTCCTGCACGCAGATCGTCGCCGCGACGGGCGTCGGCTACGGCCACCTCAAGAACGGCTGCAGCATCAGCGTGATGGACTGCTGGACCGCCTGCGTCGCCGACGCGGACCCGGTCGCCTGCTTCATGGAGTGCAAGGGCATGTAGCCCGGACGCCATGCGCCCCCGGACGAGCCCCGGAGCCCTTGCGGCTTCGGGGCTCGTCCCTTTTCGGGGTCGGGAAAGCGGGTGGACGCCGTGTAGAGAGTTTTCCCACCTCACGGCGCCCCCAGCTGGCTCAGGGGCGCGTGAAGGCTCGGGGATCGCCTTTGGCGCGGGCCTTGCTAAAACCGTCGGCGACCCGCGCCTCCCAAGGAGCCCCCGCATGTTCCGTTCGACCCTCGCCGTCCTCGCCGCCAGCCTCCTCCTCGTCGCCTGCGACGACGGCGGCACCTCGACCACCGACACGACCGCCAGCGACGCGGCGGACGTCGTGACCGGCGACACCGCGTCGGACGCGATCCAGAGCGACGTCGGCGACGGCGAGAGCTACGCCTGCGGCGCGCTCCTGACCTGCGGCCTCGACGCGGGCTGCGCCTCGCGCGGCCAGGGCGCGTGCATCGGGGATGCCCCGGACGAGAACGGTCACTGCGCGCCGAACTGCTACGCCTACGAGTGCGGCGGCGGCCAGACCTGCCTCTGCGACAGCTACTGGTGCGTGGATCTGCCGAGCGGGTGCGACTCCTGCGGCTGCGCGACGGCCCCCGACGCCAGCTGCCAGTGCGACGACAGCAGCGGGCACGTCATCTTCAGCTGCATGGGCGCCTAGCCGCCGGCCCGCGGTCGCCGGCGCCGCTCACTCCCCCTCGCCCGGGCAGCCCATGCGGCTCGCGCTCTTCGCGCCCCAGCCGTGGTGGGCGTCGCGGAGGGCGTGGGCCAGCTCGGGGCCGAGCTTGTCCGCGAGCTCCCGCTCGAGCTGATCGCCGGCGGCGGTGACGAGCCGGAAGAGCCGCTCGACCGGCTCCGTCGCGGCGACGTCGACCGGCGGGTCCGCGAGCCCGGCGCGCTCGGCCGAGAGCCGCTGGAAGACCTTCTGGACGGCCTCGCGCGGGGTCTTGTCGACGATCTCGGCGAACATCGCGTCGGGGGCGAGCCCGGCCGGGGCGGGGTCGCCGGTCGCCTCGACGTAGAGACCCATCAGCGCGTCGAGGAGGCGCTTGTTGGTGGCGGCGAGGGCGGCGTTGGCCGTCGCGAGCTGGTCGCCGTCGAGGCCGAGCTCCTCGACGGCGTCGCGGGTCACGGTCTGGGGCGCGTCGAGGGTGATCGGCGGCAGGTCCCAGCGGAGCTCGCAGCGCTGGGCCAGCTCGAGGAGCTGCTCCTGGGACAGATCGTAGGTGCGCGTGCGATCGGCTTCCTTCTGCAGGGCGCGCATCCGCCCCTCGAGCTCCTTCACGCGCCCCTCCAGCCGCTCGGCTCGCGCGCGCGCCCCCTCGGCCTCCTCGCGGCAGGTCACGAGGTCGGGCGCCGTCGGCGCGTCCGCCGCCGCGGGTCCTCCGCTCGAGGCGTGGCCGGGCGCTCGGGGCGCGGCCGTT
>SBGO01000096.1 GCA_006226565.1 Deltaproteobacteria bacterium | reverse complement strand
CGGTGATGCTGACCGGCGACAACGCGCGCACGGCGCGGGTCGTGGCCGACGCCGTGGGCGTGGACCGGGTGGTCGCCGAGGTGCTGCCCGCCGACAAGGCCGCGGAGGTCGCCCGGCTCCGCGAGGGCGGCGCCGTGGTCGCGATGGTCGGCGACGGGGTCAACGACGCGCCGGCGCTGGCGGCGGCGGACGTGGGCTTCGCGATGTCGACGGGGACCGACGTGGCGATGGAGACGGCCGGGGTCACGCTGATGCGGGCCGAGCCGACGCTGGTGGGCGACGCCATCGGCGTGTCGCGGGCGACGGTGAGCAAGATCCGCCAGAACCTCTTCTGGGCGTTCGTCTACAACGTCATCGGGATCCCGCTGGCGGCGGCGGGGCTGCTCTCGCCGGTCGTGGCGGGGGCGGCGATGGCCGCGTCGAGCGTGAGCGTGGTGACCAACGCGCTCCTGCTCCGGCGCTGGAGGCCCACGCGATGAATGAGACCATGAACAACGCGATGAGCATTGGGGAGGTCGCCGCCGCGAGCGGCGTGTCCACGAAGGCGATCCGCTACTACGAGTCGATCGGCCTCGTGCCCCCGGCCGAGCGGCTCGACAACGGCTACCGCGTCTACCGACGCCAGGCCCTCGAGGAGCTGCGCTTCATCCGCCGCGCGCGGGGGCTCGGCTTCCCGCTCGAGGAGGTCGAGGCGCTGCTGGCGCTCTGGCGTGACAAGCATCGGGCGAGCGCAGAGGTCAAGGCGCTCGCCCAGCGACAGATCGCGGCCATCGACGCGAAGCTCGAGGAGCTGCGCTCGATGCGCGATGTCCTTCGGGATCTGGTGACCTGCTGCCACGGCGACGACCGCCCGGACTGCCCGATCCTCAACCGATTGGCCGACGAGGAGTGAGACGATGAGCCTGAACGAGCCCCAGTTCGCGACCTACGGGGTCGTAGGGATGACCTGCAACGGCTGCGTGCGGTCGGTGACGAACGCGCTGAACCGCGCCATGCCCGAGCTCGGCGTGAACGTGTCGCTCGCCGACGGGACCGTCACGGTCAACGGCAAGCACAGCGCCACGGCGGTCGCCGAGGCGGTCGAGGGCGCCGGCTTCGACTTCACGGGGCCGGTCGAGAGCGAAGGCTAGACGCGGGCGTGTCGGGGCGCGACCGCGCGCCCCGACACGCGCACCGACGCTACTGCCAACCGCACTGCTGGCCGGCGTTCTGCGCGTCGAGCCAGGCGGAGAGCGGCGCGAAGTAGTCGAGGATCGCGGTCGCGTCCATCTGACGCTCGCCGGTGAGCGCCTCGAGGGCGTCCTGCCACGGGCGCGAGGCGCCCATCTGGAGCAGCGCCCAGAAGCGCTCGCCGGCCTCGGCGTTCTTGAAGATCGAGCAGGTGTAGAGCGGGCCCTCGTGGCCGGCCGCCTTGCACAGCGCGCGGTGGAACTGGAACTGCAGGATCGCGGCGAGGAAGTAGCGCATGTACGGGGTGTTGCCCGGGATGTGGAACTTCGCGCCGGGATCGAAGTCGGCCTCGGTGCGCGCGACCGGCGGGGCGACGCCCTGGATGTCGTGCTTGAGGCGCCACCACGCGCCCGTGTAGTCCGACGGCGGGGTCTTGCCGCTGAAGACGTCCCAGCGCCACTGGTCGATGAGGCGGCCGAAGGGCAGGAAGGCGACCTTGTCGAGGGCGCGCCGCATCTGCTCGTTGAGCACGGCCTTGTCGTCGTTCGGCGCCTTCGGGAAGAGGCCGACGTCGACGAGGTAGCCCGGGGTGACCGAGAGGGCGACGGCGTCGCCGATGGCCTCGTGGAAGCCGTCGTTGGCGCCCTCGGCGTAGAGCTCGGGCAGGCGGTCGTAGGCGAGGTAGTAGTAGACGTGGCCGAGCTCGTGGTGGACGGTGACGAAGTCGTCGGCGGTGCCCTGGATGCACATCTTGATGCGCACGTCGCCCTTGTGGTCGGTGTCCCAGGCGCTGGCGTGGCAGATGACCTCGCGGCCGGCGGGGCGGACGAACTGGGAGCGCTCCCAGAAGGTCTGCGGCAGGGCGGGCATCCCGAGGGAGGTGAAGAAGCCCTCGCCGTACTTGACCATCGCCTTGGCGTCGACCTTCTTCTTGGCGATGGCGCGGGTGACGTCGAGGCTCGCGACCTTCGGGTAGGGCGCGACGAGCGGGTAGAGGGCGCCCCAGTCCTGGGCCCACATGTTGCCGACGAGGTGCGAGGGGATGGGCTGGTCGAGCGGCACCTTGTCGGCGCCCCACTGCTCGGAGAGGCGGCGGCGGACGTAGCAGTGCAGCTTCTCGTAGAGGGGCTTCACCTGGTTCCAGAGGCGGTCGACCTCGGCGGCGAAGTCGTCGGCGGGCATGTCGTAGCCCGAGCGCCAGAGGGCGCCGAGGTCGGCGAAGCCCAGCTCGCGCGCGCCCTGGTTGCCGAGCTCGACGAGGCGCTGGTAGTCGCCGCGGGTCTCGGCGGCGGTGCCGTGCCAGCCGACCCAGGCGTCGACGAGGTCGTCCCACTTCTTGCCGGCGTGGAGGACGTTGGAGAGCTCGTCGAGGTCGCGGCACTTGCCCTTGCCGTCGGGGCCGCAGTACTTGGCGGCGCCGTAGTGGCCGGCGAGGCGCGAGGAGATGCCGGCGAGCTCGTCGCGGAGCTTGGCGTCGGCCGGGGCCGGCAGCGTCGGCTTCGTGCGCAGGAGCTGGAGGAAGCGGCGCGTGTCGGGGTCGAGGTCGAGGTCGCGGAAGCTCGCGGCCTTCGGGATGGCCTCGGAGAGGAAGGCCATCAGGTCGCTCTCGGCCCAGGCCGCGGCGCGCTCGGTGTCCGGCGTGATGTAGGTCGCGGCGATGTAGCCGGTCGTCTCGAGGCGGGCGAGGAGCTCGCGCAGGCGCACGTTGGCGGCGTCGGCGAAGGCCTTGGCGTCGGCCGCGGTCGGACCGGCGGGCGCCGTCACCTCGGGCGCGGGCGGCTCCGGGCACGGGGCCGGGGTCGGGTTGGCGGTAGCGCAGCCGGCGGCCGCGACGGCGAGGAGGAGCGGGAAGATTCGTGGCGTCATAGTGGCGGCGACCCTACCCGCGCGCGCGCCCACTTGACAACGGGAAGCGCCGCGCGAGCCGCGAGCGCGTGGGCCGGGGACGCGGTCGAGGGGGCGGATGACGACGCCCCCGCCGTGGTCGACGCGCGCCGATGGCCAGCGGGTTGACGGGGGTGGCTAGCCGCTGGCCAGCCCGCGGGCGCGGGACGGCTCGCGAATTGCGCAAGAGCTCGGGGACTTCGCGGTCTTGCGGAGCTCCTCCGAGAGCCTCTCGCGTGGCATCGCGCTTGCTAGACTCGGTTCGGGGCGCCGCTCGGCGCCCGAGGAGGGCCCATGCGGAGCGAGCACGGCGTGAGGTCACGGCGATGGGGGGCGATCGCGCTCCTGCTGGCGGCGGCGGGCTGCGGCGACGACGCGACGCGGGGCGACGTGGAGGGGACGGACGCCGCGGACGTGGTGGCCAACCCAGCGGGCTGCCCGGAGTCGCACCCGGTGATGACGGGCGCGGATCGCCACTTCTGTCCGCTCGAGGCGCGCGGCGCGACCTGCGCATGGGCGGCGCCGGGGTGCACGGCCGGGGAACGGCCGGCCAACAGCTGCGCCTGCGACGACACCGGCTGGCACTGCTCGGCCCCCTTCCGCAGCTGCCTGCCCATCACCGACGGCGGCCAGCTCGCGCTCGGGGAGCGTCCCGCGCCCCGGCGGGTCGCGACGGCGGCCTGCGAGGCGGTCGACGCCGGGGTGAGCGGCACCTGCGCGCCGCGCTACTTCGAGGACGGGACGAGCACCTGCGCGAGCGACGGTGAGTGCGACGCCGGCGCGGTCTGCCTGGACACCCACACCTTCGGCGCAGGCAGCGTCTGCAGCTGTCACACGCCGGCCTGCACGACCCACGACGACTGCGGCGACGGCTACGCCTGCAAGTGCGGCGCGCTGGACGCCGGGGCCATCTGCGGCGGCGTGTCGGACCTCTCGTGCGGCCACCAGTGCCTCCCGGCCGCGTGCCGCTCGGACGCCGACTGCGGCGACGGCGGCCTCTGCGCGGCGTCACCGGGGATCTGCGGCTGGCCGACGTTGAAGTACGCCTGCCACCACCTCGATCGCGACGAGTGCCTCAGCGACGCGGAGTGCCTCGGGGGCGTCTGCCGGCACGACGAGGTCCGCCAGGCCTGGGTCTGCGACGAGATGCCCCTCTGCGAGTAGCGGCGCCCCGGCACGCAGCTCCGCGTGCGGCGGGGCGGAGGTTACCGCGCTCGGGTGGGCGCACGCCGGCAAAAGGATTCGTCATTGCAGCGCAAAAGCGGCGCCCCTATGCTCGGCAGACGGGTCTTCCGCCCGCGCTTCCCGGAGAATCCCGATGCCGTCACGCTGCGCCGCACTGGCCGCGCTCCTCGCGCTGCCCGCGCTCACCGCCGCCTGCTCCAACTCGCCCGAGGACGTCCCCGGGGCGCGGATCGCGCTCGACGTGGCGCCGCTGACCTATCCCGGGATCACGAACGCGACCTACACCCTCGAGGTCACCAACCTCGGCGGCGACGTCGTCTTCACGCGGGCCATCGACTCCCTCGGCTATGGCAGCGGCGACGGCTCGGTCAGCTACGTCGGCCCCTGCGACGCCGACCCGGCCCAGAACCCCAACACCGTCTCGCTGACCCTCACCGGCCTGTACGCGGGCGCCGGCGGCAGCACGCTCATCGACCCGGCGACCTACAACAACCCGGGCACCCTGACCCGCACCGCGACCTGCTCGCCCAACGCCGACACCGCGGTCACCTTCGACCTGACCCTGGCCCGCGCGGCCAATCAGGGCTTCTTCGACGTCGCCATCGCCTTCGAGAACATCTTCTGCTCGGCCAAGCTCGACTGCGTCGACCAGAACGGCCAGCCCATCGCGCTGCTCCACCAGCCCGACGGCTCCCGCGGCCGCACGGCGGTCCTCGGCCTCGCCTGCACCGGCGACATCACGACCGGCGGCGACACCTGGCTCTACCGCGACCCCATCGACGTCACCTGCAGCACCGGCACCGCGACCGTCGACCCCTCGGCGGGCCCGGGCAACCTCAGCGAGGGCGCCGGCATCACCTCGACCGGGACCGCGCCCCTCTTCGGCGCCGCCGTCTACCGCGGCAGCGAGCAGCTCGGCTTCAACAAGGTCTACTGGAACGTCCTGCTCGGCCTGAACGCGACCGCGGCCGACTGCCACGTCACGACGACCGCCACCGCATCGCCGGCGGCCTTCGTCGGCGGCCAGACGCCGGCCGGCACCTCCTGGCCCTTCATCGCCTGGGACCTCGACGTCACGGGCGCCGCCGGGGCGCTGACGTGCACGACCCACCCGGTCGACGGCGTCGCCCCCAACGACGGCGTCGCCACGGCCTACAGCGGCCTCGATACCCCCGAGCCCTTCGACTACCCGTACTTCGCGGGCGCGCCCAACCTCGGCCAGGACATCGCCCACGCGGCGGTCCACTGCGTGACCATCCACGACGGCGACCCGGCGCTGACGAGCGGCCTCTACTACATCGACGGGCCGAGCGGGCCGGAGCAGGTCTACTGCGACCTGCCGAGCGGCACCGCGCTGAAGCTCGGCAGCACCGTCGACGCCAACTGGGCCGCCATCGCCGCCGGCTGCCCCGCCGGCTGGGAGCCCTTCATCATCGACCGCTACGTGCGGGTCGCCGTGGCCGAGGGCTTCGCGGCCGCCCAGAGCACCCCCGACTGGTTCTGGCTGAACTTCTTCGCCGGCCCCGGGACGGATCTCGCCGCTCCGGTGGAGGACCAGATCGGCTGGGTCGACGGCACCGGGCCGGGCACCTGGTACTACAGCGACTTCGTCGACGCCGGCGCGACGGCGCTGCCCAACCTCGCCCTGACGACCAACAACAACCGC
The DNA here is from genome assembly GCA_006226565.1 of Deltaproteobacteria bacterium. Classification (GTDB taxonomy): domain Bacteria; phylum Myxococcota_A; class UBA9042; order PHBI01; family PHBI01; genus PHBI01. The sequence goes on along the minus strand of SBGO01000096.1, from coordinate 8,642 downwards.
GACACCTGGGACCCCATCCCGCTGTCGCGGACCCTCGGCTTCGCCAACCGCCCCGGCCCGCCGACCAACGTCGACTACCTCTTCAACAGCCTCGAGCAGACGCTCCTCGCGCCCGTCGTGTGCGCGCTGCCGATCACCGTCACGGGCGCGCTGACCACCGCCGATCCCGGCACCTGGGACGACGGCACCCTCGCCACCACCTGCGAAGGCTACCGGCGCCCGGGCGCGGCCTACGCGGCGGCCACCACCAGCGGCGTCTACACCATCGACCCCGACGGCGTCGGCGTCGGCGCCGATCCCTTCGACGCCTACTGCGACATGACCACCGACGGCGGCGGCTGGACCCTGCTCATCAGCTACCAGAGCACCTCGACGCCCTACGCCGACGTCGCGTCGTGGCCGGACACCTTCACGCGCAGCGGCGGCGTCCCCGACGCGACGGGCCTCTACAAGGGCTCGCTGGCGGCCTTCAGCGAGATCCGCGAGGAGGTCAACTCCGGCGCCAACGTCGCCTGGGCCCGCGGCCTCAGCGAGGCGGACCTCGAGCTCATCCGCAACCTCTACGGCTACAACAGCCGCATGGTGGTCGCGCCGAGCTACGCCGACATCCCCGCCTGTCGCAACACCTACGCCGGCGCGACCGACAACATCACGACCTGCTCGGCCTACCCGGCCAACGCCAACAACACCACCATCACCGGCTTCCAGGTGGACATCCACGGCACCACGTACTGCTGGTTCACCCGCGGCGGCGGCAGCTGGTCGAGCTACCAGGGCTCGGCGCGGTGCTTCAGCGGCGGCGACCCCGACGGGACGCGCTGGGCCCGCACCTGGTTCCGCTGAGCGGCGCCGGCGGCCCAGGCGCCGCCGCGGGCCCATCCGCGGCCGCGCGATGCACGCGACGGTTGGATCTTCCGTGGAAGGGCGTAGCCTTCCTTCGTGGACCTGACGACGCTCATCGAGGCGGCCCGCGGGGACCGTCCGTGTGACCTGCTCCTGACGAACCTCCGGCTCGTCAACGTCTTCACCGGCGAGATCCACCCGACCGAGATCGCCGTCATCGGGAGCCGCATCGCCGGCCTCGGCCCCGGCTACCGCGCCCGGGAGACGGTCGACCTCGGCGGCCGCTACGTCGCTCCCGGCCTCATCGACGCGCACGTCCACGTCGAGAGCAGCCTCTGCACGCCACGCCAGTTCGCGCGCGCCGTCCTCCGGCGCGGCGTGACGACCGTCGTCAGCGATCCGCACGAGATCGCCAACGTCCTCGGCACCGAGGGCATCACCTACATGCTCCGCGACGCCCGCTTCGGCGCGCTGTCCATGTACGTCATGGCGTCCTCGTGCGTCCCCGCCACCCACCTCGAGACCTCCGGCGCCCAGCTCGACGCCGACGACCTCGGGGCCCTCGCCGGCGCCAACCGCTGGGTCATCGGCCTCGCCGAGATGATGAACTTCCCGGGCGTCGTCGCGGCGGCTCCGGACGTCGTCGCCAAGCTCGACCGCTTCGCCGGCCGCCCCATCGACGGCCACGCCCCGGGGCTCACCGGCCAGGCCCTCAACGCCTACGTCGCCGCCGGCGTCGGCTCCGACCACGAGTGCACCACCGCCGCCGAGATGGTCGACAAGCTCCGCCTCGGGATGATGGTCTTCATCCGCGAGGCGACCGGCGCCCACGACCTCCTCGCGCTCCTGCCCGGCGTCACCCCCGAGAACGCGCGCCGCGTCTGCTTCTGCACCGACGACCGCCACCCCGCCGACCTCATCGACCGCGGCTCGGTCGACGACCTCGTGCGCCAGGCCATCGGCCACGGCCTCGACCCGGTCACCGCGCTCCGGATGGCCACCCTCAACCCGGCCGAGCACTTCCGCCTCGACGACCGCGGCGCCGTCGCCCCCGGGCGGCGCGCCGACCTCGTGGTCTTCGACGACCTCCACACGCTCCACGCCGAGCGCGTCTACCGCGGCGGCCACCTCGTCGCCCGGGCCGGCCGCGCCCTCCCCTGGCCCGACCGCGAGCGCCCCCCGGCGCTGCGCTCGTCCATCGACATCGCCTGGGACCGGGTCGACCTCCGGGTGCCCGCGCGCCCGGGAGACGCCCGCGTCATGGTCTACCGGCCCGGGCAGCTCGTGACCGGGCGCGCGACCGCCGCCCCCGCCGTCGAGGGCGGCTACGTCGTCCCCGACCCGAGCCGCGACCTGCTGCAGATCAGCGTCATCGAGCGCCACAAGGGCACCGGCCACGTGGGCCACGGCCTCGTCCGCGGCTTCGGGCTCCGCGAGGGCGCCCTCGCCAGCACCGTCGCCCACGACCACCACAACCTCGTCGTGGTGGGCGCCGACCCCGTCAGCCTCGAGACCGCCGCCCACGCCGCCGCCGACCTGGGCGGGGGCTTCGTCGTCGCCCGCGGGCGCGAGGTCCTCGCCGAGGTGCCACTGCCCATCGGCGGCCTGATGTCCGAGGCCCCCATCGAGGTCGTCCGCACCCAGCTCGACGCCGCCATCGCGGCCGCGCGCACGCTGGGCACGCCGCTCGAGGATCCGTTCATGAGCCTCGGCTTCATGGCCCTCGAGGTCATCGGCGAGCTCAAGCTCACCGACCTCGGCCTCGTCGACGTCGACCGCTTCGCCCTGATCGACCTCTGGGTGGACGCCGACAAAATGTGATGAGGCGGGGTCTGACCCCACCTCATCACATTTTGTCCGAGGTGCGCTGGGAAAAGTGTGATGCAATGGGGTCAGACCCCAACTCATCACACATTCCCAGGAAGGCGGCGAAAAAAGTGTGATGCGGTGGGGTCTGACCCCGCCGCATCACACTTTCCGGTCAGCCGTCGGTGTCCGCTTGCAGCGTGTTCACCTTCGTCGAGAGGGACGCCACCAGCATGAGGCCGAAGAGGCCGGCCTGCGCGACGACCGCGGGGTCGGGGCGGACGATCGCCAGCGTCGCGAGGGTCGCGACGACCAGGCCCAGCGCGATGCGCACGAAGAGGTAGCCGCGGGTGTTGAAGGCGTGCTCGGGCCGCTTCGCCGCGCTCCGCACCACCTTCGTGTAGACGACGAGCATCAGGAGCGAGCCGGCGCCGATGAGCGCGAAGGTCAGCCACATGCTCTGGGGGCTGTAGGTGTCCCAGAGCAGCTCGCGCGTCCCGGTGGCGTCCACGCCCATCGTCTGCTGGAAGTGGGGCAGGACGGCGTCGCGCGCGAGGTCCTGGACCGAGGCGGCCGCCTGGCCGGCGTGCTCGACGAGGTACTTGCGAGCGAGCTCGATCTTGTCGCCGCCGGTCTGGTACAGCTCGCCGGCGATAACCGAGCCGATGGACCAGCCGATGCCGACCGTCGCGTTGACGTAGCCCATGTAGCGCCCCTCCTGCCCCGGCGGGCAGATGGACGCGAGGTAGCGCATCTTGGTCGGGCTCGCCGCCATCTCACCGACGGAGAAGATGGCGATGGCGCCGAGGGTGACCCAGCCGCTCATCGACGTCCCGAGGACGAGGATGCCGACCGCCGAGATGGTGATGCCGACGACGATGGCGGTCAGCGACGTGACCTTGCCCGTCAGGTAGCCCATCGCGAAGGCGAAGAGGCTGATGAGCAGGGCGTTCAGGTTGACCATCCACTCCTGGATGAGGTTGCCGCCGTGGGTGGTCGGGACGCCGCTGCCGAAGATCGACTGCAGGAAGTTGGCCGCCCCGGTCGAGTCGACCCAGTCGTCGATGAAGTTCGGGAGGATGTCGAAGAGCTGATAGAACATCAGCCAGAAGCCCGCGAAGGCGATGATGAAGAAGAAGAGGCGCGGCTCGATGAGCCCCGTCAGCGACCGCCCCATGATCGTCAGCGGGTTCAGCGTCCGGTCACGCTCGTGGCCGGGCTCCTTGATGAAGAGGAGCGGCAGGAAGTTCAGGCTGATGGCGATGGCGCCGATGATGAAGACGAGCTTGAACTCGAGCAGCCGCATCACGCCGCCGATGAGCGGCCCGATGAAGCCGCCGATGTTCACGGCCTGGTAGAAGATGGACCAGCCGGTCGCCGCCGACGACTTCGGGATGGCGTGCGCGATGAGCCCCTGGATGCCGGGCTTGAACACGGCCGTGCCGAACGCGAGCAGCATCGCCCCCGCGAAGAAGACCTCGAAGACGACGTCTTCTCCCGCGGCCCGTGCGGCCGCCAGGGGTATCCCCGTCAGGGCCTCCGAGATGGGGATGCACAGGCCCATCATCAGGTAGCCGCCGACGCTCAGGACGATGCTGACGGCGATGTTCTTCTTGAAGCCGTAGCGGTCCGCGAAGCCGCCGCTGAAGATCGGCACGAAGCTCTGGACCAGCGCCCAGATGGCGAAGATCGTGCCCTTCTGCGTGTGGGTCAGCTCCGGGCCGCCGGAGCCGATCGCCAGCACGAGCAGCACCGGCAGCGTGGTGCGCACGCCGTAGTAGGCGAAGCGCTCGATCAGCTCCATCCAGTTGGCGACCCAGAAGGTGCCTCCGAAGCTCTTGAGCTGCTGTCCGAAGGGGACCTTCTCTTTGGGGGCGCGGGCGTCCATCCATCCTCCTGTCGCGGGTGTGCGGGTCGGGGGATGTTGCGCTGCGTCGTCCTCGGAGGCAAGGCGTTAGCGCGCCCGGCGCCGCGCCGTTGGCCGACGACGTAGGCGCGCGCGGGCTCCGCGGCGGTTCAGCCGCCGTACGTCCGGTCGAGGTACGCGCAGATGTCGTCGGACTCGTAGAGCTCCACGCCGGTGTTGGGGTCGGCGAGGTACGGCACCTGCATCTTGCCGCCGCGCTCGACGAGCTGCCGGCGGTGCGGGCTCTTCTTCGCCACGTTGATGACGAGGGCGTCGAGGTTCAGCTCGTGCAGGCGCTCGCGCACCTTGCGACAGTACGGCGACGCCTCGAAGCCGTAGAGGACCAGCAGCTCCGGCGGCTGCTCGCGGTGCTCGCACCCGAGCCGCACGCGCCCACCCCGCCGCGGCCGCGCCGCGCTCGCCACCACCGACGACACCGTGTTCAGCGAGGCCAGCACCTTGTCGAGCCCCGGCCGCCGCCGCCCCGCGCCGTAGGTCTCGTAGAGGTAGTCGATGATCTCCTCGGACTCGTACAGCTCGCGCCCCGTGTTCGGGTCCGTCAGGAACGGGAAGAGGCGCTTGCCCCCCCGCGCCAGCACCCGCTCGCGGTTGTCGGATCCGCGCGCGCAGGCCCGGCTCACGTAGGGCAGATCGAGCTCGCTGAGCGCCTCGCGCACCTTGCGGCAGAAGGGGCACCCCTCGAACTCCCAGAGCTCGAGCGGGCGCTCCGGCTCCTCGCGCGGCCACAGGGCCACCAGCCCGCGGCCGTAGCGGAGCACCGACACCGCCAGCGAGTGCGCGTCGTTGAGGCTCTTCGGCGGCTTCATCGCCCCGCCCCCCGGGGCGGCGTCTGGCCGTCGGCCCCCATCAGCACCTCGTAGAGCTCCGGCCGCCGGTCGCGGAAGAAGCCCCACGACGCCCGCTCGCGGCGCACCACCTCGAGATCGAGCGTCGCCTCGATGATGCCCTCCTCGTGGCGCCCCAGCTCCGCCAGCTTCTCGCCGCGCTGGTTGGCGATGAAGGACGAGCCGTAGAAGACCTGCCCGTCCTCGTCGCCGACCCGGTTGGCCGCGATGACCGGCGCGATGTTGCTCACCGCGTGCCCGAGCATCGCCCGCTGCCACATGTCGCGCGTGTCGAGGGTGACGTTCTCGGGCTCGCTGCCGATGGCCGTCGGGTAGAAGAGCAGGTCCGCCCCCTTCAGCACCATCGCCCGCGCCGCCTCCGGGAACCACTGGTCCCAGCAGATGCCGACGCCGATCGCCCCGAAGCGGGTCCGCCACACCTTGAAGCCGGTGTCGCCGGGGCGGAAGTAGAACTTCTCCTCGTAGCCCGGCCCGTCCGGGATGTGGCTCTTGCGGTAGAGCCCCATCACCGTCCCGTCCGCGTCGATCATCGCGAGGCTGTTGTAGTACGCCTGCCCCGCCCGCTCGAAGAAGGACACCGGGATCACGATGCCCAGCTCGCGCGCCAGCGCCGCGAAGCGCGCCACCGTCGGGTGCCCCTCGAAGGGGCGCGCCAGCTCGAAGTGGACGTCGCGCTCGACCTTGCAGAAGTACGGCCCCTCGAAGAGCTCCGAGGGGAGCACGATCTGCGCCCCACACGCCGCGGCCTCGCGCACGAAGGCCTCGACCTTCGCCACGTTGTCCTCGAGCGTCCCGTTCAGCGACGCCTGGATCGCCGCCACCGTGACCTGGCTCATCGCGCCCTCCTTCAAGCCGGTTCTTGCTGGGTGATGCAGTGGAACGCGCCGCCGCCCTCGAGGATCGCCCGCGCGTCCACGCCGACCACCGCGCGGCCCGGGAAGAGCCGCCCGATCGCCTCGAGCGCGGCCGCGTCCGACGCGACGCCGTAGACGGGCACGACCACCGCCCGGTTGCCGATGTAGAAGTTCACGTAGCTCGCCGGCATGATCTCGCCGCGCACGTCGAGCACGCGCCCGGGCGACGGGATCCGCACCACCTCGAGCCGACGCCCGCGGGCGTCCGTCATCGCCGCCAGGTCCCGGGCGATCGCCTCGAGCACCTCGCGGTTGGGGTCGTCCGCGTCCTGCGCCGCCATGCAGACGACGACGCCGGGCGCGACGAAGCGGGCGATGGTGTCCACGTGCCCGTCGGTGTGGTCGTTGAGGAGCCCGTCGCCGAGCCACAGGACCTTCTCGCCGCCGAGCGCCTCGCACAGGAACGCCTCGAGCGCCTCGCGCCCGACGCCCGGGTTGCGGTTGTCGTTCAGCAGGCACTGGGTCGTCGTCAGGATCGTCCCCTCGCCGTCGACCTCGACCGAGCCGCCCTCGAGCACGAGGTCCCAGGCGCGCGCGTCCACGCCGGCCGCCTCGACCACCGCGGCCGCGACGCCGTCGTCGCCGGCCAGGACGTACTTGCCGCCCCAGCCGTTGAAGGCGAAGCGGGCCGCCGCGCGGGCGCCGTCGTCGCCGCTCAGGAAGATCGGCGCGATGTCGCGCATCCAGATGTCCCCGAAGGGGATCACGTGCAGGCGCGCGCCGAGGCCCGCCAGCGCGGCCTGCGCGTCGTCCTCGCGCGCCGCGTCGGGGACGAGCACCTCGAGCCGCTCGCCGCGCGGCGCCCCGGTGGCCGGATCGGGATCCGCGATCGCCCGACACATCGCCACGAACGCCGCCTGCGCGTCGGGCAGGGCCTGCCCCCACAGGTCGACGTCGCTGGGCCAGGCGACCCAGACGGCGCGGTGTGCGGCCCACTCGGCCGGCTGATGGAGCCCGCGCGCCGAGCGCGTCACGGTCTGGGAGCTGTCGCTCACGCTGCCTCCGGCCCGCGGCTCGAAGGGCGGGCGAGGCGGAGATTAGTCAGGCGCGGCCAGCCCGACAAGCGCCGACTCGTCCGGTCAGCGGTCCGCCCGCGGGCCGCGGTCGACCCGCGCGAGCGCCGCCGCCCGCGCTCCCCGAGCTTGCATGCGCCGGGCAAAAGCGCCACGGTTCCGCACCGGACAGCCACCGGAGGTCTCGTGCCGCTCCATCGGGAGAACCCTCGCCGCGTCGACGTCAAGGTCGGCTTCTCGTGCAACAACCGCTGCACCTTCTGCGTGCAGGGGGACAAGCGCTTCGAGTACCCCGACAAGAGCACGGCCGAGCTCTTCGAGATCCTCGCGGACGCCCGCAACCACGCCGACCAGTTGGTGCTGACCGGCGGCGAGGTCACCCTGCGCCAGGACCTGCCGGAGCTCGTCGCCAAGGCGCGCGAGCTCGGCTTCAAGGTCATCCAGCTCCAGACCAACGGCCGGGCGCTGAGCGTCGAGCGCGTGCTCGACCGGCTCGTGGACGCCGGCGTCACCGAGATCGCCCCGGCGCTCCACGGCCCGAGCCCCGAGATCCACGACACCCAGACGCGCGCGCCGGGCTCGTTCAAGCAGACCGTGCGCGGCATCCGCCACGCCAAGGCGCGCGGGCTGCCCGTCATCCTCAACAGCGTCATCACCCGCGACAACGCCGCCCACCTCGAGGCGATGGCGCGGCTCTTCGTGGCCCTGCAGGTCGACCAGTTCCAGCTCGCCTTCGTGCACGCCCTCGGCACCGCCGGGGCGAACATGGACGCGGTCATGCCGCGCTTCACCGAGGTCGTCCCGCAGCTCCGCCTGGCCCTCGCCGTCGGCCGCGCGGCCGGCGTCCCGGCCTTCACCGAGGGCATCCCGCTGTGCGTGCTCGGCAAGGACGCGGTGCACGCCTCCGAGCGGACGATGCCGCGCCTCCGCATCGTCGACGCGACCTGGATCATCGAGGACTACACCGCGGTGCGGCACGACGAGGCCAAGCTCAAGGGTCCGCCCTGCGTGGAATGCGATCTCGCGCCGGCCTGCGAGGGCCCCTGGCGCGAGTACCCGGAGCGCTTCGGCTGGAGCGAGATGGTGCCCGTGCGGCGGCGCTGAACGGCGCCCCGCCGCCCCGGCAAGGAACCGGGCGGTTGACCGATACCGTTGCAGTGCGGAAGACTCCCGGGACCAGGCGTCGCAACCGCGATGTCGTCATCCCATCCGCAGCGCACCGAATCGTCCGGCGACGTGGCCACCACGCCGACGCGCGTGTGCGCGAGACACCTGCCGAAGCCTCGCGCGAGGC
>SBGO01000580.1 GCA_006226565.1 Deltaproteobacteria bacterium | reverse complement strand
GGCGATGAGGGGCCGCTCGCGGACGTGGGCGCGGGCAAGGCGATCGGTGAGCGCGCGCCCGGCGTCGTCGCCGCTCGCGAGACCGAGGGCCCAGAGCGCGAGCTGGCGCTCCTGGTTCTTGGCGCCGTTGGCCAGGCGCGACAGCGAGGCCACCGCGGCCTGCGAGCCGACACGCCCCAGCGCCACCGCGGCCTGGGTGCGCGCGAGGACGTCGTTGTCCTGGGAGAGCCGCGTGAGCGCGGGCGCGGCGCCCGGCGGGTGGGTCAGCTCGAGCACGTCGAGGGCGCGCGTCCGGACCGCCACGTCGTTGTCGGCGAGGGCGTCGAGGAGGGGACGCAGGCCGCGCTCGCCGATGGCGGCCAGGGTCGCGTCGCGCTCGGCCGCCCCCCGCGACTGGTGGATGGCCTGGCGGCAGCGGCTCGCGTACACGTCGACGAGGAGCTTCAGGTAGATGCCGCGCCCGCTGCCGGCGAGGACGAGGGGCTCGAGGATGTCCTGCAGCACCTCGAGCCGCTCGGTGGCGGCGGCGAGCTGGAGGAGGCGGCGGCCGGCCCGGAGCGTGTCCGACGGGTCGCGGCCCGTCCGCAGGACCTCGACGAGGGTCTGCTCCTCGCGGAGCGGCTGGCCCATGTCGCGGTAGAGCCCGGCGAGCTTGAAGCGCACGGTGTCGTTGCGCGGATCGAGGACCATTGCCTGCCGCCACGCCTCGGCGGCCTCGGGCCGGTAGCCCATGCGCGCGTAGAGGTCGCCGACGCGGATCTGCGCCTGGGGATCGACGCTGTTGAGCTCGACGACCTGGCGGGCGAAGCGCAGGGCGAGCGCCGTGTCGCCGAGGTTGAGCGCCAGATCCGCCGCCCGGTGCAGGTAGTCGACGGCCTGGGCGGAGTTGGCGCGGGCGAGCTGCTCGAGGACGGCGATGGCCTTGTCGAGCGCGTTCTGCCGCGTGTAGACGGCCTCGAGCCCGACGAGGGCCTCGACGTCGTCCGGGGCGAGCCGGTGCAGGCGCTCGAGGACGCGCTGGGCGTCCTCCACCTGGTGGAGATAGAGGTAGGCGTCGGCGAGGAAGGGCCCGGCACCGAGGTCCGGCGGCTCGGCGGAGAAGGCCGCCTCGAGGCGCGCGATCTCCTTCGACAGGGCGCGGGTCTGGGCCCACAGCGCGATGATGTGCTGGCGGGCGTCGCGCGTGGTCGGCCGGCTCGCCCCGGCGGCGCCGTCGAGGAGCCTGCCCCAGACCGCCAGCGCGTCGCCGCGTCGCCCGAGCCGCTCGAGCAGGAGCGCGTAGGAGCGCGCGTAGCGTTGCTCCTCCGGCGCGGCGGCGATCGCCTTCTCGTACTCGGCGCGGGCGTCGTCGGTGAGCCCGTGGTCGGCGAGGACCTCGGCCAGGAGGAAGTGTCCCTCGGCCCGATCGCGCCCCATGTCGAGGAGCCGCTTCCACGTCGCCCGCGCCCGCGGCTTGTCGTCCACGGTCCAGTAGTACTCGCCGAGGCTCACGACGTGCCCCGACTCGGCCGGCTCGAGGCGCATCAGGATCTTGTACTCGCCCTCGATGCGCTTCCTCATCGCGGGGTCGCCGTAGCGCATCCAGAGGTCGATCACGTGCTGGTGGACGCCGGGATCGAGGGGATAGCCGGCCGAGATCCGCTGCACGAGGTCGTAGGCCTCGGCCTTCTTGCCGTGCTGGAAGTAGAGCCCGGCGAGGTGGAGCTCGTGGCGGGCGTCGCCGGGGGTCGCGCGGACGAGCTCGCGCCAGGCGGCGAGGATCTCCTCGGGGCTCCCGACGCGCTCGAGGATCTCGAGCGCCGCCATCCGCGTCTGCACGTCCTTCGGCCGCCGCTTCAGGGCGTCCTGGTAGAGCGCGAGCGCCTTCGTGTCGTCGGCCAGCTCCTCGTAGAGGCGCGCGACGGTGACGAGGGTCTCGTGGCTCTTCGCCGCCTCGGGCTCGAGCTCGGCGATCAGCTCCGCGAGGCGATCCTGGCGCCGATGCACCGCGATCAGCCCGTCGATGAAGGTCCGGCGCTCCCAGTGGCTCGGCGGGGTCTTGGCGAGCGCGCGGCGCCAGGTCTTCTCGGCGTCGTCGAGGCGACCGAGGGCCATCTGCAGGTCGGCGACCTCCTTCCAGACGATGACGAGGTGCTTGAGCTGGCCGCGAGCGCGCTCCTCGACGTCCTGCCACATCGCCAGCGCCCGCTCCTGCTGGCCGAGGCGCGCGAGGGTCGCGGCGTACTGCATCCGCAGGAAGAGGTTGGCGGGCTCGGTCTTCACGAGCTGCTCGAAGTACGCGTCGGCGCGCTCGCCGCGGTCGGCCTCGATCGCCGTCTCGGCCGCGCTCTTGAGCGTCTCCTGCTTGATCGCGAGGTCCCGGATCAGCGGCACGGCGCGATCGTAGGCCGCGAGCGCCTCGTCCCACTTGCGGAGGCGCCGGAAGAGCGCCGCCTGGCCGAGCGGCGGCGAGGCCGAGCGCGGTCGCAGCGCCGCGGCCTGCTCGAAGGCGGCGATGGCGCGCGGCTCGTTCTCGGCGACGGCCGCGAGCCGCCCGAGGAGGACCCACGACGCGAAGCTCTTCGGGTCGCGCGCGACGTCGCCCTCGTAGAGCGCGATGAGCCCGGTCAGCCCGCCGACGCTGTGCGACACCTCGAGCAGGCGCCGGAAGGCGTAGTCCTGATCGGGGTCGTCGACCAGCATGCCGCGATAGGTGTCGACCATGCGGCGATCGTGGGAGGTCGGCTCCGCCGCGTGGGACGCGGTCGGCCCCGCGAACGCGAGGAGCAGGAGGAGGACGAGGAGGCGGGGCGACGTCATCCCGCCGATTGTCGCCACCGCCGCGCAGCCGCGTCCAGCACGAGGGCTTCCACGCGGACGCCGTCGAAGGCGTTGATCTCGTGGATCCCCGTGGGGCTGGTCACGTTCACCTCGGTGAGCCAGTCGCCGATCACGTCGATCCCCACGAAGACCTGGCCGGCCTCGCGCAGCGGCGGCCCGATCCGGTCGCAGATCTCGCGCTCCCGCGCGGTCAGCGTGGTCTTCTCGACGGCGGCCCCGGCGTGGATGTTGCCGCGGTGATCGACGCCCTGGGGGACGCGCATGACCGCGCCGACGGGCTCGCCGTCGACGAGGATGATGCGCTTGTCGCCCGACTTTATCTCCGGGATGTAGCGCTGGGTCAGGACCTTGCGCGTCCCGTGCTGGGTCGAGGTCTCGAGGATGACGCCGATGTTCGGCTCGTCGGCGCGCACCACGAAGACGCCCTCGCCGCCGTTGCCGTCGAGGGGCTTCACGACGGCGTGTCCCAGCTCATCGATGAAGGCGCGGATGTGCGACATCGACTGGGTGACGAGCGAGGGCGGCACCAGATCGGCGAAGCGCAGCGCCCAGGCCTTCTCGTTCATCGCCCGGAGCCCGTCCGGCGCGTTGACGACGATGGTGGGCGCCGGCACCGCGTCGAGCAGGTAGGTGTTGAAGATGTAGCCCATGTGGAAGGGCGGGTCCTTGCGCATCCACACGATGTCGACCTCGCCGAGGCCGAGGTCGCGCGGCTCGCCGAGCTCGGCGTGGCGCCCCTGGACCCTGGCGAGGGTCGCCCGGCGCGCCGTGCAGCGCGCCTGGCCGTCACGCGCCCAGAGGTCGTCGACCAGCGCGTACCAGACCTCGTCGCCGCGGGCCTGCGCCTCGAGCATGAGGGCGAAGGTCGAGTCCTTGTCGATGCGGACGGATCCGATGGGATCCATCAGGAAGAGGTGCTTCATGACCTCGCGTCCTCGTGCTGGAGATGGTTCAGGGACCGACCTCGCCCTCGCCGCCCTCGCCGCCCTCGGCGTCGTCGTCGCCGGCGGGGGCGGTCGTCTCGTCGTCGTCTCCGCCGCTGGCCTTGGTCCCGTCGTCCCAGGTCCAGTCCTTGAGCAGCATCTCGCGGTCCTCGCCGCGGACCCCGACGAGGCGCTTCTTGCCGTCGACGAAGAGCGTCCGCGCCGAGCCCGGCGCGCCGCCGATGGCCCAGCTCGTCACGGCGACCAGCCCGCCCTTGTCGTCGGTGACCTGGGTCGTCGCGCCGCGCGTGAAGGTCGCCTTGCCGGCCTTGCGCGCCTCGACGTCGAAGTAGTCGACGCTCACGACGTCGCCGTCGCCGGCGATGCGCGGGACGAGCAGGGCGAGGTCGTGCCACAGCGCCGGGTCCCAGATGTGCTGCCCGACGAGGGTCGAGAAGTCGGCCTGCTTGTCGTCCGAGTTGATGCCGACGATGCGCGCGCCGGCATCGCGCTTGAAGATGAAGAGCCCCTTGCCCTTCCGCTTCGTCTCGACGCGGCGGTACTTGGCGAGGCGCCCGTCGGGATCGCGCTGGACGTGGCTCTTGAGGTCGCTCTTGAGCTTGGCGGCCTTGAGCTTCTGCGTGCCGGACGCGAAGAACGCGCCGGTGTCCGAGCGCACCACGCGCAGCGACTCCGTGCCGATGGCCTTGCCGCCGGTGGTCACGGTCCAGACCGTGAGCACGCCGCTCTTGTCCTCGGCCGCGTGCGCCTCGGAGGCCATCGCCCACCACGACGCCGTCATGGCCATCATCACCAGCGCGAAGAGGTGTCGTCTCCTCATTCCGTGCTCCATCCTTCGTTCAGTTCTTTCAGGCTCTAGCGACCAACGGTAACGTGCCACGCGCGCAAGCCATTTCAAGCGGCCAGGGAGCGCCGGTGACGACCTTCATCAAATACCACGGCCTGGGCAACGACTTCATCATCATCGACACCCACGCGGAGCCGGTCGCGCCGCTGACCCCGGAGCGCGCGCGCGCCCTGTGTCGCCGCGGCTTCGGCGTCGGCGCCGACGGCGTGATGACGGCGGACCCGCCCGCGCCGGGCGTGGACGCGCACCTGACGATGCGGCTCATCAACAGCGACGGCTCCATCCCGGAGATGTGCGGCAACGGCATCCGCTGCTTCGTGAAGTACGCCGTGGACGTGCTCGGCCGGACCGAGAACCCGCTCCGCGTCTCCACCCCCGGCGGCGTGAAGGCGTGCCGCTGGAGCCGCGGGGAGGACGGCGGCGTCGCGTTCGTCGAGGTGGACATGGGGGCGCCCTCGTTCGATCGCGCCCGCGTCCCGATGCAGGGCGAGGGGGAGGCCATCGACGTCGAGGTCCCGACGGACGCGCGCGTCTTCGTCGCCACCGGCGTGAACACCGGCAACCCGCACATGGTCATCTTCGGCTCCTCCGATCGCGACCTGGCGCGCACCTTCGGCCCCGAGCTGACCGCGCACCCGCTCTGGAGCGAGGGCGCCAACGTCGAGTTCACCGAGGCCGTCGCCCCCGATCACCTGCGCGTGGCGGTCTGGGAGCGCGGCTGCGGGCTCACCGAAGCGTGCGGCACCGGCGCCACCGCAGCGGCCGCGGCGGCCGTCCGGCACGGCCTCGCCGCGGCCGAGACGCCGATCACGGTGAGCCTCCCGGGCGGGGATCTCGTGATCACGATCGGCGAGGGCTTCGCCTCGTCACGCATGGCCGGCCCCGTCGCCGAGGTCTACCGCGGCGTCCTCAGCGACGGCTGAGGCGCCGGCGGGCCACGCGAGAAACAGAAAAAAGCGGCGAGGCCACCCGATCCGGGTGGCCTCGCCGCGTTCGATTCTGCAGGCGCGCGCCGCTACTTCGACTTGGAGCTCACGCGGATGCGGAGGAAGCCGTTCTTCGGGCCGGGGACCGCGCCGCGGACGAGCAGGAGGTTCTCCTCGGCGAAGACGCCGACGACCTCGATGGCGCGGACGGTCACGCGCTCGTTGCCCATCTGGCCGGCCATGCGCTTGCCCTTGATGACGCGCGACGGCCACGCCGAGCAGCCGATCGAGCCGCCGTGGCGCTTGTACTCGTGCGTACCGTGGGTGCGCTCCTTGGCGCCCTTGAAGTTGTGGCGCTTGACGACACCCTGGTACCCCTTGCCCTTGCTGGTACCGGTGATGTCGACCTTCGTGACGCCGACGAACTGGCGCACGTCGATCGCCTTGCCCTGGGTGTAGTTGCCGACCTCGTTGGCCTCGAGGCGGAACTCCTGGACGATCTCGACCGGATCCACGCCGGCGTTCTTGAACACGCCCAGCTCGGGGCGGTTCACGTGCGAGATCTTCTTCTTGCCGAAGCCGAGCTTGACGGCGTTGTAGCCGTCCTTGCCACCCGCTTCCTTCACCTGGATGACGTAGTTCGGGCCGGCCTCGAGAACCGTCACGGGGACGAGGTTCCCGTAGGCGTCGAACACCTGCGTCATTCCAATCTTCTTGCCGATCATTCCGCGTGCCATGAAATCTTCCCCAGCTTCAGCCGGTCATGCTCGAACAGCGTCATTGCAGCCTGCGCGGGTGGCCCGCCGTTCAGCGCCGCGGGAACCTAGCAGCGGCCCCAGGGCGTGTCAACGGAAGAAAGCCGAGCGGTTGCGCGGGCCGGAGGGCGCCCGGTGGGCGCGTCCACGAGAAAGGCCCGGTCGGTGGGGAACAACCCCGCCGACCGGGCCGGAAAACCGACGCGGAGGCGACCACCGCCCCCGCGTACGAAGGTCACAGCAGCTGGATCGGGAAGTTCACCGTCATCGTCGCGTCGCTGAAGCGACCGAAGACCGTGTTCTTCAGCTCGCTGACCACGCAGCGCTGCACCTCGGGGGAGGTCCCCCCGCCGTTCACGATACGAGCGGACTGGACCGCCCCGGTCGCTCCCTGGATCACGAACGAAGTCGTGACCTTGACCGACCCCGCGTCGGCGCCGAGCGACTGGCCGCACTTGGCGAAGCGCGCCCGGTTCTGCCGCAGCGTCTGGCGGAGCGAGGCCGCCGAGAGCTTCTTCGGCATGTTGGTGTCCGCCGCGCTCGTCGTCGTCGTCCCCTCGCCGGGGTTGTTCAGCTTCTCGAGCAGGGCGTTGACCTTGCGCGTGTTGCCCGAGGAGGTCGTCGTCTTCGGCGCAGCCGCCACCTCGATCGTCGGCTCCGGCGTCGTGTCCTTCGGCTCCGGGGTCGTGGTCGTCGGCGTCGTCTTCGGCGTCGTCCGGTGGACCTTCGGCGTCCGCGCCTTCGGCGTCGTGTCCGCCTTCGCGACCACGTCACCGGCCGCCGGCTCCTCGCCACCCTCGGTCTTGGCCTCGCCTGCGGCGGCGACCTTCGCCTCCTCCGCAGCCTTGGCCTGCTCCGCGGCCTTCGCCTCGGCGGCAGCCTTCTCCGCGGCGACCCTCGCCTCCTCCGCAGCCTTCGCCTCGGCGGCCTGCGCCTCGGCGGCGGCCTTGGCCGCGGCGGCCTCGGCCTCCGCGGCCTTCGCCCTCGTCTCCAGCGCGGCCATCGCGACCGGATCCGGCTTCGGCGTGTCGTCCCCCATCAGCGTGAACGCGACGATCCCGCCGCCCACCAGCAGGATGACCGCGGCCGCCAGGATCCATGGCCCGAGGCTCCTCCGCCGCTCGACGATCGGGATCGCGATCGTGCCGGCGCGGGGCGCGACCGGCGCCGTCGGCACCGCGAAGGGATCGCCGTAGTCGTGGCGCTCCTCCTGGCTGTCGGCGATCGCCTTGATGTCGATGAGGCCGCTGGTGTCGGTCACGAAGGGATCGCCGCCGCCCGCCGGGGCGTCCTTGGCGTCGTCGCGGCCGAGATCGTCGAGGCTGAAGAGGACGGAGTTCGCGTGTCGGCTGTGGGCGCCGAGGGACCCCGTCATCTGGACCGGCTCGTCGCTCGCCTCGGCGAAGATGTCGTCCGCGTCCGCGTCGCCGAAGATGTCGATGCCGCTGGCCGCCGCGGCCGCCTCGCCCGCGCTCGCCACGACCGCCGGCTCCTCGGCCGTCACCGCGAAGGGCTCGGCCTCGGGCTCCTCGGCGACCTCGTCGACGGCCGCGGCGGCGGCCGCGAAGACCCCGGCGTCGGCGCCGATCAGGGTGACCTCGTCCCCCTCGGGCTCGTAGTCGGTCGTGATGGACCCGAAGACGTCGTCGACGGACTCGACGATCGTGTCGCCGCCGACCTCGCTGGCCTCGTCCACCACGTCGTAGGTGAAGTCCGCGGCGGGCGCGGCGTCGGCCGCCTCTTCCTCCGCGCCGTCGCCCGCGGCGAGCGCGTGGTGCGTCGCGAGCAGCTCGTCGGCGGTGTTGAAGGCGGTGTCCTCTTCGATGAAGACCTCGACCGGCTGGTCGCCCCCGACCCCGGCCACGAGCTCCTTGAGCGGATCGGCGTCGCCGAGGTGGACCCAGTTCTCCATCCCAGGCTGCCAAACGTAGGTCTCGGAGCTGATCTCGCCCGCGGCGAGCAGGCTCCCCAACGTCGCCCGCGGCACCGGACCCTTGCGCTCGCTGCCCACGGCGTAATGCCAGAGATCCTGGATGGTGGTTGATTTGTTCGCTGCCATCGACGCTCCGTCTCGGTATTCGCGGCCCCCACGACCGCGCGAGGGCGAGCCCTCGCACGTCACTACGCGCGTCGACTATAGGAGATCCAAAATCAGTTCTCCACCGCCGCCTGGCCCCCCCGCGGACCGCGCCTCCAAACCTCTCGGTCGAACCGGCGACGATCTCGATGGGATGGGCATCATCGGCCCCACGGACGGCGCGCGCGGCGGGCGACGCTCGGCAAGATCCCGAGCCGTCCGCGCCCGCGCCTGGCTCACCCGATCGCTTTCACCGACGACGCGGCGTCCGCGGCCCGCGCCGCCCCGCGCAGGCGGTGCAGGCGACGGCGCAGCGCCGCGCGATCCAGCGCCGCGAGATCGCCGACGACGGTCACCTGCACCCGATCGAGCGCGATGTGCCGCGCCCACGCGGCGCGGACCTCGTCGGGCGTGACGCGCGCGAGGCGGGCCGCACGCTCCGCCGGGCTGTCCGAGCCGACGTGGAGATCCTGGAGCGCGAACCAGTAGGCCGCCGACGCCGGGGCGTCGCGCACCGACGTGAGCTCGAACGCGATCCGGTTGCGCACCCGCGCGAACTCGTCGTCGTCGATCGGCGCCGTCGCCATCGCCTCGAGGACCTCGAGCAGCGCGTCGAGGGTGCGGATCACCATCGAGTGCCGGGTCTGGGTCTCGACCGCGAGCACGCTCAGGCCCTGGTAGATCTCGAGCTCGGCGCCGGCGTGGTAGGCGAGACCGAGCTGATCGACCACCTTGTGGCGCAGGCGGGCGCAGCTGCCGTCGTCGAGGACCCGCTGCGCGAAGAGGAGCGCCGCCCAGTCGGGGTGCGCCTCGTCGACGGTCGCCCAGGCGAGCTGCAGATCGGTCTGGCTCCCCGAGTGGCGGACGAACTCGAGCGCCGGGAGATCCTTTCGGATCTGCGTCGGCGCGACGGTCTGCTCGGTGCCGCGCGGCAGCCCGCCGAGGGTCGCGGCGATGGCGTCGAGGGTCGCCTCGGCGTCGACCGGCCCGGTGACCGCGCACACCATGTTGGCGCCGGTGTAGTGCCGCTCGAACCAGCGCCGGCAGTCCTCCTCGCCGAAGCGCTCGATGCGCCGCAGGCGGCCGCCGATCTTGGCGCCGAGCCCGGGCCCGGGGAAGAGCGCCAGCTTGGCGAGGTTGTCGCAGTCGACGTCCCGCCCCTTGGAGTCGAGCTCGTCCTGCAGCTCCTCCGCGATGACCTGCTTCTCGACCTCCACGTCGGCGAAGGTCGGCGCCGACATCATCGCGCCGATGAGCTCGAGGACCCGCGGCACGTTCCGCGGCGCGCAGGACGCCTCGAAGGTCGTGAAGTCGCGCGTGGTGGCGGCGTCGAGGCCGGTCGAGCAGGCCTCGAAGGCGGTGTTGAGCTCGAAGGTGCTCGGATACGCCGCGCAGCCGCGGAACAGCACGTGCTCGAGCAGGTGGCTCAGGCCGCTCTCGTCGAGCGCCTCGAAGCGCGACCCGACGCGCACGAAGAGCAGCACGTGGGCGGTGTGGAGGTGCTCGAGGGGGACGCACAGCGCCTTGAGGCCGTTGTCCAGGGTACGCCGCACCGGCACCGGCCAGGCGTGGTTCCGATCGATCATCGTCGCGCTCCGTGGACGGGCGGGCCGTCCTCGGGGGAGTCGCCGGGGCCCTCGACCCGGCCGGCCGCGCGCACCTCGCGCAGGTGCCGGTGCAGCTCCTCGACGTAGGCCACGAGATCGGCCGTGTCGGGGATGAGGGTGATGTCGCTGGCGTCGCGGGCCGCGAGCGCCGCGTCCACGCCGAGCTCCGCCGCCCGCAGGGCCTGGCGGTACTCGTCGAGGGTGACCTCGTCCTCGGTGTCCCCGGCGTCGTCGAAGAGGCGCCCGTAGACGTCGGCGACCACCCCCTGGGGGTCCGCCGCGCCCAGGCCGCGGCACACCTCCGCCAGCGCCGACGCCAGCTCGCCCGCGCTCGGGCGGTCCTGCGGCCGCCGCGCGAGGCACGCCATCACCGCCGACGCCAGCTCCTCGGGCGCGTCCGGCGCCACCTCGGCCAGCTCCGGCACGCGCGCCGCCTCGACCCGCACGAGGGTGTCGAGGACGCTCTCGGCCCGGAAGAGGCGCTCGCCGGCGAGCAGCTCGTGGAGGATGACCCCGAGCGAGAACACGTCGCTGCGCCCGTCGAGGGGCTCCTGACGGACCTGCTCGGGGCTCATGTAGGCGTGCTTGCCCTTGACCACGCCGGCGGCGGTCGAGCCCTCGACGCCGACGTACTTGGCGATGCCGAAGTCGATGAGGCGGACGACGCCGCTCTCGTCGACCATCACGTTCTGGGGCGACACGTCACGGTGGACGATGCGCAGCGCGGTCCCGGTCACGTCGACGAAGCGGTGGGCGTAGTCGAGGGCCTCGGCGACCTGCCGGCCGACGGCGGCGACGAAGATCGGCGGGGCGGGCTCGCCGCGCTCGGCGAGGGCGCGCTTGAGGGCGCCGAGGTCGCGCCCGTAGATGTACTCCATCGCCATGTAGTGGCTGCCGCGGACCTTGCCGAGCTCGTAGATGTGGGCGATGCGCGGGTGGTCGAGCTGGGCGACGAGGCGCGCCTCGTTGACGAACATGCGGACGAAGGCCGGGTCCTCCTCCACGTGGGGGAGCAGCCGCTTGAGCGCCACGACCTTTTCGAAGCCGCGGTCGCCCATGGCCTTCGCCTTGTAGATCTCGGCGGTCCCCCCGAGGGAGACGCGGCGAACCAGCTGATAGCGTCCGAAGTCCGGCCGCTCGTCACCCGACCCGCTCACGCTGATCCTCCGCAGGCGCTCGTCATCATCGTCGGCTCCACCGCTGGGGCCCAGCTTATCACAGCGCCGCGCGGGCGCCGTCAAACGCTTTGCGCGCTAGAGCCCCGTCTCGCGGAGGCGCGCGAGCAGCGTCGCCTGCTCGCCGGTGAGCTCTCCGGGGACGACGACGTCGAGGGTGACCAGCTCGTCGCCGTAGCCGAGCTCGTTGACCCGCGGCATGCCGCGGTTGCGCAGGCGCACGACGGTGCCGCTGCGGGTCCCGGGCGGCACGTCGATCGACTGCGCGCCGTGGAGCGTGTCGACGGTCAGCTCGCCCCCGAGGGCCGCGAGGCTGAACGGGATCTCCTTGTGGAGGAACACGTCCGCGCCCTCGCGCTGGAAGACCGGGTGGGGGGCGACGCGCACGCAGATCGCGAGGTCGCCGCGCGGGAGCCCGGGCCCCGCCACGTCGCCCTCGCCGGAGGCCCGCAGGCGCGTCCCGTCGTCGACGCCGGCGGGCACCTTGATCGAGAGGGTGCGCTGGACGCGGTGGGTGCCCTCGCCTTTGCAGTCGGGGCAGCGGTCCTTGATGATCGCGCCCGCGCCCTGGCAGACCGGGCAGGTGGTCTGGACGAGGAAGAAGCCCTGCTGCCGGGCGATTCGACCCGACCCCTGGCAGGAGCCGCAGCGCTGGGGCTTGGAGCCCGGCCGCGCGCCGGTGCCCTCGCAGCCGCCGCAGAGGTCCACCCGCTCGAAGGTGACGTCCTTCTTGGTGCCGCCGAAGGCCTCCTCGAAGGAGATCTCGAGCTCGGCGTGGAGGTTCGCGCCGCGCCGACAGCTGGCGCCGGGGTGCCCGCCGTGACCGAAGAGGTCGCCGAGGATGTCCCCGAAGTGGGCGAAGATGTCGTCGAAGCCCCCGGCCGAGAAGCCGTTGAAGCCGTGACCGTTCACGCCGTCGTGGCCGAACCGGTCGTAGGTGGTGCGTCGCTCGGGGTCGCTCAGGACGCCGTAGGCCTCGGACGCCTCCTTGAAGCGGTCCTCGGCGGCCGGGTCGTCGGGGTTGCGGTCCGGGTGGAACCGCATCGCGAGCTTGCGATACGCCCGCTTGATCGACTCGGAGTTGGCGTCCTTGGGGATCCCCAGGACTTCGTAGTAGCAGCGCTTCGACATCATTGGCGAGAGCCGGACTCCTCTATCGGCGAACCCTAGCGACGCCCCACCATCAATCAACCCTGCAGCGCAGCAAGATCTCACCCCGGACGCCCACCGACCCTCTCGTGTTGTGGCCCCCACACCGCGTCGCTATGATGCGCACGCTCGCTCACCCGCGCGAGCGCTGGCTCTGCCAGGTTCTCCGGTCGGGACGAGGTGCGATGGGTCTCCACGGGCAGCCGCTTCGCGGCCCACACGCGACGCGACGGAGCGTCGTCGCGATGGTGGCGCTCAGCGCGATCCTCGGCGCGCTCGGCGGCTGCGGCGGCAGCGCCGTGACGGGTAGCTCGGCGGCCTCCGACACCGTCGCGGACACCACCCACGCCGACATGGTGGAGGACACCACCGCCACCGATACGATGGAGGACACCGCCGTCCTCGACACGCGGGTCGAGGACACGGCCGAGGACACCGCGAGCGACGACACCGCCGTCGCCGACACGGCCGAGGACACCGCGAGCGACGACACCGCCGTCGCCGACACCGTCGAGGACACCGCGAGCGACGACACCGCCGTCGCCGACACCGTCGAGGACACCGCCGTCACCGACACCATGGTCGCCGACACCGGGCCGGCCCCGTGCGTCACCGACGCGGACTGCGCCGACCTCGACGTCGGCCCCTGCGCCGCGCCCCGCTGCGACGGCGCCGGCGCCTGCGTCGCGACGCCCGCGCACGAGGGCGACGCGTGCGAGGACGGCAACCTCTGCACGACCGGCGAGGCCTGCGCCGCCGGCGTGTGCGTTCCGACCGCGGCCGTCCACTGCGCCGACACCAACCCGTGCACCGACGACACCTGCCTCCCGGCGCTCGGCTGCGTCTTCAAGAACAACTTCGCCGGCTGCGACGACGGCGACCCGTGCACCGCCGGCGACCACTGCAGCGGCGGCACCTGCCTCTCGGGCGGGCCGGCCTGCGACGATCACAACCCGTGCACCGTCGACCGCTGCGAGACCGACGGGAGCTGCCTCAACGTCGCCGACGACGCGCTCGCGTGCAGCGACGGCAGCGCGTGCACCGGCGGCGACCACTGCGACGCCGGCGTCTGCGTGCCCGGGGCCGCCGACGGCTGCGACGACGGCAACCCGTGCACCGCCGACAGCTGCGCCGCGGACGGCGCGACCTGCGTCAACGCCAACGACAACGGGCTCCTCTGCGACGACGCGGACGCCTGCACCGACGGCGACCGCTGCATCAACGGCGTGTGCATCTCGGGCCCCGCCATCGACTGCGGGGGCCACCCGAGCTGCGTCGAGTGGACCTGCGATCCGGCCACGGGCTGCGCGCTCGCGGCGCTCCACACCGGCGAGAGCTGCGACGATCTCGATCGGTGCACCGAGGGCGACGTCTGCGACGACGTCGGGGACTGCGTCGCCACCCAGGCGAAGGACTGCGACGACGGCAACCCCTGCACCTACGACAGCTGCGGCGCCGCCACCGGGTGCAAGCACCAGATCGCGCTCGGCGCCTGCGACGACGGCGACGCCTGCACGACCAACGACACCTGCACCCTCGGCCAGTGCCGCGGGACCGCGCGCAGCTGCGACGACGGCGACGCCTGCACCTTCGACAGCTGCGACCCGCTGATCGGCTGCCAGTTCCTGCCCGGGGGCGTGGACTGCGACGACGACGACCCGTGCACCGACGACCGCTGCGATCCGGACGACGGCTGCGTCCACTCGCCGAGCTTCGCCGCCTGTGACGACGGCGACCGCTGCACGACCGGCGACGTCTGCGGCGAGGGTGGGGGCTGCGCGGGCGCGCCGGACGACTGTGACGACGGCGACCCGTGCACGGCGGACTTCTGCGACCCGGAGGAAGGCTGTCACAACGCGCCCTTCGTCGGGGCGTGCGAGGACGGCGACGCCTGCACCGCCGGCGAGACCTGCGACGCCGGCGGCACCTGCGCCGGGGGCGCGGCGATCGAGGTGGACGACGGCGTCGCCTGCACCCTCGACGCGTGCGATCCGGCGGCGGGGGTGACCCACACGCCGGACCACGGGACGTGCGCGCTCGGCGAGGCGTGCGACCTCGCGGTCGGCTGCGCGGAGGTGGCGCCGCTCGTGCTCGTCACCCGCGTGATGCTGGTGCCGCTGGTCGGCGGCGACGAGCCCGGCTACGGGCAGTGGGTGGTGCTGACGAACGCGACCGACGCGGCGCTCGACCTCGCCGGCTGGTCGCTGACGAACGGCGCGGGCGAGACGGCCGCGCTGCGCCGGCCCGACGGCGGCGACGCGCCGATCCTGCCGGCGC
>SBGO01000120.1 GCA_006226565.1 Deltaproteobacteria bacterium | reverse complement strand
AGCGGCCGGCCGCCTCGCGGGCGCGGAGGCGGACCGAGGCGTCGAGGGCGAGCCCACGGGCGACGCGGGCGGCGTCGATCCCGCGCGCGTCGAGCGGGACCTCCTGGACCAGGGTGTAGTCGTCGGGGCCGCCGAAGAGCACGGTGGCGCCGCCGTCGCCGCTGTCGCCGCGGCGGAGCTGCGGGGCGCCCGTGGCGGTCTGCCAGGCGGTGAAGGCGTCTTCGAAGCGGCCGTTCGTGACGAGCTGCGAGGGGATGGCCGGGAGGCCGGGGGCGCCGCCGAGGATGGCGAAGGGCGCGGAGGTGGCGACGTTGTGGCCCGGGCCGAGCCACTCGAGCCGGATGGCGTAGCCGTCACCCGGGGGGAGGTCGTTGTCGACGTGCCAGACGAAGCCGCGGCGGGCGAGCGGCACGGTGGCGAGCGCGCGGACCGGCGCGCCGTCCCGGGTGAGGACGACGCGGACGTCGCCGTGGGGTGCGGCGAGGACCTCCCAGCGGATGTCCGCCACGCCGGCGGCGTCGAGGGGCTCGCCGGCGGTCGGCGCGGTCACCTTGAAGAGCGGCGGCGGCGGCGCGTGCAGGGGGCGCTCGCCGGGGCGGCCGAGGGCGGCGATGGCCTCGGCGCTCAGCGGGGCGTCGCGGAGCTCGAGGGTGTCGAGCTCGAGGGTGCCGAGCTCGATGTCGTCGTCGGCGAAGAGGAGCGCCTCGGGCTCGAGGGCGTAGCGGCCGTCGCGGGAGACCGGGCGGGAGGCGACCGGGACGCCGTCGAGGTAGGCGGTGGCGGTGCCGCGCGCGACGTCGACGACGAGGGCGAGGCGGTACCAGCGTCCCCAGGTCACCTGGCCGCCGAAGACGTCGACGAGGCCGACGCCCCGGTGGAGGTCGAGGCCGAGATCGGCCTGGTTCACGTTGAGGCCGTGGGTCTGGAGGACGCCGACGAAGCCGCGGCGGGAGCGCGGGCCGACGCGGAGATCGGCGATGAGGGTGTAGCTGTTGACGAGGCGGCCGCCGCCGTTGGGGAGGAGGCCGTGGCGCAGGCGCAGCGCGGTCGCCGGCGAGACGCGCAGGACGCGAGCGGGGTGCCCGTCCAGATCGGCGGTCTGGAACCGGTAGGCGGCCCGTCCGCCGCGGTAGAGGCTGGTCGGGACCAGCTCCGGGGCGCCGCTCGCCGAGGCGAAGTCGCCGTCGAGATCCCAGTGGGCGACGGACACCGGCGCGGGGATCGAGGGGGCTTGAGCGGTCGCGAGCGCGAACGCGAGGAGAATCGCGAGCATCGGGCGAGAAGGTACGGTCGGGTCGGTGGAGCGTCCAGGAGTTCACCCTTTTTGCGGGGCGCGGAAACGGAACGGGGACAAAGATCCTGGCGCGATGCCGGAGGTCGGGTATGAATGGGCCCTCCAGAACCCACGAACGTCTCGAGAGACTGAGATGAGCAACGCGATGCGAGCGATGAGGATCGCGGCTTTGGCCGTGATGGGAACGGCGGCCTGCGGGGGCTCGACGAGCCAGGTGGTGAAGCCCGTCGGCGAAGACCCGGTGCCGACACCGACGTGGCAGATGCCGGGGGACGGCGCGACGATCGTCGCGGAGAGCCTCGGCGGCACGGTGGCGATGCGCGTCCTCGAGACCGGCGAGACGATCGCCCTCGACGACGGCGAGGCGGTCGAGCTCTCGCAGATCTTCTCCGGCGAGGGGCTCGGGCGGGCGGAGGCGCAGATCGTCGCCCGGGGGCAGGTCGGCGTGGTGCCGAACCCGCGCGTCTCGCTCGGCCACCGGCTCACGCGCACGGCGGACGGCCGGTTCGCCGTCCTGACGGCGGTCAACGAGTGCAACCCGGGCTGCGTGTCGGACGCGTGGCTGCTGGGCGCGGACGGCTGGCGGGTGCGCCTGACGGGGGAGGCGAAGCACGCGGTGAGCCACGTGGCGGTGACCCCGAAGGGGAACCAGGTCGCCATCGGCGGGCACGGGCTCTGGCTCGTCGACGTGCCGAGCGGCAAGACGAAGCACTGGGACGAGTTCACCTCGCCGACCTACGACGCCTACGGGGTCCTGTACCTCCGCGGGGTCGGGGCCGACGACTCGGTCTACGAGATGGGCGAGTTCGGCAACGGCGTGCTGCTCTTCACCGAGCCCGGGCCGCCGCCGACGGATCTGCACGGCAAGCCGGTGCCGGACGCGGCCCCGATCGCCTTCGCCGCCGACGGCAAGACCCTCGTCGCGACCTTCGTCCGCAAGGGCGAGAAGGTCACCCGCGAGATCAAGCGGTAGAGCCCGCTCGAGCGTCCACGAAGCGGCGCCCCTCGGAGCGGCGGCCGACACGGACGCCAGAAACACGAAGGCCGCGGGAGCAGACGCCCCCGCGGCCTTCGTCGTCTCGCGCTCTCGGGCTACTCGGCGCCGTTGAGCTTGGCCATCGCGGCCGCGACCTTC
Organism: Deltaproteobacteria bacterium; assembly: GCA_006226565.1. Taxonomy (GTDB): domain Bacteria; phylum Myxococcota_A; class UBA9042; order PHBI01; family PHBI01; genus PHBI01. The sequence goes on along the minus strand of SBGO01000120.1, from coordinate 12,150 downwards.
TCGTTGGTGAGGATGGTCGGGTTGTTCTTCACGAGCTCGGAGAGCTTCGTGGCGATCGCCGTGATGCGGGGCATGTTCTTCTGGGCGAACTCCATCGCGGCCGCCTGGTCACCGGCGAGGCGCTTCTGGAGGTCGGTCAGCTTGGTGAGCTTGTCCTTGTTGTCCTCGACGTACTTGGCGAGCTCCTCGCCGGCCTTGTCGGGGTTGGCGGCGTTCGCCTCGAGGATCTCGATCATCTTCTCCTGCGCGACGAGGGCCTCCTCGAGCAGGGACTTGTCCTCGTCGGAGAGCTTGGCGGCCGGCACGGCCTCGTCGCCCTCGTCGGTGACGGCCTCGTCGCCGCCCATGTCGCCGCCGTCCTCACCGACCTCGTCGCCGTCCGAGTCGGGGGAGAACTTCGCCATCGCCGCCGCGACCTCGGGCGAGGACAGGAGCTCCGGGGCCTCCTTCATGAGGTCCATCGTGAGCTTCTGCATCTCCTGCAGCTCGGTCGTGTACTTCTGGAGCATCGCCATCGCCGCGGACGGGTCGTCCTTGAGCTTGGCCTCCATCGCCTCGAGGTCCTTCTTCAGGGCCTCGATCTCGGCGACGTTCTCCTTCTGGAACACCTCGAGCGCCGCCGCCGCCGCCTTGGCGTCGGTCTTGTTGTTCTTGAGAATCTCGAGCGCCTTGCGCTGCAGGTCGAGCGCGCGCTTCATCGGGTCACCGGCGACGTCCGCAGCCGGCTCGGCCTTCGCCTCGTCCGCCTTGGCCTCGTCGGCCTTCGCCTCGTCAGCCTTCGCCTCGTCGGCCTTCGCCTCGTCAGCCTTGGCCTCGTCGGGCTTGGCCTCGTCGACCTTCGCCTCGTCAGCCTTGGCCTCGTCGGCCTTCGCCTCGTCGGCCTGGGCGGTCTCGGCGGCGGGCGCGGGCGTCTCTTCCGCCTTCTTCGAGCAGGCGCCGGCGCTCAGTGTGCAAGCCGCCACCAGGGCGACGAGAATGCGGAGCTTCATGGCAGAATCCTCACTGATGATGCTGGGCTCCACGCCCAGCGCCCGCGGATCTTACACCAATCGCCCAACTGCGAAAGCTGATTCGCATCCCCCACTGCCACGCGCTCTTCGCACCCCGCGTGGGTTCGTGATTGCGCATTGCACACCCCTGGGCCACATTCGGCGGGTGGAAAGCGGACCCTATCAGACGAGCGTCGGCGAGCCGCTCCCTCTCGGCGCGACCATCGTCGAGGGGGGCGTGAACTTCTCCGTCTTTTCGCAGCACGCGACCCTCATCGAGCTGCTGCTCTTCGACCGCTACGACGACCCGCGACCGCGGCAGGTGATTCCGCTTCACCCGCGGCTCCACCGGACGTTCAACTACTGGCACGTCTACGTCGACAGCGTCGGCCCGGGCCAGGTCTACGCCTACCGCGCCCACGGGCCGTGGGACCCCGCCCACGGGCACCGCTTCAACCCGCGCAAGGTGCTGCTCGACCCCTACGCCCACGCCATCGTCTACGGCGACAACTGGTCGCGCGCCGCCGCCTGCGAGCCTATCGAGAACGCGCGCTCGGCGATGAAGTCGCTCGTGGTCGACCCCCACGACTTCGACTGGCAGGGCGTCGTCGCCCCCCGCTACGGCAACCGCGAGCGCGTCGTCTACGAGATGCACGTGCGCGGCTTCACCCGCGACCCGAGCGCCGGCGTCCCGCACCCCGGCAGCTTCGCCGGCGTCATCGAGAAGATCCCCTACCTCCTCGACCTGGGCATCACGACCGTGCAGCTCATGCCGGTCTTCCAGTTCGACGAGCGCGAGGTCGACAATGTCAACCCGGTTGACGGTAAGCGCCTGACGAACTACTGGGGCTACAGCCCCATCGGGTTCTTCTCGCCCCACCGCGGCTACTACACCGAGGACTGGACGCAGATGCGCCACCTCACGGGGTTCCGCGAGATGGTGCGCGAGCTGCACCGCGCGGGCCTCGAGGTCTTCCTCGACGTGGTCTTCAACCACACCGCCGAGGGCGACGAGCGCGGCCCGAGCCTCTCCTTCCGCGGGCTCGACAACGCCGTCTACTACCTGCTCGACCCCGACGACCGCTCCCGCTACGCCGACTTCAGCGGCTGCGGCAACACCATCAACGCCAACCACCCGATGGTGCGGCGGCTCATCCTCGACAGCCTCCGCTACTGGGTCGAGGTGATGCACGTCGACGGCTTCCGCTTCGACCTCGCGAGCGCCCTGTCGCGCGACGCCCACGGCCGCCCGATGCGCGAGCCGCCGCTCCTGTGGGAGATCGAGCAGGACCCGCTCCTCATCCACACCCGACTCGTCGCCGAGGCGTGGGACGCCGCCGGCCTCTACCAGGTCGGGAGCTTCCCCGGCGAGCGCTGGGCCGAGTGGAACGGGCGCTTCCGCGACGACCTCCGCCACTTCGTGCGCGGCGACATCGGCTACGCCGGCGCCACCGCGGCGCGCCTGCTCGGGAGCGCCGACCTCTACGAGGCGCACGGGCGCGAGCCGCACCAGAGCATCAACTACGTGACCGCCCACGACGGGTTCACCCTCGCCGACCTCGTCTCGTACGACCGCAAGCACAACTACGACAACGGCGAAGAGAACACCGACGGCCACAACGACAACATCTCGTCGAACTACGGCGAGGAGGGGCCGACGGACGACCCCGACATCGCGGCGCTGCGGCTGCGCCAGATGAAGAACCTGCTGGCGCTCCTGTTCCTGGCGCACGGCACGCCAATGCTGCTGATGGGCGACGAGGTCGCGCGCACCCAGCGCGGCAACAACAACGCCTACTGCCAGGACAACCCCATCTCGTGGCTCGACTGGGGCAGCATGGAGGAGCAGACCGACCTCCACCGCTTCACCCGCGAGCTCATCCGGTTCCGCCGCGGGCACCCGAACCTGGCGCCGCAGAAGTACGCCATCGGCGCCGAGACGCGCGGCGCGTCGCGCTGGGGTCGCGTCACCGTCGCGTGGCACGGCGTCAAGGTCGGCCAGCCCGACTGGAGCGAGGGCTCGCGGACGCTCTCCTACGGCCTCGACGGCCCCGGGGACGATCCGCTCCACATCCTGGTGAGCGCCCACGACGAGCCGCTCCGCTTCGAGCTGCCGCCGCCCCCGCCGGGCCGGCGCTGGCACCGCGCCATCGACACCTCGCTCGCCACGCCGGACGACATCGTCCCGGTCGGCACCCGCGAGCCGGTCGAGGGCACCAGCTATCTGGTCGCAGACCGCGCTGTCGTCGTGCTCGTCGCGACGTGAGCGGGCGGCCAGTTGCGTTGACACTCGAGGCCCCGTCGGTTAGCGACAGGGGTGCGTGGCGACGCGCGGGCCGCCGTTCGCGCGCCGCGTGGAGGTGACATGGGGAAGTACGTCGGCCAAAGCGTGCCCCGTAAGGAGGGCGTCGACAAGGTCACGGGACGCTCGCTCTACGTCGATGACATCGTCCTCGACGGCATGATCCACGGCATCACCGTGCGGAGCAGCGTGCCGCGCGGGAAGATCCTCGGGGTCCGCTTCGACCCGGGCGTCCCGTGGGACGAGTTCGTCATCGTCACCGCGAAGGACATCCCGGGCCGGAACGTCGTGGCGATGCTCATCGAGGACCAGCCGTTCCTCGCGGACGACGTCATCCGGCACCCGGACGAGCCGGTGCTCCTGCTCGCCCACCCGGACAAGCACGTCCTCGCGGAGGCGCGCGAGCACGTCCACATCGACGTCGAGCCGCTCCCGGCGGTCTTCGCCATCGAGGACGCGCTCCGGGCGGACACCGTGCTCTTCGGCGACGACAACGTCTTCAAGCGCTTCGACGTGAGCAAGGGCGACGTGGACGCGGCTTTCGCGCGCGACGACGTCGTCATCGTCGAGGGGACCTACGAGACCGGCGCCCAGGAGCAGATGTACATCGAGCCGATGGGGATGATCGCCGTGGCCGCGCCCGGGCAGGGGGTGACGGTCTGGGGCTCGCTCCAGTGCCCGTACTACGTGCACAAGGCGCTCAAGCCGCTCTTCGACCTCCCGGCCGAGCAGGTCCGCGTGGTCCAGACGGTCACCGGCGGCGGCTTCGGCGGCAAGGAGGAGTACCCCTCCATCATCGCCGGACACGCGGCGCTGCTGTCGTGGAAGGCCGGCGGCGTGCCGGTGAAGCTCATCTACGACCGGGCCGAGGACCTCGCCGCCACGACCAAGCGCCACCCGTCGCGGACGCGCCACCGCACGGCCGTCACGCGCGACGGCGAGCTGGTGGCGATGGACGTCGACTTCGCGCTCGACGGCGGCGCCTACGCGACGCTCTCGGCGGTGGTGCTCTCGCGCGGCACGATCCACGCCTGTGGGCCCTACCGCTGCCCGAACGCGCGGGTCGTCGCGCGCGCGGTCGCGACCAACCACCCGCCGCACGGGGCGTTCCGCGGCTTCGGCGCGCCGCAGTCGATCTTCGGCCTCGAGCGGCACATGGACAAGATCGCCCGCACCCTCGGGATCGCCCCGGAGGAGCTCCGGCGGCGGAACCTGCTGGCGACGGGCGACACCACGGCGACGAGCCAGGTCATCGAGGAGGCCATCGACCTCGGCGCGATGCTCGACGACGCGCTGTCGCAGGCCGGCTGGGCCGAGAAGAAGGCGGCCTTCGCCGCGCACAACGCGGACCCGGCGAACACCGTCAAGAAGGGCATGGGGCTCGCGACGTTCTTCCACGGCTCGGGCTTCACCGGCTCCGGCGAGGTCTACCTGGCCTCGGTCGTGGGCATCGAGGCCGGGCCGGGCGGGCGCTGCACGGTCCTGGCGGCGAGCACCGAGATCGGCCAGGGGACGAACACCATCTTCTCGCAGATCGCCGCCGACGCGCTGCGCCTGCCCTACGAGCTGGTCGAGGTCGCGCAGCCCGACACGGCGCGGGTCCCCGACAGCGGCCCGACGGTGGCCTCGCGGACGACGATGGTGGTCGGGCGCCTGGTGCAGGACGCGGCGGAGTCGCTGATCCACACCCTGCGCGACGCGGGCCTCCTCGGCGCCGACTACAGCGCCGAGCAGTTCGCGGCCGCCGTGGACGCCTACCGCGAGCGCTTCGGGACGCTGCGGGTCTACAGCAAGTACAAGCAGCCGCCCGGCATCGTGTGGGACGACAAGCACTACCGCGGCGCCGCCTACGCGGCCTACGGCTGGGCGGCCTACATCGCGGAGGTCGAGGTCGACACCCTCACCTACGCCGCCCGGGTCACCGACTTCGTGGCCGTCCAGGACATCGGCACCCTCATCAACCCGCTGCTCGCGGCGGGGCAGGTCGAGGGCGGGGTGGCGCAGGCCATCGGCTGGGCCGTCTACGAGGGGGTCGACTGGCGCGACGGCCACATGGCCAACAACCAGATGACCAACTACATCATCCCGACGGCGGCGGACGTGCCGCCGATTCGGGTCTACTTCCACTCGGTCCCGTTCAAGTACGGGCCGTCGGGGGCGAAGGGCGTCGGCGAGCTGCCGATGGATGGCCCGGCCCCGGCGATCCTGAACGCGATCGAGGACGCCATCGGCGTGTCGCTCAACCGCGCGCCGGCGCTCCCCGAGGACATCATGGAGGCGATGCTGGCCGCGTCGTCCCAAAGCGAGGCCCACCATGGCTGAGGTCGCTGTCGGCAAGGTCGCCGTCACCTTCACCGTCAACGGCGTCGAGCGCACCGTCGAGACCTACCCGATGGCGCGCCTGCTCGACGTGCTCCGCGAGGACCTGCGCCTCACCGGCACCAAGGAGGGCTGCGGTGAGGGCGAGTGCGGCGCCTGCTCGGCCTTCGTCGACGGGCGCCTCGTCAACACCTGCCTGGTGCCGGCGATCCAGGCCCGCGGGGCCAAGATCGAGACCATCGAGGGGCTGGCGAGCGGCGCCGAGCTGCACGCCGTCCAGCAGGCGTTCATCGACGCCGGCGGCGCGCAGTGCGGGATCTGCACCCCGGGCATGGTGCTGGCGACGGTGGCGCTGCTGCGCGAGCACCCCGAGCCGACCGAGGCGGAGGTGCGCGAGGGTCTCGCCGGCAACCTCTGCCGCTGCACCGGCTACATGAAGATCTTCGACTCGGTGGAGACGGCCGCGCGCGCCATCCGCGCCCGCCAGGACGCCGCCACCGCCGGCGAGGGAGGTGCCTCGTGAGGGCGAACGTCGCGAGCTATGACGTCGTGGCGCCGGAGACGCTCGCCGAGGCGCTGACGCTCCTGGCGGACGAGCCGGGGGTGTGGACGCCGATGGCGGGGGGCACCGACCTGATGGTGCTCTTCGAGGCCGGCAAGCTCCCGACGGGGCGCTACCTCTCCATCCACGGGCTCCCCGAGCTCCGCGGCATCACGGTCGACGACGACGCCGTGACCATCGGCGCGCTCACGACCTACTCCGAGATCCGCGACCACGCGGTGATCAACGCCGACCTCCCCATGCTCGCCCAGGCGGCGCGGGAGACGGGCGCGCTCGCCATCCAGAACCGGGGCACCCTCGGCGGCAACATCGCGAACGCCTCGCCCGCGGCCGACTCGCCGCCGGCGCTGGTCGCCTACGGCGCCGAGCTCACCCTCGTCTCCGCGGCGGGCACGCGGACGGTGCCGTACCGGGGCTTCCACACCGGCTACAAGCAGATGGATCTGCGGCCCGGCGAGCTCATCCATTCCATCCGCGTCCCGCGGCGGCCAGCGAGCGAGGGCTGGGTCCACTTCTACCGGAAGGTCGGGACCCGGGCCTACCAGGCCATCTCCAAGGTCTGCTTCGCGGCGTGCGCCCGCCTCTCCGACGGCGGCGTCGCCGAGGTCCGCGTGGGCTTCGGCTCGGTCGCGCCGACCGTGCTCATCGCGAGCGCGCTCGAGGCGGCGCTGACCGGCGCCCGGCTCGACGACGCCGGGCTCGAGGCCGCCGTCGCCGCGGCCGCGCGCCACGAGGTCGCGGCCATCGACGACATCCGGTCGACGGCGCGCTACCGGACCCAGGTGTCCGAGAACCTCGCCGTCGCCTTCCTGCACGCGCTGCGAGCCGGTGGCTGAGGTCCACCGCATCGGCTTCGCCCGTTCGGCCTCGCTCTACGTCGAGGAGCTCGGGCGGGGCCACGGCGCGTCCGTCCTCTTCGGGCACAGCCTGCTCTGCGACGGGCGCATGTTCGTCGACCAGGTCAACGACCTGGCGCAGGACCACCACGTCCTCAACGTCGACTTCCGGGGCCACGGCCGGAGCGACGCCCCGCGCCGCGCGTACTCGATGTACGACCAGGCGGACGACTACCTCCGCGTGATGGACGCGCTGAAGGTCGACCGGGCCAGCATCGTCGGGCTCAGCATGGGCGGCATGGCCGCGATGCGGCTGGCGATGACGCACCCGGACCGGGTCCGGTCGCTCGTCCTCCTCGACACCAGCGCGAGCCGGGAGAAGTCGGCTGCGAGGGCCCGCTTCACGGCGCTGGCGACCACGGCCCGCCTCTTCGGGCCGCGCCCGTGGCTGACGCGGCAGGCGGCGGCGGTGATGTTCGGCGCGACCTTCCTCCGCGAGCACCCCGAGATCGTCGCCCAGTGGGAGGCGTCGATGCAGAAGCTCGACAAGCGCGCCGTCGCGCACGCGGTGCAGGCGGTGGTGACGCGGGACGACGTGACGCGGCGGCTCCGGGAGATCACCGCGCCGACGCTGGTCGTCGTCGGTGACGAGGACGTCGCCACGCCGCCGGTCTACGCGCGCACCCTGGCGGCGGCCATCCCGAACGCGCGGCTCGAGGTCGTGCCGATGACCGGGCACCTCTCGACCGTCGAGCGCCCCCGCGTCACGGGCAAGCTCATCCGCAAGTTCCTCGAGCGCCACCGCGCTGGCTGACCGGCGGCTCGTCGCCTCCCCGGAAATGAAAAGGGCGCCCGTTGGGGCGCCCTTTTCGTCTTGGAGCTCGGTGGATCCTAGAAGAAGGGCACCGGGTAGTCGTGGGTGATGACCGGCTGGTTCGAGCCGCTGCCGCCGCCCTCGAGCTTGGTCACCGAGCCGGACGGCCAGGCGATGGTCGCCACGTCCCACATGTCGAAGTTCACGAGCTGGACGTTCGCCCACTGCATCCGCAGCTGCCCGTAGATGTACACGCGGATGGTGGCGAAGCTGATGCCGTAGCCCCAGTCGTCCCAGTAGTGGACGCCGACCTTGTAGCTCGTCCCGTTCTCGGGGAAGGCCAGGTTCAGGTTCTCGGGCCCGGCGCCGTCGGTGTCGTCACGGTCGAGGCTCGGATCGTCGGTCGCGCCGGCGCCACCCCAGTTCGGGGCCGTGTCCGACCAGTAGCAGTCGTAGCGGCTGTCGAACCAGCCCGTCGGGTTGAACGCGTTGATGGCGTTCGGGTGGAGGAAGTGGAGGTCCACGTCGGAGCCGACGGACTCGCCGAAGGCGGTGTAGCCGGTGTCGGTCTCGTCGACGTCGCCCGGGGTCGTCCAGAGGAGCTCCACGTGGATGGCCTCCGGCGAGGTGACGTAGACGGTGTAGGTCGCCTCCTCGCAAGAGACGGTCCCGAGCGCGTCGTACACCTTCAGGCGGAAGATGTACTCGCCGACGACGTTGGCCTCGAAGGTGGGCTTCTCGACGTAGGGGCTCGGCAGGAAGACCGACGCGGAGCCGGAGGGCTGCACGACCGACCACTCCCAGCCCGTGATGGCGCCGTTGGTGGCGGCGCTCCCGGCGGCGCTCAGGTGCAGCGTCGTCTGCGGGATGACCTCCTCACCCTCGGTGACGGTGATGTTGGCGTTCGGGCAGCTGCCGTCGGTGCCGAAGCCGCTGACCTCGACGTCGTAGTTGGCGATGTAGGCGTTCGAGGTGATGCGGAGCATGCCCTCGTCGAGCTCGGGCGAGCCGCTCGACCCGACCGGCGAGACCGCGACCGGCGTGTAGATGATGGGCAGGTAGAGGGTCTGGCCGGGCTCGAGGTCGACCGGCAGGGTGCCGAGGGCGATGTCGGTCATGGCGAACATGCCGAAGCCGTCGTCGACCCACTGCACGTTGGAGATCGTCAGGGCGCGGTCGCCGCAGGACTGGATCTGGAGGTTGATGGTCGACTGCTGGCCGACGAGCTTGCCGCCGAAGTCGACGCGGGTCGGGCTGACCTGGATGCAGGGGCCGGCCACGTTCGCGTACATCTGGATGACGGTCGGCGAGTTCGGGTCGTTGGAGAGGAGGGTCAGCTCGCCCTCGGCCGGCTCGGGGCCGCTCGCGGTGTAGGTGATGTCGAGGTGCTGCGACGCGCCGCTGGCGATGGTCACCGGCGTGGCCAGGGTGATGCCGGTGGAGGCGGTCTCGGCCGTGACGACGTAGCTCTGGCCGGCGAAGTCCACCGTGTAGCCGGGGCTGCCGCTGAGGTAGAAGCCGCTGATCACGAGGTCGACCGCGCCGGTGTTGAGGAGGGCCACCGCCTTGGTCGACGAGGCCCCCTCGCTGACCGTGTCGAAGTCGACCACCTGGGGCTGCACGAGCAGACGCGGCGTCGCGACCTCGGGGCTGACCTCGAACTTGAAGGTCTCCGTCCCCTCGATGGTCTTGTTCGTGACCAGGGTCACGGTCGCGGTCGGCCGGATCGAGCCCGCCACCGGCGTGTAGATGAGGGTGAACTCGTGCGCGTAGTCGTCGGGGTAGACGTAGATCGGCTCGTCCGCGGTCGGCATCGGCAGCGACGACAGGGTGAAGGCCCCGTCAACCGAGCTGGACAGCACGATCTGCTTGATCTCGAGCGCGCCCGTACCGGTGTTCGAGACACTGATACGGGTGGGCACGTTCGCCGCCACCGTCACGGTTCCGTTTTGGCTGACCGGGTTGGTGCCGTCATTGACCTCGAGGCTCGGTGCATCGCCCTGGGTGAAGCCACCGTCTCCACCGCAAGCCGCCAACAGCACCAGTCCAAGGCCAACCGTCACCGTCATTGCACGCCGCATGAACCCTCCTCTGGCCAATCGCGCGTTGGGATAGTCCCGAAAACAGCAGCCGAAGTGAAGTGTGAGAACAGTTCGGATATCTTTTTTCCCAAACCGCAGGATCTCCGCGATGCGCCTATCCCGCGAAACCTGTGACCCATTTCGCGATGCCACAGGATGTCACACCCGAGGGGCAGCAGAGGCCCCCGCGACCCGTCTCTGCGATCTCTCGGCAGCGCGGTGCTTGGCGCTGACGGTGGGACGGGTAAGGTATCGAGGACGCGGCGACGCCGCCGCCGGAGGTCGCCAGCATGCTCGAAGAGCTCGACGGACAGCACCTGCAGCTCCGCTACATGACCCGCTTCGGGTGCATCGGGCCGGACTGCGAGGATCATTGCTGCTACGGCTGGCGGGTCGACATCGACGCCGAGACCTACCGCAAGATGATGGTCGCGGCGCAGTTCTCGGCCAAGGACATCGCGCCGCGCCTCGCCTCGTCCATCAAGATCATCCCCGGCAGCAAGAAGAAGCAGACCGGGACGCGCTATCAGATTCGGCACGGCAAGGACGACGCCTGTCCGATGCTCGACGAGCGGAACCTCTGCGAGATCCACAAGCACTTCGGCCACGAGATGCTCTCGGACGTCTGCGCGATCTACCCGCGCAAGCTCAAGCGGGTCGGGGATCACATCGAGCTGACCGCGACGCCGTCCTGCCCGGAGCTCACCCGCCAGCTCATCCTCCACACCGACGCGGCCGACGTCGTCCCGCTGTCGCTCGACGAGGTCGATCGCCCGAAGCTCCAGACGGGCATGGACACGCGCGACGTGCGTCCCTTCTACCGCGCCGTCGTGGAGACCCGCGACCTGGTCGTCGAGCTGCTCCGGGAGGACACCGTTCCGCTGCAAGACCGCCTCTTCCTGATGCTCTGGTTCGCAAAGCGCACCAACGAGGTGCTGCAAAAGCAGACCGCCCGGGGTGACCTGACGTTAGTGCAGCGTGAGATGAATCTCCTGCGAGACGCCCAGGTGAAGAGCGAGATCCTTCGTCGTTTCGCGCAGATCGAGACCCCGGCGTCGGTGACGCTGTGGATCGTCCGCGCGATGGTCCGTCCGCACCACTCGCGCCACGCGCGCTCGAACTGGAACAACCTCGCCAACTCGGTCACGGGCAGCTACGTGCGCCTGCGCACCATCCTCCCGAGCGCCGAGGACGAGGCGTCCCACGACCAGGCGGCGGCCGACCAGTCCGAGTCGGTGATGATGACGATCGGCGAGGTCTGGACCGAGTACCGCCGCCGGCGGGACCGGGTCCGCGCCCGGATCGGCGCGCGCATGGACCAGTTCCTGCGCAACTACACGATCCACAACTGGGTCCACCGCCTCCCGACCGAGGCGAAGGATCTCCTGACCTACACGCTCCGCTACCTCGCGCTCCAGGCGGTGCAGAAGTTCGTCATCTACAGCGCGCCCCAGCTCCAGACGGCCCTCGACGAGGCCGAGGGGATGGCGCCGGCGGAAGGCGACGCCCACGTCCAGCAGGTCCTCGACGCCGTCGCGGTCAGCGCCTTCTACCAGCTCTCGCGCCACATCGAGCACGGCGCGCTCATCGACTGGCTCGCCGAGATGCTCGAGAAGGCCGGCCTCTTCAGCATGGCCGGCGGCGTCTACCTGATTCGGTTCTAGCCGCTCGCTCGGCGGGCGCTGGATACGAGGGCCCCCCGCATCCCACCGCGGGCTTCACAAGCTCGGCCCGCGGCAGGACGCTGTCGCTCACTGGAAGGGGTTCTTCGGAACCTCCTTCTTCTCCGGCGCGCCGCGGAGCTTCGACGGGCGCTGGCGCTGCTTGAGCGGCTCCGGTGGCGGCTCGGGGGGCGCCGGCATCACGTCGTCGGAGCGCTGGAGCTGGGGCTCCGGGAGCGGCACGGGCGTCGACATCGCTTTGACGCCACCGCCCGTCGCCCGCTGGAGCTGGGGCTGGAGGCCGACACCCGGGCCCACGGCGCCTCGCGCGTCCTCCAGGCCGCGCAGCGCGGCGCGTACCGACTCGAGATCCTCGCGCCACGCCGCCTGGCTCTCGTCCAGATCGACCAGCGCCTGCAGGATCTTCTCCGCCTCCTCGTACGCCGTACGCGCGCCGGCGACGTCTCGCGCCGCCACCGCCGCCCGGCCGAGCCGCGCCTGCGTCTGCGCGACGTCGCGCCGCCAGGTCGTGTTCGTCGGCTCGAGGGTCACCAGCGCCGTCGCGACCGCGAGCGCCGCCTGATAC
>SBGO01000369.1 GCA_006226565.1 Deltaproteobacteria bacterium | reverse complement strand
GCCGCCTGCCCGAGGCGCAGATCGCGGCGCTCGAGGCCTGCCTCGACCACGTCGCGGCGATCGCCCCGACCGACGCGGTCCACTCGTCCACCGCCCCCCCGGAGCCCCGAGGGGCCGACGTCGCGATCGAGCGGATGGCGCTGGCGGCCGACCGCCTCTGCGAGGAGCCGAGCGCCGGAGGGCGGCGCATCGCGATCTCGGGTGGACGCGACCTCCACGTCAGCGGGAGCCTGGGCGCGAAGTGCTACACCCACGACGGAGCGAGCCCGCTCCGCGTCGCCATCCTCGCCCCCACGGACGGCGAGAGCAGCGACGTCACCACGTGGCTGGGCGCTTGCGACGTCGTGGGCCGCGGCGTCGCCGACGACGGGCAGGACGTCTACGGCGTCCTCTGCCCCACGGTCGACGGGTGGCGCCGGCGCGCTTGGACGCTGTTCGCGCGGGACGCGACGGTGCGCCGCGTCGTGCGGATCATCGCAGACTGACGGCGGCGCGCCCGCGACTCAGCGCGCGGGCTTCTCGGCGGCCCAGAGCTCGGCCTCGACGCGGAAGTAGGCGGCGGCCTTGGCGTCGAGGGCGGGCGCGAGGCCGGCCTGGACCTTCTCCTGGGCCGCGGCCTCGAGGGCCCGCATGCGCGCGAGGTGGTCCTTCCGCGCGGTGGGCCGCTTCGGCTCGGCGTCGAGCCAGCGGACGGACCAGGTGTGGACCGCCTCGATCGCCCCGCGGCCCACGTCGTAGTCGGCCTTCGCGGCCGCGAAGGCGTCGGACGCGGCGGTCAGGCGCTCGGCCGCGAGGTCCCGCGGCGCGGCCCCCACGGACGGCGTCACGACGAAGAGCGCCAGGACGGCGCCCACGATAGCCACTCTCACGCGCGAGCTCATCGTTCGCTCCGGGCCCGAGGACGAGGCGTGGACCGAGACGGCGTCCGACCCTCCCCACCGTCATACACCGGCGACCGCGATCCGACGACGGCGCCGCCGACCGCGTCGGTCAGGCGCCGGGCACGAGCCGCGCGCGGACCGCGAGCCACTCCGCCGTCAGGAGCCGCGAGGGCTCGCCGACCGGCTCCAGCGGCACCGGGCTCATGAGCGCGCGGCCATAGTTCTTCGCGAGCGGCACGCGGCCGCCGTCGGTGAGCGCCTCGAAGTCGGCGATGGCCGCGCGGACGAACGCCTCGGAGGCGAGGCGCGGATCGGCGTCGGCGACGCCGTGCAGCAGGTCGAGCAAGGTCGAGCGGTAGTCGGCGACCAGCGCCGGCTCGAGCAGGTGCCGAAAGAGCGCCTTGGCCCCCGAGCGCTTCTTGTAGAGGTGACGCCGCCGAAGGTAGCCGACCGCCTCGTCGAGACGCGCGCGCTGGGCCGATGTCCGCCGCTCCGCCGGCACCGCCGCGAGCGCCCGGAACGCGCCGGCGACCCCGTGAAAGCACGACACCGACTGCCAGCACCCGTAGTTGGCCGGCGCGCGGTAGCCCCACTCGGCCTCGCCCCCGGCGCGCCCCTCGGCGTCGTCGAAGCGCTGGTGCGCGACCAGCCAGGCCAGCGAGCCCTGGACCAGCGGGCTCTCGAGCGCCCCCATCGCCACGAGCTCGGCGACCGTCACGCCCAGGTAGCACGGGAGCACCCCGGAGCCGCCCGTCGTGTACGAGAGCGCGCCCTCGGCCACGTGGCGGGCCTCCAGATGGGCCAGCGCGCGCTCGACCGGCGGGTCCGTGACGTCGAGCCCACAGCGCCCGAGGAGCCGCAGCGCCCACAACGTCGCCCGCGCGTCCGCCTTCTTCCCCGCGCCGAAGCCCCCGTCCTCGCGCTGGAGCGCCAGCACCGCGCCGAGCGGCGCCCACGCCAGCACCTCGCGCCGGAGCGCCGCCAGCGTCCCCGCGTCCGGCCGCGGATCGTCCAGGTCCCGCGCCACGAGGTAGCGCGCCGCGGGGTTCTCCGCGGAGGACAGCCAGGCGCGCAGCGCGGGGTCCATCGTGGCCATGCGCCGACGGTACCACCGGCCCCTCTGGCCGACCACGGCTCCTCGGCGCCCCGCCGACGACAGGGGTGGAAAGGCGCCGCCGGGTCCGGCATGGTGGCGCCATGCGCCGCCTCCCCTCCCCCGCCGCCCTCCTCGCCGTCCTCGCCCTCGCCGCCTGCGGAGGGGACTCCGGAGGGGCCGCGGACACCGCCGCGCCCGACGCCGTCGACGACACCGCCGCCGCGGACACCGGCGAGAACGACGCCTCCGAGGACGTCGCCGAGGACACGAGCGCCGACACCACGCCCCCGACCCCGACCATCGCCGAGCAGACCTTCGGCGCGCCCGAGGCCTGGGCGACCCCCATCGCCGACTACCTCGCCGCCGGCGAGGCCGAGGTGAAGTCCCTGGCGTTCCTGCGCGGGATCCACGACCTCCGCGCCTACGAAGGCCGCCTCTACCTGGGCTTCGGCGACGCCAACCTGAACCTCGGCCGGGTCTTCCCCATCGACTTCCGCGCCTTCACCGACCCGGCGAGCGCGACGCCCGCCCGCGAGCTCGTCAGCGACGAGGAGCAGCTCGAGCGCTACCGCCAGATCGGCCCCGACCTCCTGATGGCCGGCGTCGACGCCACCGAGGACGCCTGGCTCGGCAACGTCTACCGCCGCACGCCCGACTCCGGCTGGGTCAAGCACCGCACGGTCCAGAACGGCGTCCACGTCCACGACGTCGCCGGCTTCCAGGGCGCCATCTACGCGGTGGGCTCGGGCTCGACCCCCGACGAGTGGAACGCCGGCGACATCTACGGCCACCTGTGGCGGTCCACCGACACGCTCGAGAGCTGGGACATCGTCGCCCAGGTGCACAACCAGGGCACCGGCGACAGCCGCCTGACGCGGCTGCTCGCCTTCGACGACGTGCTCTGGGCCTTCGGCTACCGCACCAACGCCGAGGGCCTCCTCGACTTCCTGCCCCACGGCGCCTGGGACGGCGAGACCTTCGCGCTCCTGCCCACCGACCACGCCTTCGCCTGGGCGTACGTCGTCGAGACCGACCGCGTGGGCCCCGCGCGCGCGCTCGTCCGCGGCCGCGACTTCGGCGTGTCGCCCTCGGTCCAGCGCGCCTGGTGGTTCGCCCCCGACGCGACGGCGACGGCCATCGAGGTCTTCGAGGGCCTGACCGTGGTCGACGTCGACGTCGTCGACGCGACCGGCGAGATCCTGGCGCTGACGGTCGACGGCACCGACTGGCGCCCCGAGACGCCGGGCGAGAAGCGCGTCCGCGCCTGGGTCAGCGCCGCCGACGCCGACGCCTGGACGACCGTCTTCGACGACGCGACCTACATCGCCCCGAAGTCGATCGCCTACTGGCGCGGTGCCCTCTACGTCGGCACCGACACCGGCGAGGTGTGGCGGGCGGTCGCGCAGTAGCCGTCCGCGGGCCCGGCGCACCGGGTTTCGCGCTGCAGCATTCTCGAATTGCGCGCGCGGTCGGCGCCCCGTAGAATTCTGAGCTGGCGCAAATCCGCGCCGACGTTCCCGTCCACGCCAGGTGCCCCATGACGCTCCGCCGCCGCCTCTCGGTCGCGTCCTCCCTCGCCCTCGCTCTGGCCGCGCCGACCGGCTGCGCGCCCTCGGCGGTGGACGACGGCCGCGGCTTCTCGGGCCCCGGGGTCGAGATCCAGGCCGCCGCCTTGAACCTCGAGGGGGTCGGAGACGTCGTCTGGGATCTCGAGGTGCTGAGCGGGGACGCCGGCTCGGGGACGGTCTTCCAGCGCCGGATCACCTCGTCCGGCTACGGCGACAGCGCCGGCTCCGCCAGCTTCGTCGGCCCCTGCGACGCGGGCGCGGGCGCCAACCCGAACACCGTGAAGGTCTGGGTGGTCGGCGTCTACGATCAGGACGTGGCCTCGGCCGACGCCGGGAGCTTCGCCTACGGCGACCCGAGCGGCGTGACGGGGGCCGCGCTCGCCTTCCAGAACCCGACCACGCCGGGCGCCGCCGGCGCCCTCACCCGGACCTTCGCGTGCGTCGAGGGGACCGACGTGGCGGTGCAGTTCGACGTGGCGCTCATGCGGCCGGCCCAGCAGGGCTTCTTCGACATCGCCGTCAACTTCAACAACATCTTCTGCTCGGCGAAGCTCGACTGCTGCGACGACGGCGACTCGAGCGGCACCTGCGCCAGCCCGGGCGAAGACCTCCGCCTCCTGTTCGACGCCAGCGGCGCCCGCGCGCGCACGATGGTGCTCGGCTTCGCCTGCACGGCCGGCACCGGCGACGGCCGCGCGACCAGCCTCTACATGGACGACCTCGCCTTCGACTGCTCGGATCCGGCGAGCGGCTTCGCCGCGGACTTCACGATCTCTCCGGCCGGCGTCCTCGGAAACCAGTGCAGCGCCGGCAGCCTGGCCGGCTGCGGCGCGGTCGACCAGCTCACCGCCACCCTCGCCGACACCTACCTCTACCAGGTCGCGGTCTTCCGCGGCGACGAGCTCGTCCAGAGCGAGGGCGTCGCCGCCAACAAGGTCTACTGGAACGTCGCCCTCGGCGTGAAGGGGACGATCGGCGCCTGCGAGCTCCGCACCCGCGCCACCGCCGACGACCCGGACAACGACCTCGACGGCCTCGTCGACGGCACGCTCGCTGCCGGCGCCGTCTACCCCTTCGTGACCTGGCAGGCGAACCTCGGCGCCTGCGCCGAGGAGCCGCTGTCCTTCGACGGCACGACCGACGTCCGGACCGCCTACAGCCAGACCGGCGGCGGCGCGGACACCTTCGGCTACGGCTTCGCCCCCGGCCTCCCGGCCGCCCCCGTCTGCGCCCTGCCCTGCGAGCACGGAGGGTCCTGCACGGCGCCCGACACCTGCACCTGCCTCGACGGCTTCGGCGGCGCCCAGTGCCAGAACATCACGGTCGCGTCGAGCTGCAAGGCCCTCCACGACGGCGGCGTCACCCAGAGCGGCGTCTACACCCTCGACCCCGACGGCGCGGGCGTGCTCGCCTCGTTCCAGGCCTACTGCGACATGGAGACCGACGGCGGCGGCTGGACCATGTGCTGGACCGACAACGGGCGCGTGCACATGCGGAGCGAGGTCACCTACTCCGCCTCGTTCCCGTACGGGACCGACGGCTACCGGTCCGACTGCCGCAACATCCCCTTCACCGAGGTCCTCTACGTCGACGAGGCCCAGCTCGTCCCGGCGAGCCGCTACGCCTGGTTCAGCCGCGACACGCCGGGCGCGCTCGTCGCCGGGACGGCGGCGGCGGACTGGAACCGCACGGGCGACGCCTCGGGCACCTTCACCGGCCACGGCGCGGCGGCGGCGGCGAGCTACAGCTTCCAGCTCCTCTTCTGCGACGACGTCTGGATGCAGACCGGGCTCTTCATCAGCGGCTACACCGTCTACCAGAGCAGCCTCTGCTGGAAGGGCTGCGGCTACTGGTGCTACGACACGACGTCGGCCTACTTCCGCCCCGACGGCGACTACGACCCGGACAGCGGCTCGTTCCACGGGGCGGCGTTCAACCAGAACGGCCACACGAACCTGCCGGTGAAGCTCCTGAGCGTCGGCATCCGCTGAGCGGACGCCGCGGCGTCAGCCCTCTTCCTCGTCGTAGCCGAGGGCGGCGGGATCGCCCTCGGCGGTCCCGGAGCCCTGCCAGTCGGCCAGGCCCATGCGGCAGTTGCCGTCGAAGGCCGCGCCGCGCTCGACCACCAGGGACGGCGCGACGATGTTGCCGACGAGGTGGCCGGGGGCGTGGAGCTCCACGCAGTTCGAGGCGCGGATGTTGCCGTAGACCACGCCGTAGATGACGACCGTGGCCACGTCGAGCTCGGCCCGGACCTCGGCGCCCTCGCCGATGATGAGGGTGTCGTCGCTCACGATCTCGCCGGAGAAGCTCCCGTCGATTCGCACCACGCCCTCGAAGGTCATCTTGCCCTCGAAGTGGCTACCGCGCCCCACCAGCGTGTTCACGTCGCTCACGAGATCCTCCGACCATGGTCCGCGCCGCCGGGGCCTGTGCCCCCCCGACGGGCTCCGGCGTCGTACCCCACGGCGGCCCCGCCGTCGAGATCTCGCACCCGCGTGGACGGCCGCCGTGCGGCCAAAAGTGCTATTGACGTCCCCCGCCCGGGGAATATTTTCGCGCCCCGTCAGATAACCAGGCCGCTGCGGAGGGAACACCATGATCGAAGTACGCGACCTGACGAAGTCGTACGACGACTTCAAGGCGCTCAAGGGTATCAGCTTCACCGTACAGCCCGGGGAGATCGTCGGCTTCCTCGGCCCCAACGGGGCCGGCAAGACGACGACGATGAAGATCCTCACCAGCTACATGCCGCAGTCGAGCGGCACGGTGACGGTGAACGGCCACGACATCAACGACGACCCGCTGAAGGTGCGCGCGCTGATGGGCTATCTGCCCGAGGCGAACCCGCTCTATACCGACATGCTGGTCTACGACTACCTGCGGCACGTCGCGACCGTCCGCGGCGTCCCGAAGGGCAAGCTCGAGGAGCGCATCCGCGCCGCCTGCGAGATGTGCGGCATCCTCCCGCGCGTCGGCCAGCGCATCGGGACGCTCTCGAAGGGCTTCAAGCAGCGCGTCGGGCTCGCGGCCGCGCTCATCCACGACCCCGAGATCCTCATCCTCGACGAGCCGACCAGCGGCCTCGACCCCAACCAGATCGTCGAGATCCGCAACCTCATCAAGCGCCTCGGCGAGAACCGCACGATCATCCTGTCGACCCACAACCTCCCCGAGGTGATGGCGACCTGCAACCGGATGCTCATCATCCACGACGGCCAGCTCGTCGCCGACGGCACCGCCGCCGACCTCGAGAAGCGCGAGAGCGCGAGCCAGCGCCTGCGCGTACTGCTCCGAGGCGTCGACGCCGAGGCCGCGCGCGCCGCCCTCGCCGCCCTCGACGGCGTCCACGAGGCGCTCGTCCGGCCGGCGGCCGAGCCCGACGCCACCCAGCTCGAGGTCCGCGCCGACGAGGGCGCCGACGTCCGCAGCGCGGTCTACCGCCTCGTCGTCGACCAGGGCTGGGACCTCCTCGGCCTCGAGCGCGAGGTGCTCGACCTCGAGGGCCTGTTCCGCAAGCTCACCCGGGAGATCTGACCCATGAAATCCAACGCGATGCGCAACGTGGGCGCGCTGGCCCGCCGGGAGATGGGCTTCTACTTCAACAGCCCCGTCGCCTACATCACCATCACGCTCTTCCTCGTCGTCTGCGGCGTCTACCTCTTCTCGATGGACGACATCCAGACGGGCCGCTCCTTCTTCGAGGACAACGAGGCCTCGCTCCGGAAGCTCTTCGACGTCATCCCGGTCATCTTCATCCTCATCATCCCGGCCATCACGATGCGCCTGCTGGCCGAGGAGAAGCGCTCGGGGACGATCGAGCTCCTCTTCACGATGCCGGTGACCGACACCCAGATCGCCCTCGGCAAGTTCTTCGGCGGCCTCGCCTTCCTCGCCATCACGCTGATCGCCACGATCCCGCTGCCGGTCATCGTCGGGACCCTCGGGAGCCTCGACGTCGGCGCGCTCGTCGCCGGCTACCTCGGCCTCTTCCTGCTCGGCGCGGCCTACCTCGCCATCGGGCTGATGGCGTCGTCGTGGACCGACAACCAGATCGTCGCCTACCTGCTCGCCGCGCTCATCTGCGCGTTCTTCTACGCCATCAGCGGGATGGTCTCGGTGGTCTGGGCCGGCGCCCAGGACACCCTGGCGGCGCTCTCCTTCGAGGGGCACTTCGCCAACATCACCCGCGGGGTCATCGACACCCGGGACGTGGTCTTCTACCTGTCCTTCGTCGTCGTCGCCCTCGTCATCACCGTGCAGTCGCTCCAGGCGCGGAACTGGAAGTAGGGAGGACACGCAGTGGCTCGCACGAAGAAAGTCGCAGGCGCGGGAAACACCGCGCTCGTCATCGTCCTGACCCTCGTCGTCGCCGTCGTGGTCAACATCCTCGGCAACCAGCTCTACGGCCGCGTGGACCTGACCGAGTACGGCGTGAACCTGCTCTCCGACGCCTCCAAGGACGCCGTGCGCGACCTCGACGGGCTCGAGATCCGGGTCTTCATCTCCGACCCGCTCCCCGACGAGATCCCGTCGCCCGCCCCGGGGCGCCCGCCGCTCACGACCCTCGGCCTCGGGCAGAAGCTCAAGGACAAGATCGAGGAGTACAAGGCGGTCGCGGGCGCCGGCGTCACCGTGACGTACGTCGCCGACAACGTCGTCGAGGAGGGCAAGAAGGCGCGCCTCAAGCCGTTCAAGGGCAAGGGCGGCACCTTCACCGAAGCGGGCGGCATCAAGCGCGACGAGTACGTCCTGGGCGTGACCTTCAACTACAAGAACGCCATGGAGGTCTACGACCTCGCGCTCTACCCCGAGGTCTACGAGTTCGAGATCACCAAGCGCCTGCTGCGCCTCAAGGACAAGGCCGAGCACGCCCTCACGATGAAGGACCTGCTGCGCTCGGGCGAGGCGGTGAACGACGCGGTCACGCGCTGCGTCGCGGCCCTCGAGGCGGCCGCGCCCGACCAGGACGCGCCCTCCGGCGCGATGATGCTCCTCAACCCCGAGGACACGAAGGCCAAGGTCGCCGCCTACACCGGGCGGAAGGACGAGCTGACCCAGACCTGCGGCGCCATCGCCGGGGCGGTCGAGCAGGCCCGCACCATGAAGGGCAAGAGCGAGCAGCTCGACCGCGTCGCCCTCGTCGCCGACGCCTTCGCGCAGAACCTCGACCAGTTCTGGACCCAGCTCGGCGGCAGCGACCCGCAGGCGGCGACCAGCGCGGCCGTCAACGGCATCAAGCGCGTGCTCGCCATCGGCCACGCCATCGAGAACGAGTACCAGGACCTCGTCGACTCCCCCGGGCGGCGCCGCATCGGCTTCGTCTGCGACGGCAAGACCTTCTGCCCGTTCCCGGACGCCAAGCCCCTCGTCCCCAAGGAGATCGAGGGCGCGCTGACCCAGAAGAACCCGATCCTGCAGCAGATGCTCCCGGCGATGCAGCAGATGCAGCAGCAGATCGCCAACCTGCTCGCCCAGATCAACCAGGGGCTCTTCCGCGCCCGCGGCTTCGACATCGTGCAGATCGACCTCGACGACGACATCCCCGACGACGTGCAGGCGCTCGTGGTCTTCGGGCCCAAGGGGTCGTTCACCGACTACCAGCTCTACCAGCTCGACCAGTTCGTGGTCGGCGGGGGCTCGCTCGTCGTCTTCCTCAACCCGTGGGACGTGCAGATCCAGGGCTACACCGCGCGCGGCGAGCCGCAGCTCGACCCGAAGGCCTGGAAGCTGACCCAGAACACGAGCAACATCACCGATCTCCTCGCGACCTGGGGCATCACGCCGAGCGGGGCGCTGGTGCTCGAGCCGAAGAAGCACGGCGACATCGCGCTGATGACCTACCTGCAGACGAACCAGGGCTACGTCCCGTTCCAGGCGCAGGAGTTCCCGTACCCGATGGTGCCGACCCTCGACGACCTCGACCGGTCGGACCCGCTGGTGCGCGCGACCAACACCATCACCCTGCCCTTCGCGACCACGCTGACGCTGAAGGCGCCCGCGGGCGGGACGCTGACGGCGCTGGCGCGGACCTCGGCCGACGCCCTCACGACGACCGACACGTCGCTGCCGCTCGAGCCGGGGGCGCAGTTCCCGACGAAGGAGGCGCTCGAGAAGAAGATGATCGCGAAGGCGGCCGACCCGCTCGGCACGCCCGACGCGGCCAAGCTCGACAAGGTCGCGGCGCCGGCGGCGGTCATCGCGGTGGCGAGCGGCACGCTCCCGAGCCACTTCGCCGGCAAGGACGCGCCGAAGGCGCCCGAGAAGAAGCCCGACCCGCTCGAGCCCGAGCCGAAGCAGGAGGACGCGGCGGTGACCGAGGCCCTCGGCGCGCAGCACGCGAAGCGCGACTCGGGCGCGGGCGGCCGGGTGCTCGTCATCGGCTCGAACCTCGGCCTCGAGCCGCTGTCGAAGGACGTCATCTTCGCCGGCTTCGACCTCGCCGCGATCTCCGGCGACAGCTTCGACTTCATCGAGCAGTTCCGGCAGTACCAGGCGAACTTCCAGAACTGGTCGAACCAGGTGCAGCAGATCCAGCACACCCTCGGCGAGAACCTGCAGTTCCTGTCCAACGCGCTCGACTGGTCGATTCAGCGGGACGCCCTGGTGGAGCTCCGCGCCAAGCAGATCGTCGCGCGCCCGCTGTCGACCACGGCGGACGGCGACCACGGCGGGCTGCAGGCCGCCGCGGTGCTGGTGGCGCCGCTGCTCTTCTTGCTGGCGGGCCTCGCCTACGTCCTGCGTCGGCGATCGCGCCAGAGGAGGCTCTCCCTGTGAAGCGGTCTACGCTTGTCTTGACGTTCGTGGCGCTGGCGCTGGTCGCGCTGGCGGTGGTGGCCACCCGCAAGCAGGAGGACACGCGGCCGGCGGGGCTGACGCTGAGCGGCTACGCGACCGAGCAGCAGCTCGACGCGGAGAAGCAGCGCCCGCTGATGTCGGGGCCGGAGGACATCGCCAACCCCATCGACGAGGTGATCCTCGAGCGGGCGGACGGCAAGGTCCGGATGGTGCGGACCGGCGCGGGCGACGCGGTCGCGTGGACGCTGACCGAGCCGGTGGACGCCCCGGCGGTGAAGTACCTCGTCGACAAGATCCTCACGCTCTTCAAGACGAAGACCGAGAGCGTGTACGCGACGCGGGTCAAGGAGGGGGACCTCCCGCTCTACGACCTCGAGCCGGAGCGGCGCGTCGGGCTCACGCTCCGGTGGCACGAGGGGCGGACGGACCAGGACGCCCCGCCCGCGGGCGAGGGGGCCGTCTACAACGGCGTCGACCTGTGGATCGGGCGCACCGAGAAGGGCGACGACGCGGTCAATCGCGGGGCCGAGGCCGACGTCGACACCTGGGTCATGGTCAAGAGCGACCCGACCGTGGTCTACCGCATCGGCGGCAAGGACCTGCGCACGCCGGTCGAGGAGAAGCTCGACAACCTCCGCGACAAGAAGGTCTTCACGGTGAAGCCCGACGCGCTCCGCGAGGTGTCGGTCACCGGGCCGGACGGGCGGCGCTTCGTCCTGACCGGCGCGCCCGTCGACGCCGCGCCGAGCGACGACGGCCAGCCGCCGAAGCCGGCGTCGGTCGCGTGGGCGCTGAGCGAGCCGGCCGGGGTGACCGCCGACGCCTCGGCGAGCGCGGTCGCGCGGAGCTTCGCGTCGCTCCGGGCCAAGGCGTTCGTGCCCGCGGCCAAGGCGCCCGCGACGGCGCTCAGCGGCGAGGTCTGGAAGATCACGGCCAGGACCGCGGACGGCGCGGCGCTCGAGCTGACCGTGCAGGACGGCGGCAAGGACGACGTCTGGGCGCGGGTCACCGGGCGTGACGAGCTCATGAAGCTGGCGGCGTACACGGCGGACGGGGTGCGCAAGACCCTCGAGGACGTGCAGGACAAGAAGGTGCTCGACGTCGCGCCCGAGGAGGTGACGGCCGTCACCTTCCAGGGGGCGGAGGGGCCGGTCGAGGTCACCCGCGACGGGGCGGCGTGGGGCTTCACGTCGCCGGCGCTGCCCTACCAGGCGGACCTCTCGACCCTGCTCCCGTCGCTGGCGAAGGCCTCGTGCGCGCGCTGGGCCCGGCCCGACGAGATCGCGGCGGCGCGGGCGGCGCTGACGGCGACGGGCGGCATCCGCGCGAGCCTGGCCACGGCCGCGGGCGTGACGCCCATCGCCTTCAGCCCGAAGATGACCGAGGAGCCCTACGACGGGCGCCGCTGGGGCGTCGTGGGTGACCCGGCCACCGCGGCGCCGTTCCTGGCGCAGGACTTCGTGGCGACGCGGTTCGAGGCGACGCCGGACAAGCTCCGCCAGAAGAAGCTCTTCGGCGGCCGTGACAAGTCCGAGCTGCGGCGGATCGTCGTGACGCTGCCCGGCGTCGCGGAGCCGGTGGTGTACGAGTCCCCGGCGGCGGGCGGCGAGCCGGTGCTGACCCAGGTGCCCGAGGGGAAGGCCGCCAACGACGTCGCCGTGCGGACGGTGGTGGCGACGGCGGCGGCGCTGGCGGCCAAGAGCTTCAGCGACGCGAGCCCGAAGGACGTCGGGCTCGAGGGCGACGGCGTGACCCGGGTGACGCTCGGCTGGGCGGACGGGGCGACGAGCACCGTGTCGATCAGCGCCAAGCTCGACGGCACCGACGCCTACGCCACGGTCGACGGCGGGCCGCTCGCCGGCAGCGTCTTCACGCTCAACAGCTACCAAGCCAACAACCTGAAGAAGGGGCTCGACGAGCTGGTGAAGTAGCGCCGGCCACCGCGCCGCGCCAGCGAGGGCGTCGCCACCAGGCGGCGCCCTTTTTTTTGCCCCGACGCCACCGGCCCGGTCGCCCCGAGCCGCCTCCGAGCAGCGTCCGAACAGCCTCTGCTCGGCGGGGCGGCGAGGCACGAGCCGGAGGTGCGACGGAACGCCGCGCCCCAGAACCATCGAAGATCAGAACATGTTTTCTATATTTTGATCTATTTCAAAAGTCGCTATTGACTATACAACCATACATTCATACTTTCCGAAACCTGTCCAGCAACCCTCTCTCGAGGTCTTCGATGAACGCTCGTCATCGGCGCATTCCTGCGTCACTCTCAGCTCTCACGACGCTCGGCATCCTCCTCGCCGCCCCGTCGGCCCTCGCCGCCGGCGACGCCGAGGCCGGCACCCACGGCGACGAGGCGGCGACGCCGCAGCTCTCCCTCGAGGAGAAGCACGGCGACTTCGTACTCCGCCAGTACGAGCTCGGCTGCCTCTCCCAGCTCACCTACCTCGTCGGCTCCGGCGGCGAGGCCGCGGTCGTCGACCCGCAGCGCGACGTCGACCACTACATCCGCGACGCCGAGGCCCTCGGCATGCGGATCAAGTACGTCATCCTCACCCACACCAACGCCGACTTCGTCGCCGGCCACATGGAGCTCCACGACCGCGTCGGCGCCGAGATCCTCATCAGCGCCGAGAGCGGCTCGAAGTTCCCGCACCGCGCCCTCGAGGACGGCGACTCGGTCCAGCTCGGCGACACCGTCCTCGAGTTCTGGGCCACCCCGGGCCACACCCTCGACGCGATGACGACCCTCGTCCACGTCAAGGACGCCACCCCGAACCCGGCCTACATCCTGACCGGTGACACGCTGTTCATCGGCGGCATCGGGCGCCCCGACCTGGTCGGCGGCGACATCACCCCGGCGTACCTGGCCAACAAGTCCTTCGACTCGATCGCGCGCCTCAAGACCCTGCCCGACGAGACCAAGGTCCTCCCGGCGCACGGCGCGGGCTCGCTCTGCGGCGCGAACCTCTCGAGCGAGACCTCCTCGACCATCAAGGCCGAGAAGGACACCAACATGTACATGCTCATCAACCAGCGCGCGCGCTTCGTGGCGAAGGTCGTCACCGGCCTCCCCGTCGCCCCGCAGTACTTCAAGTACAACGTCGCGATGAACCGCCAGGGCCCGCCGGTCCTGAAGTGGACCGACGAGGTGCCCCCGGCCAAGACGCCGGCCCAGATCGCCGCCGCCATCAAGGACGGCGCCTGGGTCCTCGACCTCCGCGAGAAGCACGAGTACGCCGGCGGCCACATCTTCGGCTCGATCAACGTCGGCGTCCGCGGCCGCCTCGACACCTGGACCGGCATCGTCGTGCCCTTCGACGCCGACCTCTACCTCGTCGGCAACGAGGCCGAGGTCAAGGAGGCCACCTTCCGCCTCCGCCGCATCGGCTACGACCGCATCAAGGGCCACCTCGGCGGCGGCCTCGACGCCTGGGCCAAGGCCGGCAAGGAGCTCAAGGAGAGCCGCCTGGTCACCCCCGCCGAGCTCGCCGCGCAGATCAAGACCGGCAACGAGCCGATGGTCGTCGACGTCCGGACCGAGCACGAGTTCCACACCCACCGCCTCGGCGACTACACCAACATCCCCGTCAACGAGTACGAGCGCCTCGGCAAGATCCTCGACAAGAAGCGCCCGATGGTCCTGATGTGCAACTCCGCCTACCGGAGCAGCATGGCGGTCGGCCTGGCCGAGCGCGAGGGCTTCGAGGACATCGGCAGCCTCGACGGCGGCATGCACGCCTGGGTCGACAGCGGCTACCCGACGACCGGCGACGACGCCGAGCACATCGCCGCCAACGCCCCCGCCGCCGCCGCCCACGGCGGGCCGGCGATGGCGATGCCCGAGGTCATCACCGCGACCGCCCTGTCGACCGCGATGATGGACGCCCCGCGCCTCTACACGGTCATCGACGTCCGCGCCCCGTGGCAGTTCGCCGAGTACCACCTCCCCGGCGCCATCAACGTCGCCCCCGAGGGCGTCGCCGCCCAGATCGGCGCCCTGCCCGCCGCGAGCCGCGTCGTCATCGTCGACCGCGACGGCACCATCGCCTACTCGGTCGCCGGCGCCGTCCTCAACCAGCTCGGCGCGAGCGCCCCGTCGGTCCGCGTCCTGAGCGGGGGCACCGCGGCGTACTACCAGCAGGTCGAGCTCCAGGGCGGCAGCCCCGCGATCGGCCTCCCGGCGAGCTACACGCCGCCGACCGCCGCCCCGGCCCCGGCCCCGGCGCCGGCCCCGGCCAAG
>SBGO01000356.1 GCA_006226565.1 Deltaproteobacteria bacterium | reverse complement strand
GGTGTCGCTCCTCGGCGCGTGGGTCGCGTGGTGGGCGGGCCGGACGCGCGGACCGGGGCACCGGGCGCCGCTCGCGCCGGCGCCTTGACATCCGAGGGTCAGGCCTCAGCATCTCGCGCCAGGCCGACATCCCCGAAGAGGAGCGTGTGATGGCCGCGACCCACCCCGCCGACCGCCACGACCTGATCCGCGTCCAGGGCGCGCGGGTCAACAACCTCAAGGACATCAGCCTGGCGCTCCCCAAGCGGCGTCTGACGGTGTTCACCGGCGTCTCGGGCTCGGGCAAGTCGTCGCTCGTCTTCGGGACCCTCGCGGCCGAGTCCCGGCGGCTCATCAACGCCACCTACAGCGCCTTCGTCCAGGGCTTCATGCCCACCCAGGCGCGACCCGACGTGGACCTGCTCGACGGGCTGACGACCGCCATCGTCGTCGACCAGGAGCCGATGGGCGCCAACGTCCGCTCGACGGTCGGCACGGCGACCGACGCCGACGCCATGCTGCGCGTCCTGTTCAGCCGCCTCGGCGAGCCGTACGTCGGGTCGCCCAAGGCGTTCTCCTTCAACGTGCCGACGGTGACGGGCGGCGGCGCCATGAAGGTCCAGCGCGGCAGCGGCCACATCGAGAAGCGCACGTTCACCGTGACCGGCGGCATGTGCCCGCGCTGCGAGGGGATGGGGCGGGCGACCGACTTCGACCACGCGGTCCTCTACGACGAGGCGAGGTCGCTCGACGACGGGGCCCTCACCATCCCCGGCTACGGGGCCGACGGCTGGAACGTGCGCCTATACAAGGAGGCGGGCTTCCTCGACCCGAAGAAGCCCATCCGCGACTACACGCAGCAGGAGTTCCACGACTTCCTCTACAAGGAGCCGGTCAAGGTCCGGATCAACTCCATCAACCTGACCTACGAGGGGCTGATCCCGCGGCTGACGAAGTCGATGCTGTCGAAGGACCCTTCGACCCAGCAGCCGCACATCCGCGCCTTCGTGGAGCGGGCGGTGACCTTCCGGGCGTGCCCCGACTGCGACGGCACACGGCTCAACGCGGGCGCGCGCTCGTCGCGTATCGCCGGCCTGAACATCGCCGAGGCGAGCGCGCTGCAGATCACCGACCTCGCGGCGTGGCTGAAGGGGCTCGACGCGCCGACGGTGGCGCCGCTCCTGGCGGCGCTCCGGCACACGCTGGACGCGTTCGTGGAGATCGGCCTCGGCTACCTCAGCCTCGCGCGCCCCACCGGCACGCTGTCGGGCGGAGAATCCCAGCGCGTGCGGATGATCCGCCACCTCGGGTCGTCGCTGACCGACGTGACCTACGTCTTCGACGAGCCGACCATCGGGCTCCACCCCCACGACATCCGGCGCATGAACGAGCTCCTCGTGCGCCTGCGGGACAAGGGCAACACGGTGCTCGTGGTCGAGCACAAGCCGGAGGTCATCGCGCTGGCGGACCACGTGGTCGACCTCGGCCCGGGCGCCGGGAGCGGCGGCGGCGAGGTGGTCTACGAGGGGTCGGTCGAGGGCCTCCGGGCGAGCGGCACGCTGACGGGGCGCCACCTCGGCGACCGCGCGCGGCTGAAGCCGTCGGTCCGCGAGGCGACCGGGGTGTTGGAGGTGCGCGGGGCCCACGCGCACAACCTGCAGGACGTCGACGTGGACATCCCGCTGGGCGTGCTCGTGGTGGTGACGGGGGTCGCGGGCTCGGGAAAGAGCTCGCTCATCGAGGGATCGGTCTGCGGGCGCGACGGCGTGGTGTCGGTCGACCAGACCCCCATCCGGGGCTCGCGGCGGAGCAGCCTCGCGACCTACGCCGGGCTCCTCGACCCGATCCGAAAGAAGTTCGCGAAGGTCAACGGGGTGAAGCCCGCGCTCTTCAGCGCCAACTCCGAGGGGGCCTGCCCGACCTGCAACGGCAACGGGGTGATCTACACGGACCTCGCGATGATGGCCGGCGTGGCGACGGTCTGCGAGGACTGCGAGGGCCAGCGCTTCCAGGCGGCGGTGCTCGACTACCGGGTCGGCGGCAAGCACATCGCCGAGGTGCTCGACCTGTCGGTGGACGAGGCGGCGACGTTCTTCGGCCGGGGCGAAGCGCGGACGCCCGCCGCGCAGAAGATCCTCCGACACCTCACGGACGTCGGGCTCGGCTATCTGCGGCTCGGCCAGCCCCTCCCGACGCTGTCCGGCGGCGAGCGGCAGCGGCTGAAGCTGGCGACGCACATGGCAAACGACGGCGGAATCTACGTCCTCGACGAGCCGACGACCGGGCTCCACCTCGCGGACCTCGCGCAGCTGCTGGGGCTCCTCGACCAGCTCGTGGACTCCGGCAAGTCGGTCCTCGTCATCGAGCACCACCTCGCCGTCATGGCGCACGCCGACTGGATCATCGACCTCGGCCCCGGCGCCGGGCACGACGGCGGCCGCGTCGTCTTCGAGGGGCCGCCGGCCGACCTCGTCGCCGCGCGCTCGACGCTCACCGGCGAGCACCTCGCGGCCTTCCTCGCGTAGACGAAGCCCCCGGCAGGAGAATCCGGCGCCCGGCCCCCCGGGGCCGAACCCTCACTGCTGGCAGCAGGGGTTGAGGCAGCAGCCGCCGAGGCGCAGCCCGGGCGGGAGGCCGTAGGTGGTGCTGCGGGTGCCGCCGAAGTCGACCGAGACGCCGCTCGGGCTCTGCGAGAAGACGCAGTCGGTCGGCCCGAGGCCGACGAGGTCCCCGCCGCAGCCGAGCCGTGGCGCCTCCGAGATGGCCCCCGGCTCGGTCCCGCACGCACGCTCGTAGGCGAAGGTCCCGCCGACGAAGTCGGTGTACGCCGTCGAGACGCGCAGGTCGGGCGCGTCCAGGGCGTGGCGGTCGCACGCGAGCAGCCCTTCGGCGTTCGTGAAGGGCACCTCGTAGTGGATGTAGGGGTAGACCGTATCCGCAGGCGACTGCCCTGCCCGCTCGAGCCACGAATCACTACTGACCGTCGCGTCGACCACCAGGGTGCAGTTCGCGGGCGCAGCGGCCTCGAGGCCGAGCGCGAGGTTCCAGTAGCACTTGTCCCCGCCGGGCAGCTGCTCGTCGCCGTTGTAGAGCGCCGTCTGGAAGAAGAGCGGCGGCACGGGCCCGTGGTTGCCCTGCGTGCCCGCCGGCGACAGCCAGTACGGCGTGGTCTGACCGCCATCGGCACACACCACGTACACGTCCGTCATGTGGAGCCAGGTCGCGTCCCCGCTGCCCGACGCGCAAGCGAACGCCAAGACCATGGTCGTGCTGCGCTCGCCCGTCAGCGGGTCGTGGAGCAGCGTCAGCGGGTCGCCGTCGCCCCCCAGGCAGTCGTACTTCGCCGCGCAGAAGCTGTCCGTGATGCTCACCGCGACGTCGAAGAAGCCCTGCGTCGCGTCGCGCGCCACCGTCAGGTTGAGCTCGACAGGCGTGTCCACGCCCTCCACGCACGTCACCGGCTTCAGGAGCGGCGTCGGGTTCCGGTACGTCCCGGGATCGACCGGCGCGCCATCACTGTCGGTCAGCCCGTTGAGCACCAGGCGCACGTAGCTCGTGCCCGACGACGGGTCGCACGGCATCACGTAGCTCAGCGACCCCGCTCCGTCTCCGTAGCGCTCCGACGTGATGTGCGCGGCCTCTGCCACCAGCTCGCCCCCGCCCGCAGGGTCCCCGTTGTAGACCTGAAGCGTGTAGTCCGCGTCCCCGATCCCCGCCAGCGACAGCGGCTGCACCGCCACCGCGAGGTGCGCCGACGCCGCGACCGGACGCGACGCGTCGCGCTGGCACGCCGCGAGTCCCGTCAGCGCCAGGCTCGCGAGCACGACCGCGACGAAGCGGCTCACGGGGACACCCCTGGGCAGAAGAGGCCGGGGTACACCGTCAGCGTCCCCGGCGCGCTCTCGTCACAGGCGATGGCGCCCGTCGACGGCTCGTGGCTGCAGCGGATCGTCCCCACCGCCGCCCCCGCCGCGTCGTACACGATCGCGTACGCTACCACCGGCGCATCCGGCGGGCAGGTGTCGTCGGGGATCTGCGCGATCGCCGCGTCGCACCCGCTCACCGCCACCCCGCCCTCGCAGGTGATGTCCGCCGTGATGTCCCCGCACGCGCCGCTGCCGCAGGGGACGCCGGCCGCGACCACGGTGCCGTCCGGCTGACCGCCGCAGTCCTCGGCGCAATCCGGCGTCCCGTTGTTGTTGCTGTCCGTATCGAGCGCGCCACAGCCGCACACCCCGGGGTCGGTCTTGTTCGGGTCCGCCGGGCAGCCGTCGACACAGTCCGGCGTGCCGTCCCCGTCGCTGTCGTCGTCGGGCACGCCGCAGCCGCACAGGCCGGGCTCGAGCTTGAGCGGATCGGTGTCGCAGGTCTCGAGGCAGTCGACGACCCCGTCCCCGTCGGTGTCCGGGCAGACGTCCTCGACCGTGACGCTGACGCTGTCGCTGGCCACCCCGCCGAAGCCGTCGCTCACGGTGACCGAGAAGGTCAGCACCTCGCTCCCGAGATCGGGCTGCTCGGGGGCGGTGAACGTCGGCGCGGCCGTGCTCGCGCCGCTCAGCGTGACCGACGTGCCTCCGGTCTGGACCCACGCGTAGCTCAGCGTGTCGCCGTCCGGGTCGCTGCTGCCGCTCGCGTCGAGCGTCACGAGCGTCCCCTCGTCGACGGTCTGATCGGCGCCGGCGGCCGCGCTCGGCGCATTGTCAATGTTGTTGACAACCACATCGACGCTGTCGGCGGCGCTCTTGGGGCCCCCGCAGTAGCCCGCCGGCAGCTGGTCGGTGACGGTCAGCACGAAGGTCAGGGTCGCGCTGAGCGGGCCGCCGCCGGGGCCGACCGCCGGCGCGGTGAACGACGGGCTCGCCGTGTCGGCGCCGGTCAGGGTCGCCGACGGCCCGGCGGTCTGTACCCAGACGTAGGTCAGCGCCGTCCCGTCGGGGTCGAAGCTGCCCGCCGCCGAGAGCGTGACCGGGGCGCCCTCGTCCACCGTCTGGTCCGTCCCCGCGACCGCGGTGGGCAGCGGGTTCCCGAGTTCGACGGCCACCTCGACGGTGGCGGCGCGCTCGAGCACGTCATCGGCCACGGTCACCTCGAAGGTGAGCGTCTCGGGCGGGGACGCCGGCGTCGGCGCGACGAAGGTCGGCGTCGCCGTGTCCGCGTTCGTCAGCGTCGCGGCGGTGCCCGCGAGCTGCGTCCAGGCGTAGGTCAGCGGCTCGACGTCGGGGTCGGAGGAGGCGCTCGCGTCGAGCGTCACGACGTCCCCCTCGCACACCGTCTGCGGCGCCCCGGCGTCGGCCACCGGGGCCTGGTTGCAGTAGTCGTTGTCCTTGTCGCTCGGGACCAGGACGAAGGGGACGAAGGCGGTGTTGGTCGCGTTGACGAGGTCGCCGGTGCCGCCCGGGTTGCTCGCGTGGGTGGGGCCGGTCGACGAGCGCCAGTAGTTGCCGACGGCGTGCGTCTGCTGCGCGGCGGCCAGGAGCCCGGTCGTGTTGGCGCAGATGTCGGAGCTCTCGACGAGGACCCGGTCGCCGCCGGCGTCGAGCGCGCGGACCGGCGTCCCGGCAGGGGGGACCTGGGTGAGCGCGGGGCTCACGGTGATGTAGTAGCTGGACTTCGCGATGACCGTGACGTCCTCGTCGCCCCCCGGCAGGCTGACCCGGACCGTCTCGCCAAGATCGAGGTTCACGCTGGTGGTCGATTGCAGGAGTCGGAGGTAGGCCGTCGTGTTCGTCGCCACGTCGGCGACCTCGCTGTCGAGGCGGAGCGAGGCGCTGCTCGCGTCGAGGCCGGTGGCGCTGGCGCCCATGACGCTGTTTCGGATGACGAGGTCGTCGCCCACGTAGGCCCAGATCGCCTTGTCCCGGCGGCCGGCGACGACGTGATCGACCAGGGCCCCCTCGCCGCCGATCGCGAGCCCGTAGCCGAGGCACGAGCCGGTCACGTCGAGGCGCTCGAAGGTGAGGTCGCGGTTGTAGCGGTCCCCAGCGCTCACGGCGACGTTGTTCGGCAGCACGAGGTCCGAGAACGTGAGGTCCTGGGAGCCGGCCACCAGGAGCGCCGTCCGGGCGCCGGTCGCGGAGAGCACCGACGCGTCGACGGTCTCGGGGCCGGTGACGCTGGCGAGCTGGAGCCCGATGGTGCTGCCGGCGACGTCGAGCCCGCTCAGGGTCGGGGCGGTCGCGCCGGAGAGGTAGACGCCGGCTGTGTTGGCGCGGCGCGCCTCGACCGCGGACAGGGTCAGCCCGGTGAGCCCGGCGGAGCCCCAGACACCGTAGTCGCGGTCGTTCGCGGTGACGTTCGTGACGGTGTGGCCCGGACCGGACAGGGAGACGCCCTTGCCGCGCATCGGCCCGGAGGCGTCGACGTCGTCGATGACACACCCCGACACGGCGCCGTTGTAGAACGTGATGGCCTCGTTGCGCGCGCCCCTCAGGTCGAAGTGCTGGAAGGTGACGTTCGACACGGGGGGGTAGCACCACAGGCCGATATTGCTGTCGGCGATGGTGATGCCCTGGGCCTGGCCGTCCAGGACGAGCGGGCCGGGGGTGTCCCGCATCGCGATGGCGTAGCTCAGCCCGGACAGCGTCAGGCCGCTCAGGGTCGGCGCGACCAGCGGCGCCCCGAAGCCGTGGAGGAACAGGCCCACGTAGCTGTTCGTCAGGCTGACGTCGCTGAGGTCGAACCCGCTCACGCTGTACACGTCGAGGGCGTAGCGGCGGCCGTCGACCGTGACGTTGGAGACGGTGAGGTTCGAGCCCTTCAAATACGCCCCGTCGCCGAGGCGCGAGCCGGAGAGGTCCACGGTGTCGAGCGTCAGGTCCGAGTTGAGGGCGTTGTCCGACTTGAAGCCGGCCCCCCACCCGTGGAGGGCCAGGTTCTTGAAGGTGAGCCCCGACGAGCCGCTGGAGACGACGATGTCGTTCTGGTTGCCCGCGAGGTCGAGGCCGAGGGGCGAGGCGAGGCCCGGATCGCCATCGAAGACGTAGGGGTGGGTGAAGCCGGCGAGCTGGAGCGCGGTGGCGTTGTCGTGCAGGTGCAGGCCGGCAAAGGTCGGCGCGGCCTGCGTCGCTGGATAGAGGTAGACGTAAACGCCCGTGGTGTTCCGGGCCGCGCTGAAGTCGGTGAGGGTGAAGCCGTCGACGCTCTGGAAGTCGACGCCGTAGGCGCGATCGTTGGAGACGCAGCCCGTGACGGCGATGTCCTGCCCGTAGAGGTGGGCGCCGAGGCCCTGCACGACCATCCCCGAGAGGTCGCAGCCGGCGATGACGACGTGGGCGTTGGACGCGCTGCGACCGTCCACCGCGTAGGTCCAGCCGTCGAGGGTGAGGCCGCTCACGGTGACGTACTGCACGTTCGTGAGCGCGACGTTCGTGCCGCTGTCGCCGCCGATGGCGGTGATCTGGGTCGGGCCCAGGACGAGGGGCGCGACGTCGGTCCCGGACACGCCGTTGAGCTTGAGATCGGTGCCGTTGTTCGTGAGCGAGAGCCCGGTCAGGGTCAGCGGTGCCGGGACGGTCGTGATGCTGAGCCCGACGCCGCTCGTCGTCCCGTTGGTGGCGCCGTCGATGACGAGGCCGTCGATGACGAGGCCCGGCGCCGAGGTGATGTCGACGCCGTAGGCGCGGTCGTTGGCGATCACGTCGACGAGCACCGTGTCCGCGCCCCAGGTCCGGATGCCGTAGCCCTCGTGGCGACTGCCGGAGGCGTCGAGGCGCTCGAAGCGGAGGTCGCTGTTCGTGGCGCTGTACGCGCTGACCCCGTAGTCGTCGCAGGGCAGCGTGAGGTCGGCGAAGCCGAGGTTCGACGAGGCGGAGACGGAGATGCACGTGGCGTTGCCGGCGAAGCTCGTCACCGTGGTGCCGTCGATGACGAGCCGCGTCGTCGGGCTCAACGCGTCGATCTTGAGGCCGATGGTGCTGTTCGTCAGCGCGAGACCGGAGAGGGTGAAGGTCCCGGTCAGGGTCCCGAGGCTGAGGGCCTCGGCGCTCGCGTCGGACACCTGCAGACCGGTGACGGTCGGGTTGGCGCCCGTCTGGACGTGGATCCCGGTGGCCCGGCGATCGGCGATGACGTCGTCCACCGTGATGTCGTCGCCGTAGGCCCAGAGCCCTTTGGCGTCACCCGAGCGGCCCGACACGTCGAGCCCGGTGAAGACGAGGTCGTGGTTGAGGGCGCTGGTGGCGACCACGCCGCCGTCCACGTTGGTGAGGAGCAGCCGGTCGGCCGGCGGGTAGCCCGCGACGGTGACGTCCGAGGCGGCGGTGAGCTTGACGCCGACGAGGCTGCCGCCGACGTCGGCGAGGCTGGCGGTGTCGATGACCGTGGGCGTGCCCGGGACGCCGACGAGGTCGTTGACGTCGAGGGCGACGTTGGAGTCGGTGAGGGTGAGGCCGGTCAGCGCGACCGGGGGCGTGACGTGGTTGAGGTAGACCGCGCGGCTCCAGGCGCCGCTGACGGTCAGGTCCGAGAGCGTGAGGTCGCTCGCCGAGGGGCCGGTCTCGATCCCGGTCGACCGGTCCCGCGCGGTGAGGTCGGCGACGGTGACCGCCGCGCCGCCGATCTCGACGCCCTTTCCGATGCGCGGACCGGAGACGTCGAGATAGCGCAGGTCGACGTGGTCGAGGGTCGCGCTGGCGCCGAGGACGCCATGCTCGGCGCCGTCGAGGACGAGCGGCGCGCCGGCCGCGCCGGTGAGGGTGAGCGCGGTGACCGTGCCGGCGAGCCCGATCGCGACGTCGTTGCCGGTGAGGTCGGTGACGGCGGCGGCGTCCACGACGAAGCGCGCGCCCGTGACGAGCGGATCGCCGTCGAAGCCGGTGAACCGGAGCCCGCTCCCGGCGCCACGGGTCAGCGAGAGGCCGCCCAGGGTCAGGGGCAGGCTCACGTTGGTGAGGTCGAGGCCGGCAAAGCTCGAGCGGTCGGCCACGAGCCCGGTCACCGTCAGCTCGCTCAGGTTCTTGGCATCCACGCCGCGGTAGCGGTCGTTGGCGATGACGTCAACCAGGTTGACATTCGTACCACCGTCGACCAGCACCCCGACCCCCGCGCCGTAGCTCGCGGAGACGTCGAGGTCCCGAACGGTGACGTTGGCGCGCCCGAAGACGCGCACGGCGGCGGTGGCGAAGGGGGCGAAGACCGCGAAGCCGGCGCCGTCGACGACCACGTCGTCGGCCACCACGTCCAGGGCGGGATCGATGGTGAGGCTGCAGTCGAGGTCCGCCACGAGCGTGTACGTCTTCGTGGCGGCGTTCAGCGTGAGGGCGGCGCCGAGGGGGGGCGTCACCCCGTCGAGCGGCGCGCCGCAGTCCGGGTCGGGGCCCGGCGACCCGGAGGTGCGCACCGGCGTCGTGTAGTGGCTGGCGCCGGCGGCGACGAGGCCGAGCCCGGCGTCGTCGACGATGAACGCGCTGGACGAGTCGTAGATGGCAGTGCCGGTGCCGGCCAGGCTCGCGACGTGGGTGGGACCGAGCGTCAGGGGTCCGCCCGCGCCGCCCGTGAGGTAGAGGCCGGTGGCGTCGTCCTCGAGGGTGAGCGCGGCGAGCGTCGCCGGGAGGGTCGCGCTGGTGAGTGAGATCCCGTACGAGCGGGCGCCGCGGGCGCGGATCGTGTCGAGCGTGACGTTGGTGACGGCGTTGGCGGCCACGCCGGTCGCGCGCTGATGGGCGTCGACGTCGCGGACGACGTGGTCGGCGCCGGTCAGGTTGATGCCGACGCCCTGGCCGGTGCCGGAGACGTCGAGGTGCTCGAGGGTCGTGGCGACCGTGGTGGCGGCGTTGACGGCGAAGCTGCGGTTCTGGCCCGCGAGGTCGAGGTCGTGGACGCGGAGGTCGCTGGTCCCGTAGAGGTAGAGGCCGGTGTCGCTGCCGGCGAGGCTGGTGATGGCGGTCGGTCCGACGTTGAAGGGCCCGGCGAACGTCCTCAAGGAGACGCCGGTCGTGCAGCGCGTGGCGGAGACGTCCGAGAGGGTCAGCGGGAGCGTGACGCTGGAGATGGCGAGGCCGATGCCACAGAGATCGGCCGAGAGGTGGGTGATCGCGAGGTCGGTGACCGCGGTCGCGTAGACGCCGTTGGCGCGGCGGTTCGCGGTGACGTCGACGAGGGTGTGGGTGCCGCCGTTGAGGTGGATGCCGTCGCCGAGCCCGACGGCGCCCGACACGTCGACGCCCGAGAACGTCAGGTCGGTGGCCCCGCCGGCGGCGTTGATGCCGTAGTCGACGCCGTCGATCGCGAGGCCGGTGAAGGTCAGCCCGCTCGACCCGACGACGTAGATCCCGGTGTCGCAACCGGAGAGGTCGGTGATGGCGCCGCTCGTGCCGTCGAAGGGATCGATGACGACCGGGTTGACGGCGGTGCCGCTGACGGTGGTGAGGCTCAGGCCGGTGCCGTTGTCGGAGAGGGTGAGATCGCGGAGCACGAGCCCGGCGTCCGCGGTGCTGTCGGTGATGGACAGCCCCGCCGTCTTGTTGCCGGTCGCGGTGAGGCCGTCGATGAGGAGGTTGTCGGCGCCGATGGTCGCGACGCCGGTGAGGCGGCGGTTGGCGGTCACGTCCGTGAGGACCAGATCGACGCCGGCGCGGCTCGTGCCGCTGGTGCTGACGCCGAGCCGGAGGCCGGTGCCGCGGCCGTGCGCCGAGACGTCGACGTGGGCGATCGTGAGGCGGTCGCTCCTGGTGCGCACGTCGACCCCGAAGGCGACGTTGTCGAGGGTGAGGTGGGCGAGGGTCACGTCGGAGGCGCCGGCGAGGGCGACGCCGGTGGCGCTTCCGGTGGTGTCGAGGCCGAGGCTGGTCGCGCCGTCGAGGGTGATCGGGAGCGACCACCCGCCGAGGTAGAGGGCGACGTCATTGTCGCGGAGATCGAGGCCGGACAGGGTCGGGGCGATGTGGCCCGAAGCCGCGCTCGACTGCTCGAGGAGCAGCCCGTAGCTCGCGTTGTGGCGAGCGACGAGGTTGGTGACGACGAGGTTGCTCGTGCCGGTGGCGCGGACGCCGATGGAGCGGTGGTTGGCGGTCACGTCGGTCAGCGTGAAGTCCGCGCCGCTCGCGATGAGCATGCCGCTGCCGGCGCCGTGGCCGCTGACGTCGACGGTGTCGAAGGTGAGCGCCGAGTTGGTGGCGCCCACGCTGATGCCGGTGACACCCTCGGCGGGGAAGCTCGCGTTCTGAAAGGTGAGCTGACTCGACTTCGTGATCGCCAGGCCGGTCCGGGACCCGCTCACGTTCAGCCCGGCGGCGGCGCCGTCGAGGGTCCACGGGGCGTTGACGGTGTCGTAGGTGAGCGCCGTGGAGTTGTCGGTGAGGGTCAGCCCCGACAGGGTCGGCGGCGTCTGGGCGGTGGTGTAGGCGAGGAACTTCAGCGCCTCGGCGCAGCGGCGCGCGGTGAGGTCGGTGATGGCGACGTCGCTGGCCGTGACGAGGTAGATGCCGTTGGCGCGGTTGTCGGCGGTCACGCGCGTGAGCTCGTGCCCCGAGCCCGCCAGAATCACGCCCCGGCCCGCGTGGTACCCGGAGACGTCGACATCGACGACGCGGATCCCGGTGTTCGACGCGACGTAGGCGTCGAGGCCGTTGCTGCGGCCGTCGAGGACGAGGTCGTGGACCAGCACGTTCTGGACGTTGCTGAGCGCGACCGAGACGTCGGCACCGCCGATGGCCGCGATCGCCCCGCCGACGCCGTCGACCCACGGACCGAGGTCCAGCGGGGCGCCGACCGGTGAGGCGAGGCCGTTGATGAGGAGGCCGCGGGAGTTGTTCGCGAGCGCGAGCTGCTCGAGGACGAGCGGCGGGGTGATGGTGGTGAGCGACAGCCCGGTGGTGGCGCAGTTGTCGGCGCGGACGTCGCGCAGGGTGACGTCGGCCGCCAGGCGGATGTCGTAGCCGATGCTGCGCCGGTCGGTGGCGACGTCCTCGACGGTGAGCTGGCTGCCGGCGAGGTAGAGGCCGGTGCCGGTGCCGTCCCGGCCGCTCAGGTCGAGGTGGCGGAAGGTGAGGTCCGCGTTGGTCGTGCTGTAGGCGTGGATGCCGTACGTGGCGCCGTCGAGGCGGAGCGGCGGGGCGGTCGGAGGGTCGCCGACCGAGGCGTGCTGCACGTTGATGAGGAGGAGCGGCGCGTCACAGCCGGAGGTATCGGCGAGGACGCCGAGTTCGGTCGCCGGCACGTAGCTGTCGATGACGAGCGGGGAGCCGATCGGCGCTTCGTAGCCGCTGATGTAGAGCCCGTAGTCGCAGTTCGGGACCGAGATCTTGCGGAGCGTGAGCGGGGCGACCGTGTTCGCGAGGTAGATGCCGTCGTTGGTGGCGCCGGCCGCCCGGACGTCGTCGAGCGCGAGGTCGCTGACCCCGGTGGTGTAGACCCCGTAGGCGCGCCGGTCGGCGGTGACGCGCTCGAGGCGTTGCTGGCTGCCGCCGAGGTAGAGCCCGTAGCCGGCGCCGCTGGTGCCGGAGACGTCGACGTCCCGGAAGACGAGGCCGCTGTTGGTGACGGAGCTGGCCGTGACGCCGTAGGCCGCCCCGTCGAGGACGAGCCCGTCGAAGGTGACGTCGTGGACGTTGGCGGCGAGGTTGATGCTGGTGTCGTCGCCCCGGAGGTCGGGGAAGGCGATCGCGTCGAGGGTGAGGGGGCCGGTGATCGTGGCGAGATAGAGCCCGGTCCCGGCGTTCGTGAGGCGGACGTCCTCGATCTGCAGCGGGAGGGTGACGCTCGTCAGCGCGAGCCCGTAGGTCTTCGCGCTGTCGGCCGTGAGGTGGCGCAGGGTGACGTCCGTGGCGCCGCTGATGGAGAAGCCGGTCGTGCGGCCATCGGCGTGGACGTTCTCGAGGGTCAGCCCGGTGCCGTTGACGAAGTAGACGCCTACGCCGCCGCACCAGCCGGCCACGTCGAGGTTGCGGACGGTCAGGTCGTCGAAGGCGCTGGAGAAGATGGCGTAGGCGGCGTCCGGGGCGAGCAGGCGGTGGCCGTTGCCGTCGATGACGACCCCGTCCGCCCCGATGGTGAGGGCCGTCCCGGTGTAGCCGGTGCAGTCGATGTCCGCGGTGAGCGTGAGGCTCTCGGTGAGGGTCGCCCCGCACAGCGCGTCGTTCGCGGCGTGGGCCGGCCCGTTCACCGCGGCGACGAGCAAGAGGCTCGTGACGACGGTGACGTGCGCTGGCTTCATGGGCAGCTCCCGGCCATGACGCGGTACCGGCCGTCGCCGCTCCAGGTCGACATGGCAAGGAGAGAGTTCAGCTGTGTGCCCGCGCCTGAAGACTAGCAGCGCCCATGCCGCATGCGCAACACGCCGGCGCGCCCGTGCCCGACAATAAGCCATGAGAAAACGACCTTTTGCGCAATGCGGCGCACCATGGATCGCGCTGCCGGGACGAGCACGCACCGCGGACAGGGCGCGACGCGGACCTCCCGCGAGCCCTGGACCGCCGTGACACCGCGCCGCAGTGGGGCGGGTTGTTGGGCGCGGACGAACGTGAGATCGTCGCGCCATGTGGCAATCCCGTCGACTGTTGAGCCGCGCCGTGGAGCGCCGGGTCGTCGCGGCCATCGGCGCGGCCGAGCGCGGGCACCGCGGTGAAATCGCCGTCCACGTCGAGGAGCGCTACCCGGGCGACGGGCCGCTCGCCCGCGCGGCCGAGCTCTTCACCGCCCTCGGGCTCGAGCGCACCGCGGAGGGCACGGGCGTCCTCCTGTACGTCGCGCTCGAGGACCGCAAGGCGGCCGTCTTCGCCGGCCCCGGGGTGCACGGGGCCGGCGCGCCCGGCTTCTGGAAGGGCGTGACCGACGCCGTGGCGCGCGGGTTCGCGGGCGGCGACCCGGCCGCCGGCCTCGAGGAGGCGCTGACCGAGGTCGGCGCGCTGCTCTGTGAGGCGGCCCCGGGCGAGGACGTCCACGGCGACGAGCTCCCCAACCGCGTGACCCAAGGCGCGCCGCCCTCCGGAGATCACCGATGAGCCCCGCGCTGCGCCCGAGGCGCGACATCGACTACGAGGACGTCGACGACATCATCGGCGTCGCCGCCGAGCTGCAGGCCGTCGACTCCGAGCGCCTCAGCGTGGAGGAGCTCCACGAGGTCGCGCGCGACCTCGACATCCCCGAGCAATACGTCGGCCCGGCGATCGCCGAGCTCCGCCGCCGGCGCACGGCGGCCCTCGCCGCCGGCGCCGCCCGCCGTCGCCGACGCCAGCTGTGGACCTGGGGCACGCTCACCGCGGTCGCCCTCGTCGGCCTCTTCGCCTTCGTCGACTGCGGCGCCGTCGCCGACGCCCACCACGCCGTCCTGCAGCAGCGCGCCCAGGTCGTCAACGTGATGGACCGCCAGCGCGCGACCCGAGCGACCTTCGACGCCGCCGCCGGCGAGCAGGCCGCCGCCGAGCTCGCCGGCGCCGAGAACCGCGTGCGCATCGCGCGCCGCGACTACGACGCCGCGGCCACCGCCTACAACCAGCGCGTCGACGGCTTCCCGGGCGCGCTCTGGGCGACGCTCCGCGGCCTGCCGCCGCAGGTGCCGCTCTCGAACGAGGGAGGTGGCTGGTGACCGCGCCCCGCACCCGACGCGCCCTCGCCCATCCGGTCGTGGCGCTGCTCGTCTTCGGCGTCGCCTGGCTCGCCGCGACGCCTGGCGCCCACGCCGTTCACAACGTCACCATCACGACGCCGGTGACCGATCTCGCGGGCGTCCTCACCCCCGCCGAGGAGGAGCGCGTCGCCGCCCGCCTGGTCGCCTACCGCGAGGCCACCGGCGTGCAGCTCGCGGTCGTGATCGTCGACTCCACCGACGCCCCCATCGACGACTGGACCAACCGCGTCTTCCGCGCCTGGGGCGGCGGCTCGAAGGAGCGCAACGACGGCGCGCTCTTCGTCCTCGCCATCGACGACCGCGCCAACCGCCTCGAGGTGGGCTACGGGCTCGAAGGCCACATCTCCGACGGCATGGCGCTCGACATGCTCGTCGACCTGCGGCCGCTGCTGCGCGAGGCGCGCTACGCCGACGCCTCGATCCAGCTCATCGACGCCGTCTGGGCGGCGACCGACGACATCACCC
The DNA here is from genome assembly GCA_006226565.1 of Deltaproteobacteria bacterium. Classification (GTDB taxonomy): domain Bacteria; phylum Myxococcota_A; class UBA9042; order PHBI01; family PHBI01; genus PHBI01. The sequence continues at coordinate 51,588 of SBGO01000356.1, read as the reverse complement.
CGGCCGCCCCCATCGGGGCGCCGCTCTCGCGGAGCCCGTGGTTCTACCTGGGGATGATGCTCGTCGCCCTGGCCGGCGGCGCGACGTGGTTGGCGCGCCTCGACGCCGCCTCCCGCCGCGCCGCCCACGCCAAGCGGCAGGCGAAGCAGCAGAAGAAGAAGAAGAAGAAGAAGGGGTTCGCGGCGGTCGTACCCGACCTGCCCGGGGTCGAAGAAGCGGCGGTCCGCGCGAGCGCCCAGCGCCTCCGCACCATCTTCGAGACCCTGGCGCTCTTCGTGGTCGCGCCGGTGCTGGTGATGATCCTCGCCCACCCCGGGATGGGGGCGCCGTTCGCGTGGTTCGTCGCGTGGATGTGCTGGGTCCTGATCGGCCTCATCGGCGTCGCCCTGTGGCAGCACATGCCCATCGGGCGCTGGTTCTGGCTCATCCCCTCGGCCGCCGGGGTCGGCGCGCTGGTCTACGCGTTGTTCCAGGGCGCGGGCGCGCCGGACCCGGCCGTCGCCCACGCCACGGGCAACCTCATCACCCTCCCCGAGGAGGTCTACGGCTATGCGCTCGTGGCGCTCGCGACCACCGGCTTCTGGGCCGGCCTGGTGGCGGGCGCCGGCGCGCCGAGCAGCGGCGGGAGCTCGTCGGGGTCGAGCTACCGCTCCTCGTCGAGCTCGTACTCGTCGTCGTCGTCCTCGTCCTGGTCGAGCAGCAGCTCGAGCTCGAGCTCGTGGTCCGGCGGCGGCGGCTCCTCGGGCGGCGGCGGGGCCAGCTCGTCCTGGTAGGCCGGCCGTCGACCGGAGCCGTGGCTATAGGCCGCGCCCGAGGATCTGGGTGTAGCCGTTGCCGTCGATGTCGTCCTCCCAGACGAAGACCATCGTCCCGTCGTCGTTGAGCGCGACGTGCGGTCGGTCCTGTGCGCCGGAGGCGTCGCGGTTCACGGTCCACCGCGGGAGCAGCTGGGCGCCGGACGCGGCGTAGCCCCGGGCGTGGATCTGGAAGACGCCGTTGTCGTCGAAGTCGGCCGCCCAGGTCAGGACGAAGGCGCCGCTCGGCGCGACGGAGACCTCCGGGTCGACCTGGACGCCGGTGGCGGCGGAGACGGTGAAGTCGGCGACCTTCTCGCTCCCGTTGGCGTGGAAGGCGCGGGCCAGGATGACGCTGTGGCCGTCGCTCTCGGGGTCGTCCTCCCAGGCGACGACGAAGTCGCCGTTGCCGGCCAGGCCGAGGGTCGGCTCGCGCTGCTGCCCCTTGGCAACGCTGTTGACGGTGAGCCGCGCGAAGCGCTGGGCGCCGTTGGCCGAGAACCCGCGGGCGTGGATCTGGTAGCCCCCGTTGCCGTCCGTGTCGTCCTCCCACGCGACGACGAAGTTGCCGGCGTCGTCGAGGGCGACGGCGGGGCGCCGCGCGTCCCCGTCGGTGGTGCTGCGCGCGTTCCGGTCCGAGAAGCGCTCGGTGCCGTCGGCGTTGAAGCCGCGCATGAGCACCTGGTAGGTGCCGTCTCGCTCCGGGTCGTCCTCCCAGGCGACGACGAAGCGGCCGTCCGGGGCCATCCCGACGACGGGGTGGAGCTGCTGACCGGTCGCGGCGCTGTTGACGGTGAAGCGCGGGAACCGCTGGGTGCCGTCGTCGTAGAAGCCGCGGGCGTAGATCTGGAAGGCGCCGTTGCCGTCCTTGTCGTCGGCCCAGGTGACGACGTAGTTGCCGGCGGCGTCCATGGCGACGGACGGCGTCTGCTGCTGCCCGTCGGTGTCGGGGTTGACGGTGAAGTCGGGGTCGTCGACGCACCCTCCGGGCGCGAAGCCGCGGGCGCGGATGTCGTGGTTCCCGGCGCCGTCGGCGGAGGAGGAGTCGTCCTCCCAGACGGCGACGAAGCGGCCGGTGCCGTCCATGGCGACGCGGGGGCGGAGCTGGTTGCCGGCGCCGACGCCGTTGATGACCTGGTCGAGGAAGGCGTGGTCGCCGAGGTCGTCGGAGAGGCCCTGGGGCGCGGCGGCCATGTCGTAGGCGAAGCTGAACTCGTGGGCGGAGGCGGTGGGGTCGGAGGGGTAGTAGTTCCCGCCGGAGGCGTCGGGGTCGGGGGGGGCGAAGAGGGGGCTACAGAAGAAGGTCGGGTGTCCGCCGGGGAAGAGGCTGGTGTTGCCGTCCTCGACGGTGAAGGTGTGGCCGGCGACGCGGTTGGTGCGCGGGTCGAAGACGAGCTCGCGCATCCAGCCGTTGCCGGTGTGGCCGCCGGCGCGGCAGTTGTTGGTGCAGGCGGCGGCGGTCGAGGCGGCGCACGGCCCCTCGAACTGGTAGTCGACGACGAGCTCGTGGACGGTGTTGCCGGTGTTGCCGGTCGTGGTCTTGTGCTTGGAGGCGCCGGTGTGGCCGGCGACGACGAGGAAGACGTTGCTGTGGCGGGAGGCGAGCTCCTCCCAGATGGTCGCGCCGTCGGCGCCGACGGTGTTGTAGTCGTCGGTGGGGCAGCTGGTGATGTAGGCGCCGCTGCGGCCGATGTAGCAGTGGGTGGCGATGATGACGCGGTGGTCGGGGTGGGCGGCGATCATCTCCTCGGCCCAGCAGAGGGTCTGCTTGCGGGGCGCGTACTCGATGCTCAGGACCATGAACTTCATGGGGCCGACCTCGAAGAACGCGTAGTTGTTGACGTTGCTCGAGCCGATCGAGCCGCCGTACCAGGGGCGGCCGGCGAAGCGGCTCGGGCCGAAGTAGTCGTTGAAGAGGCTGCTGCCGCGGTCGAGCCCGTCGCCGCGGTCGTAGTCGTGGTTGCCGGTCGTGACGCTGTAGGGGACGCCGGCGGCGTCGAGGAGGGCGTGGGCGGCGTCGGCGACCTCCCACTGCTCGGGGGTGTTGTTGTTGGTGATGTCGCCGAGGTGGATGACGAACTGGATGGCGTGGGAGTCGCGGTGGTCGACGACCCACTTCGTCTGCTTCCGGTAGGTGTTGCTCGCGTTGTTCGGCTGGAGATTCGTGTAGTTCTGCGTGTCGGGGAGCAGGATGACGGAGAACGGATCGCAGAAGTCGCCGCAGGGCTCACGGCAGGTGTCGGTGTCGGGGTCGCAGACGAGGCCGGTTGGGCAGGCCGCGAGGGGGGACCACTCCCGGCAGGGGTCGCCGTCGAAGTCGCCACAGGTGCGGAGCTGACCGTCGACGCACTCGGTCGCGTCGACGGCGCACTCGTCCTGACAGGCCGGCGTCGTGTCTTGCGTGGTGTCGGCCGTCGTGGTGTCGGCGGGACTCGTCGTGGTGTCGGCGGGGCCCGTCGTGGTGTCGGCGGGGCTCGTGTCCTCGGGCAGCGCATCGGCGTCCTCCGGGAGGCCGGCGTCGGCGTCGAGGCTGTCGCTGTCCGTGTCCTCGAGGGTCGTGTCCGCCTCGCCAGCGTCCATCGCGACGTCGGCGTCGTCACCGCTCGCGGTCGCGTCCGTCTCGCCAGCGTCCTCCGCGACCGCGGTGTCGGCGGTCTGTACGGGCACGTCGGCGTCGTCCCCGACCACGGGGGCGTCGGCATCGGCGCCGGCATCCCCGGCGTCGACGGCGTCGCACGTCGCGCACACGCCGGTGTCGGGCACGACGTCGTCGCTCCAGCTCACGTCGTTCACGGCCGCGGTGTCTGCGCCGCACGCGCCGAGCAAAGCGCCGGCCGAAGTGACGACAGCCATCCAGAAGAGGAGCGAACAGGGAAGTACGGACCCGGGGTGGCGGCGAACCATGAGCTCGAACCTCTACGCGCTGTGCAGCGCAACCACGAAGAACCCCACCAGACTACCCGCGAATCCGGTGCCCCCTCAGGAGAGGCGGGAGCCCATCCTACACCCCGAATGCTGCAATTGCTCTGACATAGGTACGCGCGGACGCCCACAACGGCGGCGCCGCGCTCCGCCCTACGCCTCGCCGCGTCTGACCCAGACCGGGAAGCCGCCCGTTCGGAGGGCCAGGTGAAGCGTGCGGAGCTCGTCGACCATCATCATGACGCGGTCGAGCTCGTCCTCGTCGCGAACGACCAGGGCCACCGCCATCGCCACCGCTTCGCGGAGGTCCTCGGGCGTGGCGCCATCAGCTACCGCGGCCGCGATCACGTCGATCAGGGCGCGGGAGACTCGGGTGCCGTGCTTGGTGAACTTCACGTGACGCCTCCTTGCTGTGGAGGCAGACGCGGGTGCCCGATCAGTACGGACAGAGGGCGAGCCAGGGAGCGCCGATTCCGCCCTCGAGCGCGCTGAGCGCGTCGTTCGGGGCGCCGTCGAGCTCTCCGCCGGGCACGGCTCGCAGGCCCCGGATGAGCTCACGCGTCGTCGCGCCGAGGGCCGGAGCGCCGGCATGGGCTGCCAGCAGGCGGAGGAAGAGCATGAGGACCGGCGGCGTCACCTCGGACCGTGACGCGACGACGTGGCGCTCGAACCACTGCGAGACGAGCTCGGCGTCGGAGCGGGCCAGCCGCTCGAGCGTCTCGAGCGTCTTCAGCGGATGCCGCCAGTCGGGCGCCGGCGGAAGGCCCTCGCAGGGCTCGACCGCGTCGACGCCGGCCCGGATGCGGGTGAGGCGAATGTAGCCGGCGGTCGACAGCCGCTCGTCCGGCATGGCGTCCGGCAGCGCCCGCCGGGCAGCTTCGAGCGTCTCGACGGCCCTTTCGCGGCGCCCGGACGCGAGCTGGATGGCCGCCAGGCCCTGGAGTGACCGGGCGCGCTCCTCGGGAAGCGCGGCCCGGCCCAGGCTCCACGCTTCGAGCGTCGTCGCGGCGCGCTCGAATTCACCCGCAACGCGGAGGGCGCGACACAGGCTGCCTGCGACCTGCGTCCCGACGCTCCGCCAGCGCCGTCCGTGGCGGACCTGCGAGTCTGCCAGCCGCTCGAGGGCGGCCCCGAGAACGTCGATCGCCGAGCGTATCCGGAGGTTGTCGAGGAGCCCGATTCCGAGGTGCGCCGCGAGGTGCTCCTCGAGGAGCACGTCATGCTCGGCGACCTCCTCGTCCGAGGGCACCGCGAGGAGCTCGCGCGCCTCGACGAGTCGCTGCAGCCCCTGACCGGCCTGACCACGATGGAGGTCATCCGCGCCCACGATCCACAGCGCGAGCGCGCGATGCACCCCGCGGGTCGTGTCGAGCGCGGCCGTCGCCAGCCGAACCGCCGGCCCGTGGTTGCGAGCGTTGTGCGCCCGCCAGGCCTCGCGCACGAGGGACTCGGGGGTCCGCTCGCACGCTCGAATCAGCGCATCCCGCCAGTCCGCGCCGAAGAGGCCGGCCAACCAGGCGGCGGCACGTCCGTCGCGCCCGGCCACGAGGGGCGCAGCGCACGACGGCGCCTCTCGTCGGATGATCTCGCGCTTGAGCTCCGCGTTGTGAATCGCGGCGATGGCGTCGCCCCCGTCCGGACTGAGCTTCGCCGAAGCAATCGGCGCCTCTGCGGGCATTCGCCCCGTCAAGAGCGAGATGACGGCGGCCGCACCGGCGAGCTCGAGCGATGGCCCCCTGATGGGGGTCGGCGGTGGCGGGTCGAGGACCAGCCTCAACCCGGACGGGAACGTCTCGGGACCGACTCCTGCGAGCCCCGCGACCCAAGCGAGGATGCTGCTCCAGCTTGGCTCCGTCACCGTCTGCCCAGGCAGGTCGAGCCCGGCGCGCACCCTGACCAGGAAGCCCGGAAGTCGCCCGCTCTCGTCGCCCTCGTAGACGGCCGGGAACCAGGCCGCGCCCACGGCGGCGCGGGTGTCGAGCAAGGGGGCCTGCACCGCCGCTCGCGCCCGCGCGGCCGGCGAATCCGGAAGACTCCGCCGATAGCTGCCGGGCGCGTAGCGCCACAACGAGGCAATGTGGGCGAGGCTGGCCATCTCAAGGCATCGCGATGTCGGTCACGCCGTCGTCCGACTCGAGCCACAGGTGCGTCCAGCCCGCGGGCGGCGTGGCCGGAAGCTCCCACGCCGCTCGCAGCCCCGGGACGTCCTCGGTCAACGGCAGCCTGGCCAGCTGCGCGTCATCGAGCCTGACGCGGTATGGCAGGGCGACCCGTTCCCCGTGCAGCTCGATACGGAGCCTGCCCGCATCGTATGCGAGGAGCACCTCGAATTCGGCGCCCGAGTAGAGGACGGCGGGCGGCAGGAGTGGCCCCTCGGCGCCGTCGTCGGCGAGGGCCGGCTCCGGGGCGTCGGCGAGGCTCCCGAGCCACCCCGCGAGATCGGCGCAGCGGTCCCGCAGGAAATCGGCCCACTTGGCCAGCGCGGGGCGCGTCCTTGGACGCGAGACCAACGCGTCGAACATCGCCTGCGCCCCGTTCGAGACGCCGTCGCGTGCGGCCAGGTCTTCGATCTCTCGAACCTCGATGGCGGAGGCGGCGACGTTCGAGAATGCATCGAGCACGCGAACGACGAGCTCGCCGCCCTGGTCGGCGAGCTCGAGGTCACACCGGTCGGACGCCAGCTCCGGGAGGGTCAGGAAGCGATGGGGATGTGAGTCGACCCACGACAGGGAATCGCTGACGGTCGTGTAGCATTCCGTTCGCGCTCGAAGCGGGAGATCGTCTGCGAGCTCCGCCACGAGCAACAAGTCCAGCCCGCAATCGGTCGGGGTGTCGAGCGCGCCGTCCGCGACGCGCGCGAAGCGATTGACGAGCCCAGACAGGTCGAGGGACTCCGCGGCCAGGCGCCCCATCTCCGCGAGGCTCGCTGGCGAGAGCTCGCTCGCGAGCAGGACCGCCTCCGTGAGCCCGGCGGCCTCGAGGATCTCGGCCGGGTAGCGCGCGCAGCGTCGGCGACGATCCAACAGGACGACGGCGGCTCGCGCGGAACCCGTCCTCTCCAGGTCTCCGGCCGCGTCGGCGAGCTCCTGTCCGAGAAGCCGGGCTCGCTCGACGATGTCAGCGGTCATGGGGCACCTTCCGTGTTGGAGCGCGACGCTCCATCCAGCAGTGAAGACGCGATTCGCTTCAGAACCGGACTGTTCGCGAAGGGATTTTCCCTGAGCGGCTCGTGAGAGCCCTCTGGGGTGACGTAGCTGCGATAGGCGCTCAGCACGAGATGGTCACGGCCGAGGCAGACCTTGTAGCCATCGACTTCCGCGAGGAGCTTCCCCTGCGCCTCGCGCCGCCACTTGGACGCACTGGACGCGGGGTCACCGGCCCGTCGAGCCAGACGCAGGTAGCGGGGCTTGTACCCATGCTCGTGCGCGTGCTCCAAGGCGCCACGAAACGGCGCCTTCCACCAATCTTCTCGTGCCTCTTCGGGGTCCTTCAGCGCGAGCGACGCGCGGCGCGCTCCAGCCGCGACGAGGCGCTCTATCGTCGGCTCCGGACGAGCGGCGTCGCGGGGCTGGAGCTCGTGCCAGCGCTCCTCGTCCGACAGGAAGTGCTTCACAGTGTGGTAGATGAGCCCTGCGCTGCCTCGTCGCGGATCGGAGAACATGGGCACGAATCGCAGCTCACCACGACCGCTCATGACCAGTCCTCCGGGTCCGCGGAGAGGGTCTCGGCGAGGTCCTTGAGCCCGCGCCGGAGGGTGCGCGAGTAGGAGTCCACGAACTTCGCGAGCTCGTCCGCGGCGGTGCTCCCCATCGGGCCGGTCCCGCGGAGGATCTCCGCGACGACGCGCTTCCAGTCCGCATCCGGTAGGCCCTCGTCGTACCGAGGGAGGGCCTCATCGAGGAGCTCACGGGCCTCCGTCACGGGCCGCGTCGGCATGCGCGCACCGCCCGCCGTGTGCGCCGCTGCAGATTCGAGGTCCTTCGTCGTCACGGCCTCTGGCGTGTAGTGGGTCAACACGCAGATGGCTCGTGTCGCGTTCGTGTGCTTTCGTACCTCGTCCGGCAGCGACTGGAGCCGGCGCCAGGCGTCCCTCCGCGTCGCGACTTGCTCGGGGCTCTCGGCGTCGACGGCGTGCCGCCCTTCGTCGAGCTCGTCCTTCGCCGCCTCCTGCCGGCGCCAGTCGCCCTTGTTGCGGAGAAGGTTGTTCAAGAGGTTGCGGACCTGGGCCTCGCGACTGACCGTCGGAGCCTGCTCGAACCAGCCGCGCTCCAGGCGCTCGAGGAAGCCGACGAGCACGCTCTGGTAGACGTCCGCCCAGCGGTCGGCGCCCATCCGCTTCCTGCAGCTGGCCTCCAACCAGGCGAGCTGCGACTGGAGGATGCGCAACACCTCGTCTCGGGCTGTCCGGTTCACCTGCGGCCTCGTGTCTCCGTCCGATGCGACGCTACACCGGGGCCCCGAGGCCCACAAGCCGTCGAGCCAGCTCGTAGGCCAGCTTCGTCCCATCGGCGCACCGACCAGCCAGTTTGATGCGCGCCGGACGAAACACTGTCCGCTTGGCGCGGCCGCCGCCGTCTCCTCCACACACGCGGAGGTGGAGCATGGAGCAGGGCACGACGGTCAGCTCGAACGTGGAACCTCGCAGGCGCGCGACGGCCTGCGGGCCTCGCGGAGGTGGTCGATGACGCGTCGAGTCGTCGTCGTGGCGATGAACTGGAGCCGCGACAAGGACCCGCGCGTGCCCCTCGGACACGCCTCCATCGTCGCGACGCTCGCCGCGGAGCCCGACATCGACGTGCGGAGCGTGGTGGCTCCGGTGAACGGACGTGGCGGTCGCCCTGACGTGCTCGCCGACCTCATCCAAGCGGAAGCCGGAGCGCTTCGCGCTGCGGACATCGACGTCGCCTTCGGGGCCTACGTCTGGAACGAATCTCTGCTGCGCGGAACGCTCGCCGAGCTCCGGCGGCGCGGCTTCGGTGGTCGCATCATCCTCGGCGGGCCGCAGGTGTCCTACGCTGGCCCCGGCCTCGAGGCCCTCTACCCGGAGGCCGACGCCTTCGTGCGCGGGTACGGTGAGGAGGCGCTACGAGCGATTGTCCGGTCGCCCGACCGGCAGCGAATCGCGGGGGTTCACTGGGCTGGGTCGCGGGACACGACCTCCCGCGCCGACGTAGACCTCGAGTGCCTGTCCTCTCCGTGGCTCACGGGGCTCATCCCGCTCACGGGCCAGAAGTTCGTCCGCTGGGAGACCCAGCGTGGATGCCCCTTCCGATGCTCCTTCTGTCAGCACAAGGAGGCCGGAGCGCGCCTCCGCAGCCGTGAGCTCGCCCTTTCGCGCATCGAGGCCGAGATCGACCTCTTCTGCGACCACGGGGTCGACGACATCGCCGTCCTCGACCCCATCTTCAACATGGCCCCGCACGCCACGGCCGTCCTCGAGCGGTTCGGTGCGCGCGGGTTCGCGGGACGCCTGTCGCTGCAGTGCCGAGCGGAGGCAATCACTCCACCGTTCCTCGACGCCGCGGCGCGCTTGAATGTCCGCCTCGAGCTCGGCCTGCAGACGATTCACCTGACGGAGAGCCGCGCTATCCACCGCAACAACAATCTGCCCGGGGTCGACCGCGCGTTGTCGGAGGTTCGACGGCACGACCTGCCCCACGAGGTCTCCCTCATCTTCGGGCTCCCGGAGCAGACCCTGGCGTCCTTCGAGGCGAGCGTGAGCTGGTGCCTCGAGCGGCGGGTTCCCGTCATCAAGGCCTTCCCACTCTTGCTGCTCCGCGGGACCGCGGTGGACCGCGACCGCAGCCGCTGGGGGCTCCGCGACTCCGGCGGCGACATGCCGATGGTCGTGTCCTCCAAGACCTTCGACTACGCCGCGTGGCGCGCGATGGCGCAGCTCTCGGAGGCGCTCAAGGTCACGGAAGGGCGCCATCCGGCCTCTCTCGGCGACCTCAAACGGCTCGCCGAGGGGCTCGAGCCTTCCATCTCTCGCTTCCAACCGGACCCCGAAAAGGAGGTCGCATGAACGGAACTCATCCCCCTGTCTTCGTCGTATTTGAGGGTCTCGACGGCTCGGGCAAGAGCACCTGCGCCCAGCTCGTGGCCGACCAGCTCGACGCCGTCTTCCTGACCACGCCCTCGCCCGCCGTACGCGCCTATCGCGACGACCTCATCGCGAGCTTCGCCGGCAACCAGGAGGCGGCGCAGCTCTTCTACCTCTCCACGGTGTTCGACGCCTCGACACAAGTCGCCAGCCTCGTGAGCGCCGGCCGGTCGGTCGTGGTGGACCGATACTTCTTGTCTACGCAGGCGTACGCGGCCTTCCGCGGCACGGTGCTCGAGCTCGATGCCGTCGGGCGTCACCTTCACCCGGCGGACCTGACCGTGTTCCTCGACGTTCCGCTGCCCGTTCGACGTGCGCGCCTCGCCCAGCGGGGAATCTCGTCGGCCGACCGCGAAACGCTGGACGAACGCGCCGATACCCGCCTCCTCGCCGAGTACCAGAGCCGCGCGCCTCTTTCCGTGGCCGGGCGCTTCCTCCCGGTCGACGGCCAGCTGCCCCCGGACGCCATCGTGACCGAGGTGCTCGCGGCCCTACACCTTCCCGCGGGCCTGCCGAGGTAGCTCCGCAGGCGATTGCAGAACCGCTGGCTCCGAGCGGCCCCAAACGGAAGAAGCCGGCTCGACGCTTGGTCGGGCCGGCTTCTTGGTGCGCGGTACAGGATTCGAACCTGTGGCCTTCGGCTCCGGAGGCGCTTCAACGCCATCACCAGCCCGTCCCAGCCTGTCCCAGATCGTGCGAAATCAACAGGTTGAGCGAGGCCGCAGATCCCAGTCCGTCCCAGATCTCCCGACTCGTGGGAACGGTTTTGGAGACCATTTGGAGACACGCCGGCGGGCAGGAGCGGCCCATGCGTCGGGCCTCCGCGTCGTCCATGACCGAGCACGGAGCCTCCTGACCGTCGCCGAGGTCGCAAATCGGCTCAAGGTCTCCCGGGCGACGGTCTACCGCCTCGTGAAGGACGGCGACCTCCCGAGCGTGCGCGTCAGCAACAGCATCCGCGTCCGCGGAGGCGACCTCGACGCGTACGTCGCACGGAGCTCTCGGTGACTGTAGTCGGTCGAAAACCGGCCGCCCGGAGGATGACAAGCCCATGAATCAACGCGAGAAACCCGAGCCCCCTCCCCCCCTCGACGAGCGCGTGCTCTCGGCCGGCCAGTTGCGAGGCATCCGCCTGGACGATCCGAAGCTCGTCGCTGTGTCGCTGCACCGCATGGCGCGCTACGTGCTGGCCGGCAAGCTGAGCCACAAGATCGCGAACTGCGTCGGCCAACTCGCCTCCGTCGCCTTGCGCGCACATGACATCGCCGAGATCGCCGACCGCCTCGACGCCCTGGAGGCCGCACTCGAGAGCCGAGATACGACAACCGCTGGAGGACCCCATGCGAAGCGCTGACCGCAAGAGACTCGATCGCCTGACCACGACCACGGACGGCGTCTGCCGAGTCTGCGGCCGCGGGCCCGCGACCGACGCGCCCCCGGATGAGATGACCGACGAAGAGGTCGCCGAGATCCTGCTCCTCGCGGCCGACGCCGCGAAGTACCTCAGGTTCGACGAGTTTGACACCGGGGACAGCAAGTAGCACTCAGCCGGGGGAACATACCCGAGAGGCTCCATCAGCCTGTGCAGTTGAACCAGTGGACCCAGTCGATGGTCGCCGACTCGACGGCCTCGACGCTCTCCCTGGGGCTCCTCTTGCGGATGAGTTCAGCCTCGTAGAAGCCGGCGGTGGTCTCTGCCAGGGCGTTGTCGTGGCCCCCGGCACCGCGCGAACGCCGTCACCGCCGTTCGTCATGGCACCACCGGGCGGAAAGGTAGCAGGTGTAACTACTTGCGGGGCTTCGCCAGCCCGTTCCATCTTGCACGCGATGGACATGGTTGCTACTTCCCGTGGCGTTCTCTAGTCTGGCCGTCAAGACGCTGTGGGGCCGCTATGACAGGCGACGAAATCCGAGTGAGAGTGTTGGAGTTGCTTGAGGAGAACCACCTCAAGAAGGCGCTTGCGCTTGCGAGTCGTTCGTCGATACCACCATCAGGAGTCAGGCTCCAGCTTTCGGATGCTGTGGCGCGACTCCGCGCAAATGGTGAAATCGTTACGATTCTCTCGAGCATCAAGCACTACGGAGAAGCCTGGGCTAGCGAACTAGGTGTGGATCCTCAGGAGCTTCTCGTCGAGCTCTTCGAGCGCAGAGACTGGGCAAACTTCATCAAACACACCCATCGCCTCTTCGAGTATGAAGGTCTCGAAGATAAGGTCGTTGTTGCCCTCAGAAACGTCGGCGGGAAGAATGCTCGCCGCTGGCGACTTCGATTCCAGAAGCTGATTGACGAAGGTCGCGTTCGTGATCCTCACCGGGTTCCGAGCGGGGCGGGTCCCCATCTCCCCGACGGTGCCGTCCGTCTGGAAGAAGACGGAGCAGACGAGCCAAGTCGCGATGGAGCGGACGCGCCTGGCGACAGACCAGCCAATCGGTCGAAACGACTCGTGCTTCGACCCTTGCGTCTTGGGCACAACCGTTCGACCGGGCAGAAGGAGCAAGACGACGACGACCCCTACATCGTGTCGGTCGCCGCCAGGGCGTTGCGTGAACGCGGGAATGAGATTCACGAAGAAACTGTGAAGCGCCTCAAGGATTATCTGCATGGTCTTGGCCACGCGCCGGCTGAAGACCGTCTCGTCGACACATTCTGCATGCTCGGCGACGGGATTGCGTTCTTCGAGGTGAAGAGCATTCACGAAAAGAATGAGTTGGCGCAGATCCGCCATGCTGTGAGTCAACTGCACGAATACCGGTACCTTTACGATGTTTCTGCATCGTTGTGGGTCGTGCTCTCCGCGAAGCCATCTCTGCAGTGGCTGGTCGACTACCTGCTCGACGATCGGGGGTTTGGAGTCCTTTGGTACGAGAATGACCAATTCTCTGGCCCTTCGGTGGAGCGCCTTCGACGTATGTCATCGCCGCGCCCCGTGTGACGGCGCAACGCCGTACGAGACGTTTCCACGTCCGTAGGAACCGGAGGTGGATGATGACTGCGGCGGAGCTGAAGGCCGATGAGGACTGGGCGGAGCTGCCCCTGGTGGTGGAGGGCATCGCCATCCACGGCACGCACCGCAGACCGCGTTGGATCCCGCATCCACCAAGCTCTTGACGCGCAGAGACGATGATGTTCTACCCTGGGTGTGACTGACCGCGCCGCCCAAGAGCAGAAGGGCTTGGACGAGCTGCGGGGCTGGCTCGTCGGAGCGCTCTCGGAGGGGCGCGACGAAGTGGTCGTCGAGACCGCGCTCTCGCTCGCCACCGGTCCATGGGCCGCGAGACGGAGCTGGAGCTGCGCTTCCTCATCGAGCGGCGCGCGAACGCCGGTCGACGTAGCGAGAAGGTCGACAGCGCCCAGCTCTCGCTGATGTTGGCTCAGGCCGGCGGCGACGAGAGCAGCGAGCCTATCGACGAAGACGTGCCGGTCGACGAGGACGACACCGGCAGCGTCGTGCCGACCGACGAGGGCCCGCCGAAGTGGAAGCCCAAGCGGCGCAAGCTCCCCGAGCACCTGTCGCGCGACGAGCATCGCTACGACGTCGACGCCGGCGGGCGCACATGCACGGCCTGTCACGGCGCGCTCCAGCACATCGGCGACGAGACGTCAGCGAGACGCTCGACCTCGTGCCCGCTCAGTTCATCGTCAAGCGGCACATCGTCGCCAAGTACGCCTGCCCGCACTGCAAGGACGGGGTCACGACCGCGGCCGGCCCCGACAAGGTCGTCCCAGGCGGCTTCGCCGAGCCCGGACTCCTGTGCTCAAAGTACATGGACCACCTGCCGCTGCACCGCCTGCAAGGCATCTACGCGCGCCGTGGCGTCAACATCCCAGTGTCCACGCTCAGCGACCAGGTCGCCGCGGTCGCCGACCTCGTCGAGCCGCTCGTCCGCCGCATCACCGAGCGCGTCCATGCGGCACACCTCGTCCAGACTGACGCGAGCGGCTTGAAGGTCCTCGACCGCGACCATCCCGAGGGCATTCGTCGCGGCACGATGTGGTGCTACGTCGGCGACCGCCGCTGGACCGTCTTCGAGTACGCGAAGACCGGGACCGGCGAGGACGGGCCATGGGGCTTCTTCGCCGGCCGGACCGGCTACGTCCAGGCCGACGCCAGCAACACCTTCGACCAGCTCTTCAACGGCAAGGTCGCCTCGGCGTCAGAGGTCGGGTGCTGGGCGCACGCCCGAAGGAAGTTCTTCCAGCTCAAGGACACCGAGCCGCGCGCTGCCTGGCCCATCCAGCTCATCGGCAAGCTCTATCGGGTCGAGAAGGACGCCACTGCCCAGCAGCTCGACTGTACTCGACGCTGGCCCGATTCCATGCTCGACGTGCCGCTTCCCGATCCTTGGGCGGCCGCTCACCCGCGCGCAGTCGGCCCCGCCCCCGAGCTTGTGAACGACCGCGCCACGGCACCCGCGCGACCACCGTCAACCGTGTCCTTCATCGTATCGGCGGCCGAATAGGTTCGCATGGTCAGAGCCATGCCAACGCTCAGAGTCTTCGAAGGACCCGGAACAGTTCACGGGCTCGGTTGACAGTGAGCCGGTACAGATTGATAGAGACTAACGGTCGCCAGCGTCGGAGAACGGCCTGCGATGGATTGTGGACAGCGAGATGTGAGGACACCACCTGAGCCCATGCGACAGCCGGACGACGTGTCGCGGCGATGGCGCGAACCCGCGCCGTATCCCCGCCCAGCAGCGATCTCGCCCTCTGTCAGGGCACACCAGGAGGCTGCATGGCGCCGCCGCTTTCACACCTAGTCGCTGAGCAAGTCGAGAAGGCGAGTCAGCTCTACCATCGGCTCGTCATCGTCGCCGGTCCACCACGCTCTGGAAAGACCAGCGCGTTCCGCGACTTGCACAGCGCGAACAGCTGGCCGCTCGTGAATATCAACCTCGCGCTCTCGGAGCGGTTGCTCGAGCTCACAGTGAAGCAGCGTGCGCTTCGGGTCGCGAGGCTCGTCGATGACATCGTCCAGGAACAGGCCGGCGACACCGTCCTCCTCGACAACATCGAGATGCTCTTTCACCCCGACCTGAAGCAGGATCCGCTACGCCTCCTTCAGAGCCTCTCGCGCAACCGCACCATCGTGACAGCGTGGCGCGGTGCATACATGGGCTCGTTGCTGACGTACGCGGCTCCCGACCATCCCGAATTCCGACGCTACGACCAACCTCAGGCGCTCGTCGTTTCCAGCGGCCCCCCCGGCAACAGCGGGACGACGGCGACCCAGGAGCACTCGGCATGAAGTACGCGGACCTCATTCAGTTCGACCCCATCGAGACCGTCGTTCAGCTCCGCGAAGCCGACCGCGCGGCAAGCGCTCGTCGTCTCGTCGAGACCTTCGTCATCTCCGACCGGATGGGCGAGCAGCTCGCAGACCTCGTGCTCCCGCAACTTCAGTTCGAGACCCCGGCCGACAACAAGGGCCTTCTCGTCGTCGGCAACTACGGCACCGGCAAGTCGCACCTCATGGCGGTCATCTCCGCCATCGCGGAGCACGCCGACCTCGCGAACGCGCTCACAAACCCCAAGGTGGCGGACAAGGCATCGCTCGTCGCCGGGCGCTTCTTCGTCATCCGCGCGGAAATCAACTCGGCGATGCCGCTTCGCCAGTTCGTCATGGAGACGCTCCAGGACCACCTGTCGGAACATGGCGTGCGCTTCGACGTTCCACCCGAGGACCAGGTCAGGAACCACAAGGACGTGTTCGCTTCCATGATGGCGGCGTTCACGGCGAAGTTCCCCGACAAGGGGCTCCTCTTCGTCCTCGACGAGCTGCTCGACTACCTCCGCTCCAACCGAGAGCAGGAGCTGATGCGCAACCTGAACTTCCTGCGAGCGGTCGGAGAGTTCGCCAAAGGCTCGCGCTTCCGCTTCATCGCAGGCGTCCAGGAGAGCCTCTTCGACAACCCGCGCTTCCAGTTCGCTGCGGACAGCCTCCGACGCGTCAGGGACCGCTTCGAGCAGATGCGCATCGCTCGCGAGGATGTGGCTCACGTCGTCGCCGAGCGGCTTCTCAAGAAGGACGCGAGACAGCAGGCGCTGGTGCGCGAGCATCTGACCCAGTTCGCGCCGCTCTACGGGTCGATGAACGAGCGGATGGACGAATTCGTCCGCCTCTTCCCGGTGCACCCGGCCTACCTCGACACCTTCGAGCGGGTGTACGTCGCAGAGAAGCGCGAGGTGCTCAAGACGTTGAGCGCGGCCATCCGCCGGATGCTCACGGAGGCCGTACCCGCCAACGAGCCTGGCCTCATCGCCTACGACTCGTACTGGCTGAGCCTGAAGGACAACCCGTCGTTCCGCTCGGTCCCGGAGATCCGCGATGTCATCGAGAAAGCCGATGTCGTCGAAGCGCGCATCCAGCAGGCGTTCACGCGGCCGCAGTACCGCCCAGCCGCGCTACGCATCATCCATGCGCTCTCGGTACACCGGCTGACGACCAGCGACATCTTCGCCCCCATTGGCGCGACCGCCGAGGAGCTCCGCGACGACCTATGCGTGCTCCTGCCGCTACCGGAACGCGACGCAGAGTTCCTCAAGACCGTCGTCGAGACCGTGCTCCGCGAGATCGTGAAGACGGTCAGCGGGCAGTTCCTTTCCTACAATCGCGAGAACGGCCAGTACTACCTCGACCTCAAGAAGGACATCGACTTCGACTCGCTCATCGAGAAGCGCGCGGAGTCGCTGAGCGACTCCCAACTCGATCGCTACTACTTCGACGGTCTGCGCCGCGTCGTGCTCGAAGACCCAGAGGCGCCGCCCTACGTCTCCGGCTACCGCATCTGGGAGCACGAGCTGGAGTGGCGCGAGCGCAAGGCGGGCCGCAGTGGCTATCTCTTCTTCGGCGCCCCCAACGAGCGCTCCACCGCCCAGCCGCCCCGCGACTTCTACATCTACTTCATCCAGCCGTTCGAAGCGCCGTACTTCAAGGACGAGCGCAAGCCCGACGAGGTCTTCTTCCGGCTGACGCACCGGGACGAGGAGTTCGACCGCGCGCTCAAGCTCTACGCCGGGGCGCGCGAGCTGTCGGCCACCGCGTCAGGCAGCAACAAGAAGGTCTACGACGACAAGGCGCTCGAGCACCTGCGGACCATGACCCGCTGGCTGCAGGAGAAGCTGACCACCGTCTACGAGGTCACGTACCAGGGCAAGGCCCGAAGCCTGGGCGAGGCGCTCCAGACACTCTTCGCTCGCGCCCCATCGCGCGGCGGCGTTCGGGACTACGTCGACGTCGCGGCGGCGGTGTCGTTGTCCACCCACTTCACCGACACCGCGCCCGGCTATCCGATCTTCGACACGCCCATCACCCGAGCGAACCGCGGGCAGGCGGCGCAGGATGCCCTGCGGTGGATCGCCGGGAGCGTGAAGAGCAAGCTCGGCGCCGCTGTTCTCGACGCGCTCGAGATGCTCGACGGCGACCAGCTTCGACCGCGCGAGTCTCGCTACGCGAAGCACATCATCGAGCAGCTCGGCGCCAAGGGCGAAGGCCAGGTGCTCAACCGCTCCGAGCTGGTTCAGGAGCAGGCCGGGGTCGACTACTGGAGCCGCTTCCGGCTCGAGCCGGAGTTCCTCGCCGTGGTCCTGGCCGGGCTCGTCCACAGCGGCGACGTGGTCATGAGCATCACTGGGAAGAAGATCGACGCTGGGGCCATCGACCAGTTCGCGAAGCTCTCGGTGAACGACGTCGCGCAGTTCAAGCACATCGAGCGCCCGCGCGACCTACCGCTCGGTGCGCTGCAGGAGCTCTTCGACCTGCTCGGCGTGCCCAAGGGGCTGATCGTCAACCCGGCCAAGCGCGACGACGCGGTGACCCAGCTCCAGGGCAAGGTCGCCGAGCTGGTCAACAAGACGGTGCTCGCCCACGCCCACGTCGCCGACATGGTGCTGTGGGGCAAGCCCATCCTCTCGGAGCAGGAGCAGACCGAGTGGCGGCAGCGCCTCGGCGATCTGAAGCGCTTCCTGGAGTCGCTCCAGGCGTTCAACACGGCCGGAAAGCTGAAGAGCTTCCCGCACGACGTTGCCGCCATCCAAGCACAGCGGCATGGGCTCGCGCAGGTGCGCGAGGTCGAGGAGCTGGGAGAGCTCGTACAGCAAGTCGGGCCAACGACATCCTACCTGGGTAAGGCAGAGGCCGTGCTCGAGGCTGGCCACCCCTGGGTGGACCAGATGCGGGAGCGACGCGGCGAGCTGATGGCCAAGATCACGAGCCCGAAGCACCGCGCCGATTCGAGTTTCCAGCGTGCCCTCGGGCAGGCGCTGGCTGAGCTCAAGACGGCCTACCAGGACGCCTACCTCAAGAGCCACGCGCAGGCGCGCCTAGGAGCGACCGACGACCAGCGCAAAGCACGTCTCGGGCAGGATCCTCGTCTCAAGCAACTCCAGCTACTCTCGACCGTTGAGATGATGCCAACCCAGCAGCTGCGCGACCTCCAGAACGCGCTCTTCGGCTTGAAGACGTGTTTCGCCCTCACGAAGCAAGACCTCGACGCCGATCCCATCTGTCCGCACTGCACGTTCCGCCCCGTCGAGGAGCCTGCCGATCCGATGCGTGGGGGAACGAAGGCGGGGGACCGGATCGGTCAGCTCGACGCCGAGCTCGACGACCTGGTGCAGAATTGGACGAATACGCTGCTCGCAAACCTCCAGGACCCGACGGTGTCCGGCAACATCAATCTCGTCGGCGCCGGTGAAGGTCGTGACGCCGTCGAGGCTTTCCTCAAGAGCAACAGCCTGCCCGACCCGGTGAGCCCTGCCTTCGTGAAGGCCATTCAGGAGATCCTGAGCGGGCTCGAGAAGGTCGTGTTGACCGAAGCGCGGCTCCGCTCCGCGCTCACGGACGGTGGCGTCCCTTGTACGGTCGACGAACTAAGAGAGCGCTTCGCTGCCTTCGTCGCCGACCTGACCAAGGGCAAGGACGCCAACCGCGTGCGCGTCGTCGTGGAGCGCTGATGATGACAGAGTCCGGAGCCGAACAGTGGCCGCTGCGCCGTGGCAGCCTCATCTACCCGACGCCAGTAGCGATCGCGTGCGGCCGAGTCCTGCGTGCGCGGACAGCCGCCGAACGCGTCAACGCTTGTCTCAAGGCCGCCGAGGTCCTCACCCGATACCTGGCGGCCGTGGCTATGGCTTCCTTTGCGTCGCGAGCCGACGAGACGGAGGCCAAGCTCAGTGAGGTAAGCGGCAACCTCTCCTTCGGCCACTTCCTGACGATTGTGCAAGAAGTGGCAGGCGCCAAGGGGGACCATCCCGTCGCGCCCTTGCTCGCCCAGGGCTTCAAGGTGACGAAACGGAACAAGGAGACGTTGCGAGGCAAGACGGATAGCGCGCTGGTCTCGCTGCTCGAACTTCGCAACGATCTGGGGCACGAGCTTCGGAACCTCGATGAGGCCAAGGCCGCCGCGATCGAGGCCACAAGGGCCCCTGCGACGCTCCTCGTTGAAGCGCTCGATGGCGTCGAAGCAGTCCTTTCGAAGCCGCTCTTCGTGGTCGAAGACCAGCAGTGGACTCGCGAGGCTCTCGTGGTCCGTCGTCTGCTCCTAATGGGTGAGTCGTCGGACCCAGCACCCGAATCCATCAAGGTCGAACACCAGACGGGCGGAGTCGGGGAGACCGGCACGCCGTACATCGCGGTCAACAAGAGTTGCCTTCAGCTTCCCCCCTGGCTGATCTGGGGGATTGATCAAGACAGGCAGAACTTCGCGCTGCTCTTCCTTGATGCAGTTGACGGACCGAGGGTCCGCTATTGCACGCTCGACGGAAGTGAGCAGCGCCGGAGCGACGGCATAGCGGAGTCGACGCGGCAACTCCTCGCGGGGGCTCGGCGGGTACCCGACACAGTCATCCTCATCGACGGCCGACACCTCGCCAGCGAATGGGCGACCATCCGAGAGCACATCGAAGAGAGCGGGCGCCGCCATGACGGACTCGTAGACTGGCAAGCCTTCGAGCCAACGACTGTCAAGTGGTTCGCTGGACTCCTCGAGCCGGGGACAACCGACGCCCATGCGACGATAGGCAATCGTCTTCTTGACGGACGGCGTCACGTCGAGCCCGACGAGCGGCGCCAGCTCAGGCTACTCTTCGGCCGCCCGTCGACGGTTCGATCCGAGCTTCAGCGGGACGTGCTCGACCTGCGCGTCATTGACCCCGATACGATGCGGCCGTCGAGGCGAGATATCGTCGAATCCGCGAACATCCTCGAGGCGCTCAAGCGTGCCGTGAGATTCTTCGCGGAGCAGACCGGAATGCGCGAGGTGGTGCCTGAGGACCTTCGCAAGACCGAAGGTTCGCTCGACTACCTCACGCTTCGCGAGATCTTCGTGAACCAGACCGTGCACCAAGACTATCAGGACACGAGGGCTGCCGGTCACATCGAGATTCACGCGACGAAGATGGTCGTCTCGAACATGGGCTACTCGCTTGTAGCCACCGATAGGCTGCTCGACGGAGGCAAGACCCAATCGCGCAACCCGCTGATCGCACGCGCGCTGCGTTTGCTCGGCTTTGCCGAGATATCGGGTTCTGGAATCCGGGCCGTCCACCGCGCCTGCCAGCAGGCCAAGCGACGGTCACCAGTATTTGAGAGCGACAAGGACGCGAACACCTTCACACTAACACTAGACTGGTCGGAAGGCGCACTCGACGTCGATAGTGCATGGAAGTCGCGGGTAGGAGTGCATCTGACCCAGCAGCAGGCCGCTGTGCTGAATGCGGTCGCCAATACCCCTAATGCTACCCTCTCGGCCCTTGAGTCACAGACGGGTCTCGACCTCGAGACTCTAGTCAGGGCGATCGACTACCTTCTGCTTCAAGTCCTGATCGATCACGATGAGTCGAACTACCGCCTCGCGCCGCACCTACGGGAGAAGTCGGGATGAGTAGTCAGCCGGAACTACTGGCGCGGGCGGGCTTCAAAGGCATGCTGGCAGGAACGTGACGACGGTACGTTCGTCAAGGGCGCCGAGAAGCTCCCCGACAATGTGCACCCAAGAAGACGAGAAGCTTCTCATGTACTACGACAACGCTGACAAGAATGGCTACGCACGTCACCGCACGGTTCGCCTGTCGGGCGGACGATATCAGAGCACGTGACGGCGTCCCTCAAGACGGTCGAAGTGCTCGCCCGCTATCGCGTCGAGTAGGCTGAAAGGACCGCCGCCTCGTGCAGCACCTAGGAGCGAATCTGGGATGAGTAATCAGCAGGATCTTGGCTTTGCGAAACCTCAAGCGTACGACGGCCCCGTCGAGTGCCTCGGGATGACCTTTGAGAACGATGACGCGCGTCGAGCGCACTTCCTCAACCAGCTCCGAGAGAAGCTCCAGGACCCGGAGTTCCGTAAGACCCCCGGGTTCCCAGTCGCAACTGATGTAGCAATTCTCCAGCTATCGGATCCGCCGTACTTCACCGCGTGCCCCAACCCATTCCTTCCCTCGGCGACGATCTACACCAAGGCTGCCCCTAAACACGTCGCCCCCCTAGTTGCCGACGTGAAAGAGGGCAAGAACGACCCAATCTACAACGCTCATTCCTACCACACCAAGGTACCTCACAAGGCGATCATGAGGTTCCTTCTCCACTACTCATCTCCTGGCGACGTGGTTTTCGATCCGTTCGCAGGAACCGGCATGACCGGAGTAGCCGCATCGGCCTGCGGAGGGGTCGATGCGGACTTCAAGCTCCAAGTTGAGAGCGAGTTTCGGGAGAGTGGCCTTGGTCCCATCGAGTGGGGTGAACGCAAAGCAATTCTCGGGGACCTTGCTCCTGCGGCCACGTTCATAGCACACAAGTTCACCACACCAACTGACAGGCTACAGTTCGAAGAGTGCGCGACTCGGATTCTGAACCAGGCGGAGGCAGAATTCTCATGGATGTACCAGACCAAGCACACAGATGGACGCGATGGAACGGTGCAGTACGTGCTGTGGAGCGATGTCTTCTCGTGCCCGGAATGCGCACACGAGATCGTCTTTTGGGATGTGGCGGTGGATGCAGAAGCGGGTGGCGTGAAGGACGAGTTCGCGTGCAGCAAGTGCGGAGTCTCGGTAACCAAGGCACATCTGGAACGAGTCTTCGAGACTGTCGTAGACGATGGGATCGGCGAGACAGTTCGGCAGGCAAAGCAAGTCCCTGTTCTCATCAACTACGTCGTGGATGGCATTCCAGGCCGACTGGAGAAGATGCCTGACGCACGGGATCTTGATACGCTGCGGCGAGTCGAGAGCCTGCGACTTCGCTCGTGGTATCCAGTGGCTCGAATGCCAGAGGGAGGGGAAACACGGCGAAACGACCCCATGGGTTTGACCCACGTCCATCACTTCTACACCCGGCGAAATCTCCACGTGCTGTCCAAACTGAGGGAGCTCATTTGGGCGCAACTTGATGTAGTTCCCGCGCTGGGCATGTGGTTCACCTCCACGCACGCTTGGGGCACGAGGCTGAACCGACTCCTGACCTCGAATTACTTCCAGAGACGCGGCGGCGTTATCGGGCAGACCCTCCAGGGAACGCTCTATGTGAGTTCGCTGAGCATCGAGACAAATCTCATAGAACGATTCCGACTTCGCATCTCCTCTGTGCCGCACACGGCGCCCAGCCACAGCTCCTTTGTGACAACGGGCTCGGCGACGGATGTGCCGGTCCCCGCTAACTCAGTCGACTACATCTTCACAGATCCGCCTTTCGGGGCGAACATTCAGTATTCCGAGCTGAATGTCCTCTGGGAATCGTGGCTGCAATGCAGCACGGCACACGAACTCGAAGCTGTCGAGAACCGAGCTCGCAGCAAGACGCTCATGTCCTATCAACACCTGATGGAGCAGTCCTTTCGGGAGTGTTTCCGAGTACTCAAGCCCGGTGCCTGGATGACGGTTGAGTTCTCAAACACAAAGGCGAAAGTATGGAACGCGATTCAGGTTGCCATTCAACGTGCAGGATTCATCGTCGCCAGCGTCGCCGCGTTGGAGAAGGAGCACAAGGGCTACCGCGCCGTAACAACGGCCACCGCGGTCAAGCAGGACCTGGTCATCTCGTGCTACAAGCCCTCTCTGGCGACCGCCGGGCTGGTGCGAAGCGCGGCGCAACGACCGGAAGCGGTGTGGGACTTCATCAACGAGCATCTGGCACGACTGCCTGTCGTCCAAATGATTGGGGGGGAGTTGGTCGACGTGCAAGAGCGAACCGCACCGATTCTATTCGATCGCTGGGTAGCGGCATCACTAAGTGCTGGCGTGCCGGTCGACCTCTCAAGTGCCGAATTCCTCCAGCGGCTCGCGCAGCGGTACCCCAGTCGCGGCTCGATGTACTTCCTTTCCGCTCAGGTTCTTGAGTACGATCGCGCGAGAATGAAGGTCTCGTATGGCGGACAAGAATCACTATTCATAGTCGATGAAGCCAGTGCCATCCGATGGCTGCGAGATCGGCTGCAGCGCAAACCGCAGACGTATCAGGAGATTTCGCCCGACTTCATACGGGAGATTCGCCAGTGGCAAAAGTACGAACGGCCGCTGGAGTTGTCTGAGCTATTGAGAGAGAACTTCCTCTGCCACGACAGCACCGAGAAGATCGCGGCGCAGATCGCCGGCTATTTGCGCCAGTCTTCCGCGCTCCGTCCTCTGGTCGAGCAGTGTGAAGTGGACGCAACCGGGGCAGTGTTGACGAGTGATTCTCGGCTGCAGGGCGTCGCGACGAATCGGTGGTACGTGCCAAACCCGGAGAATCAAGCGGATATCGAGAAGGTTCGGAACCGGCAGTTATTGCGTGAATTCGATGCCTATCGGCAGGGGAGCAAGCGGCTCAAAGAGGTGAGGAGCGAGGCGATTCGCCTCGGGTTCTCGGCGGCAATGAAACGAGGTGACTACAAGCTCATCAAGACGATCTCCAGTCGATTGCCGCAACGCCTATTGGACGAGGATGAGCAACTGTTGCTCTACTATGATGTTGCACTAACGCGCCTCGGGGACGAGTGAGGTGAACGATGGGCGTGGCTGGGGGCGACTGGTGCTTCAGCATCGACCACGACGAGCCGTGCCGCGTCATCACGGTGGACTCCGTGTGGGGTACGGAGACGGCGCACGTGTGGCTCGCCCGACGCGATTCCGTCGTGCGCTTGCACCGAAGTCGCATCAAGCCGCTCGCGGATGCGGATCCGCCATCGCTGAATCAGCTCAGCTACGTTGCCGCGGCTGCGCGTATCCTCGACGCACTCGAGCATGACGCACTGGTGGCGCCGCTCGAAGGTTCGGTCATCCCACTTCCGCACCAGCTCTACGCGCTCCAGCGGGCGATGTCGGGAGATCGCGTCCGGTACCTGCTCGCCGACGAGGTCGGCCTCGGCAAGACGATCGAGGCGGGTCTCATCCTGCGGGAGCTCAAGGTTCGAGGCTTGGCACGCCGTATCCTCGTCGTGGCGCCTGCGGGACTCACGAGCCAGTGGGTCAGCGAGATGGAGACCCACTTCAGCGAGGATTTCCGGCTCGTGCAGCCTGGCAACTTCCAGGCTTGGCGGCAGCTGTCTGGTGTCGACGAGAAGGAGAACCTCTGGCGACTGCACGATCAGGTCGTCTGTCCGCTCGATTCGATCAAACCGATGGATGCCCGCCGCGGTTGGTCGCGAGAGCAGACAGCTCGTTACAACCGCGAGCGCTTCGAAGACGTTGTGTCCGCCGGCTGGGACCTGGTGATCATCGACGAGGCCCATCGGCTTGGGGGCAGCACGGAGCAGGTCGCCCGCTATCGGCTCGGTGACGCGCTCGCCCAGGCAGCGCCGTACTTGCTCCTGCTCTCAGCGACTCCGCACCAAGGCAAGACCGACGCATTCCGTCGGCTGGTGGCGTTCCTCGACGCAGATGCGCTTCCCGACGACGAGTCAGTCACCCGCGAGAACGTAGCGCCGTATGTCATCCGGACCGAGAAGCGGCGCGCCATCGACGCTGACGGCAAGCCCCTCTTCCTGCCCCGCTTCACCCAGATCGTCTCGGTGGAGTGGGACGCATCGCGCCATGAGCAGCGGGCGCTGTACGATGCCGTCACAGAGTATGTGCGCGAAGGCTACAACCAGGCGGTGCGCGAGAAACGTAACGCGATCGGGTTCTTGATGATCCTGATGCAGCGGTTGGTGACATCGAGCACGGCCGCGATTCGAACGGCGCTCGAGCGGCGGCTCGAGGTGCTCGAGCTTCCATCCGGGCAGCTCTCGCTCTTCGGCGAGGAGGTGGGCGACGACTGGGTCGAGCTCGACGGGCAAGAGCAGATGGAATCGCTCCTTCAGAGCAGGCTGAAGGGGTTGAAGAGTGAACGCGCCGAGGTCGAGCTCCTCCTCTCAGCCGCCCGGCGATGCGAGGCGCGGGCTCCAGACGGCAAGGCCGAGACGCTTCTCGCGTGGATACAGAAGCTGCAACGCGAAGAAAACGACCCGTCGCTCAAGGTGCTCGTTTTCACGGAGTTCGTTCCGACGCAGGCGATGCTCGCCGAGTTTCTGGAGCAACGTGGCTACACAGTGGCTTGCCTCAACGGCTCGATGGACCTCGAGGCTCGCAAGTCGGTGCAGCACGCCTTCGCCGGAGACGCGCAGGTGCTCATCTCGACCGACGCCGGCGGCGAGGGCCTCAACCTACAGTTCTGCCACGTCATCGTGAACTACGACCTACCGTGGAATCCGATGAAGCTGGAGCAGCGAATCGGGCGCGTCGACCGCATCGGGCAGAAGCACATCGTACGGGCGCTCAACTTCGCCCTTGAGGACACGGTCGAGCTGCGGGTGCGTGAGGTTCTCGAGGAGAAGCTCCAGCGCATCCTCGAGGAGTTCGGGGTAGACAAGCTCTCCGACGTGCTGGACTCCGAGGAGGGTGGTGTCGACTTCGAGCAGCTCTATTTCGGTGCAGTGCTTTCGCCCGAGGAAGCCGAGGCGCGAGCGGAAGCGCTGGCCGAGTCCATTCGAGCGCGAGCACGATCGGCTCGCGAAGGCTCGTCGGTGCTGGCCGCCACCGAGGAGCTGGACCCATCGGCAGCCAAGAAGGTCGCTGGGCACCGGATGCCGTTCTGGACCGAACGGATGACCCTCGCGTGGTTGCGCTCGCAGGCCGCCCGTGGAGCCTCCATCAGAAGCGACTCGCCAGGAGTCTACGACATCTCGTGGCCCGACGGGGGGAGGACTGCCGGAGCGTCGTTCAGTCGTTCGGCATCCGCTGATCCCAGCAAGACGCTCCTCACCATCGAGGATCCGCGCGTTCGTGGCCTCACCACGCGGGTTCCGCCGTATGCGCCCGGAATGCGAGTCGCGCAGCTCGTGATCCCTGGTGTATCGGACAAGGTCGCCGGCTTCTGGTCCTTGTGGCGCGTGTCTCTCTCGACTTTCGACGGCCGGGAGCAGCGCGTTCTACCGATCTTCGTCACGCCGGAAGGACAGACGCTCGGCCCCACGGCGCGCGTGGTGTGGGACCGCTTGGTCGAGCTAGTCGAAGGGATCGAGGTGCTGCCAACGGCTGCGACGACGGACGGAGCAGCGGAGCAGGCGTTCGAGCAGTCCCGAACTGCTGCGGAGCAGCACGGGAAGGCTGCATTCCACGAGCTTCTGCAGCGGCACCGCGAGCGCCTGGCGAAAGAATCGCGGAAGATGAACGTCGCCTTCTCCGCTCGGCGGCGCGCGATCGAGCGACTCGGGCTGCCGCAGGTCCGCAATCACCGGCTGGCACAACTCGCAGACGAAGAGGCCGCCTGGCGGCGCGACCGCGAGGCCCGTGAACACGGCCTTCCCGAGCTGAGCCCCATGCTCCTCGTCGCGGTCGCACGAACCGGAGGTGCGGCGTGACGCAGCGACGCGACGGCTGGCGCGGTCCAATCCTGCAGCACTTCAGCGAGGCCAGCGCCAAGGCTGGCAGGCTCACTGTGGTGAGCGACCCCGATGAGCTACTCACTGAGCCCG
The DNA here is from genome assembly GCA_006226565.1 of Deltaproteobacteria bacterium. GTDB lineage: Bacteria > Myxococcota_A > UBA9042 > PHBI01 > PHBI01 > PHBI01. Next base: position 24,843 of record SBGO01000356.1, on the reverse strand, counting down.
GCGTTGTCGAGCGCTTGGCTGCCCGCGGGTTCGAGCTCATCACCTTCGGGGACCCGATCGCCTTCCGCTACGCCTACGAGAGCCGCTTCCGGCAGCACTGGGACCGAGGTGAAGCCACGCACCTTGTCGTGGTGATTCGCACTGACCATGGTGATCCGAAGCATATCCCGCACGACCTGCTCGAAGAGGCTCAGGAGAACGGACGCGTATTGTCGTTCAGCCTCGTTCACATCTTCCCGGCGCTGGCACCCAACGCTGTAGCGGAGCTGGACCCGCAGCATTTCGATGCGCTCGCCCGCGCGCTAGACAAGGCCGACCCTGACAACCTCGGAACCAATAGCACCCGAGACTTCATACTGCGCCATGTCTTCGAGATTGCTCCCGAGCTGATCAAGCAACCGGCTGACCTTCTTCGTGTTCTGCTTCGTCGCCACTATCGATCGCAGACCCTTCCAGATGGCCTCGACGCGCGCTTCATCGAGATTCTCACTCGAGACGAGAAGTGGCGGTCGTGGCCACTCGAACGGATCGTGCCGGATCGCGAGGCGTTCCTGGCGTTCTTGGGTGAGCGGTGGCCGCGCTTCCTCCAAGGCCAGGGTTTGGAGGTGGAGGTTGGACGCGAGCCGGCGGGCCCGAGCATCTCGGGGCCCATGAATCTGCCGTTCGACCACGACGACGTTCGCGTCTACATGGACAACCTCTTCGTCGAGGGGCTGCTCGAACCAACGGCCGCCGTACGCCCGATCGACGACGACCGCTGGTTTGGTGTCGGCATTGCGGGGTCACCCGCGTCGAGCGCCGACGGCCGGTTCATCCACCTGCTCGGCGAGCTCGACTCGACGCTCCCTGACGCCGACTGCGCGACGCACCAGGATTGGCAGGACTATAGCCTTCGATGGGGCACCTGGGTGCGCCTGCGATGGCAGACCTTCCCGGACCGAGATCCCCAGAGCGAAGCAGACGCGGTCGCGTTTGTCGACCGTGTGCAGGCGGCGTTCTCCACATGGCTCCTGCGGCGCTTCGGGCCGATGTCCACGCTTCCCTACCTACCGCATCCGGTGCTCGGACATCAGGTGCCGCACTACCTCGCGCACCACCTCGGACAGGCCGGCACAGAGCGTGTGGCGCTCCTCGTCATCGACGGAATGGCGATCGACCAGTGGCGCATCCTGCGGCCTACTCTCGAACGCCACCACGTCGACGAGCACGCGATCTTCAGTTGGATCCCGACTCTGACGCAGATCGGTCGTCAAGCTATCTTCTCTGGACGCGTTCCCATGGAGTTCGCAACCAGTATCGAGGGCACGCACCGAGAGCTTCAGCACTGGTTCAACTTCTGGCAGGACCGAGGTCTACCGGAGCGGGCCATCCAGTATCTGAAGCCTCAGGGGAAGAAGGAGTCGTTCGAGCCCATCGAGGCGGACATCTTGCGCGCTGCCGACGACTACGCTGTCCGCGTCATCGGCGCGGTGATTGGCCTCATCGACCAGAACATGCACCAAGTCGGGCTTGGGACGCCTGGGCTGCACGGTCTCGTGGAAGTGTGGGCTCGAACCGGGCAGCTCGCCGGCCTTGTGGATGGACTGATTCAACGCGGGTTTGCTGTGTTCATCACGGCGGACCACGGCAACGTTTTCGGACGAGGCTTCGGGAAGCCCGATGTCGGAGCCACAGCGCAGCAGCGCGGTGAGCGCGCGCACATCTTCCGCGACAAGCACTTCCGCGACAACACCGCGCCCATGTACCCCGACGCTGTCGAGTGGCCGCAGATCGGCCTTCCTCATGACTACTTCCCGCTGATCGCGCCGTACGGTGCCTGCTTCATGCCGGAGGGCAAGGAATCTGTGAGCCACGGCGGCATCGCGCTAGAAGAGGTCATGGTCCCGTTTGTGCGCATCACGGAGTCCCGATGAACCGACGGGCGAACATCGGCTTCGATCGACGAATCGATCTCGATTGGCTTGATGCTGCCGCAGCTCAAGCCGCTGCGGGCGCACCGAACGACGACATGCGCGCCTACCTCTGGAATCTGCTCGACGGCGTCGTGAGCGGAGACAAGTCCAACAGTGCTCGAGGCAAGACGGTCACCGTCTTGAATCACATCTGGGGTGAAGTCCCCGAACCGGCAGCGCCGCTCCGTGTGAGGGCGATAGCTCAGCTCGCGGGGAGCGAGCCGGACGCGCGCATCGCCATCCATTGGGCGATGATGGTCGGTACCTACCCGGTGTTCACGGACGCCGCCGCAGCGATCGGGCGTCTCCTGACCCTCCAAGGAAGCTTCACACTCGCGCACCTGACGCGGCGCCTCGTTGGCGCGTGGGGTGGCCGCTCGACACTTGTACGTGCCGGGCAGCGGATCGTCCGCTCGATGGTCCAGTGGGGCGTCCTCCGGGACACGGCCATTCGCGGGATGTATGAGGCTGCGCCATGGCGAAGGAAGGTCGGGCCAGCAGTCGGCACCCTGCTCCTCGAGGCGCTTCTCGTGGACGCCGAGGATGCGTCGGTCCCCATTGACCAGCTGACCGGGCATCCTGCCATGTTCCCCTTTGAGGTCGACGTGAACTCAAGCCACATCCGCGGCATGTCGCAGTTCCGAGTGCATCGACAGGGCCTGGACACCGACTTCGTAGAACTTGAACGAGGCGGTCTCTGATGTGCGTACGGCGAGAGACTCGGGACCCGGCATCCTGCAGCTCCAGAGGCGAAGCACAACGCCGTCTAGGCTGACTCACTGTGCATGGCGTTGCTGAGGCGCCAATTCGACGGAGGGACGACATGAAATACTGGCTGATGATGTTCCGCCCCGAGACGTACGGGGACGTGAAGGCGCACCGCACCATCGGCGTCCGCACAGGCGCCCGAAAGCTCTTGAAGGAGCTCTCCGTCGGCGACCCGTTCCTCGCGTACCTCTCGCGGGTGCAGCAGCTCGACGGCATCGGCACGGTTGCTGGCGAGACCTTCGTGGACGACACGCCCATCTTCTCGGGCGGCAAGGTCTATGAGCACCGCTGCAATGTGGCCTTCACCGAGTCCGGCTTCGCCCGCCCGGTGGCCGACACTCTGTGGTCGCTGTCGTGCTTCCCGAGCGAAATGAAGACGACACCGTCGAACTACATCTACTGCAAGGGCGGCATCATCGAGGTCACGGAGGACGACTACGACTTCCTCGTTCGCGTGATGAGGGGCGAGGAGGAGCCGAAGCGCCTCGCATGGAAGGACGACTGACCATCTCCTTGCGAAGGATGAGATGCCTATCCCGGTGAGGCGACGAGTTCCCAGGAGAGTTCCCTATGACCGCCAACGCGGAAGACCGCCCCTACGTCTGGCAGATGATCCGCCGCGCCGTGGACGAGTTGGGACCGTCCACGACAAACGTCGCCGTACGAAACTGGATCCTCGAGCGCTGGCCGGATACCAACCGGAACACCATCTCCTGTCAGATCATCGTTTGCACGGTGAACCACGCTTCGCGGGTCCACTACCCGGAGAACAAGAAGCCCCGGAAGGCGAACCTCCAGTACGACTTCCTGTTCCGGCCGACCCGGGGCGAACTCGAGCTCTTCGATTCCGCGAAGCACGGCGATTGGGAGATCGTCGAGCAAGAAGATGGCCGCAACCTGGTCCGGCGCATTGACGCGCCCGAGCCGGTGCCTTCGGAGTCGGGCATCTTTGCGGCTGAGGCCCACCTCCGAGACTACCTAGCGGACCACTTGGAGCTCATCGAGCCGGGGCTGTCCCTATACGCCGACGAAGACGGGAACGCCGGAGTCGAGTACACCACGCCCGTTGGTCGCATCGACATCCTGGCCCAGGACGCGAACGAGGGGCTGGTTGTGATCGAGCTGAAGGTCAGCAAGGGGCCGGACGCGGTCGTCGGCCAGGTGCTTCGCTACAAGGGCTGGGTCGTCCACCATCTGGCCGTTGGCAAGCCGGTCCGGGGAGTCATCGTCGCCGGTCACATCACGGACCGGATCCGCTACGCGGTGTCTCAGGTCGCCGATGTCATGTTGCTCGAGTACGAGCTCGCCGTCACGCTGAAGGCCGTGTCGGCAATGTCATGACCGAGCCAGGACAGCTACTGGCAGCTGTGTCGGCATGGAGCTTGCGGAGCCGAGTCTTCAATCAGCGTAGCACGGCACGCTCGCGGAACTCATTCCCGCACGGCTTCGATGTCGTTCCCATAATCCGAGTCTCCGACGTACTGACGCTCCGACACCCCCGCCACGGTTCAACGTCTTCGCTCCGCGATCGCGATGCTTGGCTCTAGGTCGCTGCAGCCAGCACCGTGACCCCCTTGGTCCGAGAACGTCGGGTCCCGCTGGATGCAGCCCCAACACTCGCTCCCGCTGGCCTGGTCCCGATCCGACCAGATTGGAGGTCGAAAGCGACCAGCCATCCGCTTGTTGGTAACATTTCGGAGACTCCGGGTCGTTGACACGCGAGCGCGTCTCGTGGTCGCCTCGCAGCTGCGAGCGCCGAGCGCGTCAGCACCAAGATGCCAACGTCCGCGAGGGTACCGCCTTCACGGACGGAACCCGACAGAACCAGAGTACAACGAGGATCAGATTGAGCACCAAAGGCCGAGGGGGGCTAGGTCCGAAGATGCGCGTTTCCGTCGATTTCTCGCGCAAGACCGATGAAGTTGCGTCTGCCTTGGAAGCTCTCAAGGAGCGGGGTGACGTCTCTGGATTCGAGGGCGCCGCGCGCAGGGTCCAAGAAGCTCTCGGCATTCCAGATGGAGTCGTGAATGGCTGGATCTCGGACGCTTCGCAGCGGGCCGAGGACCTGCGGCGGGACCTAGGAAAGAACCTGCGCCAGATCGCCGAGCGGGAACAGTGCTTCTTCGAGTACAGGCCGCCACGGATAACATTCGGCTGCGTTGAGATGCATGAAGAGCGGGAGAGCCGATGGAATCTGACGGTCTTGGATACCATCTCGGTCGCGAAGATCGAAGCGACGCGTGCCGAAGAGCTGGCGGAAGCGGCGCTCGAGATTATTAGGGGAATCGAGAACGCTCTCCTGCTTGTCCAGGACGCAGCAAAGGGACTCACGGCCGGGCTCGATTGGCTGAACGCAGTATACTCGGAGCCCACGGAGCACCCGGTCAATCTGGTGCGGCTGTTCTGCATCTATGGAAAAGATGCACGCCGGGAGTTGGGCACGGGCACGGGATTTCCAAAGATCAAACTCACCCGCGAGGCGTTCGGGTATGTCCTGGCGCGAATCCAGCGTCTTGCTATCGATGGACGTGACGAAGGCTACCCGGAGCTGACGTTCAGGGGGGCGACCCAACACGTCACGAAAGACCCAGCGCGCTACGTCTCCATTCCCAAGAACGACAATCCACGGAAGCCGTCGCAGCACAGCCCAATCGCCGCGATCAATCTCAGCGCGAAACGCAAGGAGACCGACCGATGACCATTTCCGATCTCAATCGATATGATGCACGCGCTGCGATCGAGAGCTTGGTGGGCGGAGTCGCACCGTCGCCCAGCGTGACGAACCTCATCTCGGTTGGCATCGATGACGATTTGCGCGTGTTCGAGGAGGAGTACTTCGGAGAGGATGGGCTTCTGCGCCACACGGACCAGGGGACCTTCAAGCTCGTCGAAGCGTACTACGGTGGTGGCAAGACCCACTATTTGCGGGCGGTAGAGCGCCTAGCCCACCGCCACGGGTTCGCAAGCGCTTTCATTGAGCTCAACAAGGACTCCTGCCCGCTTACGCGCTTCGATCTCATCTACAGTAGCGTCGTCAAGCAGCTGACGGCACCGCGCCCAGGGCACCCGAACGCTCGCGGCATCGGAGAGATCATTCGGACATGGGTCGAACCACCTGCAGACTGGGACGGTGATAGCGTCCAGTACGCCCAGTCGGTGCTCCAAAAGGCGGGGGACCTGCCACTGTCGAGCATGCGGATCGCCATCCAACTCGCAGGTCTCGCGGTTGCGTCGGGTGACAGCACCACATACGACGAGGTCATGGTCTACCTCAACTCGGGCATGATCGCCCCGGCGCTGAAGAGGAAGGGGGTTCTCGAGAAGGTCGACGTGCGCAGTGGTTCCCTGGCGATTCGCACCCTCGCTGTGTGGCTCCGACAGATCGGCTATCCGGGGTTGCTTCTCATCATGGACGAAGGGGACCGCTCCCTGTCCATCGCAAACACGAAGGAGCGAAAGACCGCTTCGAACAACCTCGTGCAGATCATCAACGAGACCCTCAAGGGCTCGGACTGGCCCGGAGTCATGTTCCTCTATTCGATTCCGGGGTGGACCGAATTCAAGAGCATGTTGAGCGCCGACAACCAGGCCCTCGACCAGCGGGTCCGGACGACAGGCTTCCCCACCTTGCCTCCGGCGCCGCGGATCGTTCTGGACGATCGCTACCAGGATGACGGAAGCAAGACGCGATTCTGCGTCGCGTTGGGCGAGCGGCTGCTTGCCCTGTTCAATGCAGCCGGTCTGAGTCCGAAGCTTTCGGACGGCGACGGCGCTCGGATTGCTGAGCGTGTCGCACGGGCCGTGCTACGCGAGACCGTCGATGTTTCTTTTCGGCGGATGTTCGTCAAGACGTTCATCAAGGCCCTGTACCATGCGCGCAGTGCCGGTCCGCCTAGCGACTCCGAAATCTCGAACTTCGTGACGGACGCGAGGTAGCGAACTCCACGACGGAGGCGAGAAGGCATGAGTGGCCGGCGTGAGATGGCGGAACTCCTACGTTCTTTTCTGATGGAGAGAACCAGGCTCGCGAACTCCATCAAGAGGACCGAAGATTTCGCGAGTCGCTTCGAGGCGAGGGCCGCACTCGAAGCCATGCGTGCCGGCGTGGTGAATCGGGCCGTTGTCCGACACGCCACATACGGTCGCGATGCTGAACTCGCCCAACTTCTCAACGGCTTTCGCAGGAGTCCCGGCGGCTCCACCCAGGTGCTTGTCGGCCAGTACGGTAGCGGCAAGTCGCATCTGTGCGAGCTATTGGCACTGCGCGCCGAAGAAGAGGGTTACGCGGTCATACGACTGGAGATGGGGTCGTCCAGCAATTCGGCCGAGCACCCGAGATCCTTGGTCATGGCCCTTCCTCGCGCATTCGCCGTGCGCATTGACGGCCGAAGGCTGGCGGGCTCAGACGCGCTCGGAATTCTCCTGCGAGCGCTTCGCCGGGGCGGCTTTCACTTCACCGCCGAGAATGACCTTCTCGAGAGTGTCTACCGTGAGTTCCCCGGACCGAATGCGATCATGAAGCGGTTTGACCGTCTTCAGCGAGACATTCCGGTGACCTGGGCGAGGTTCGGTTTTCAGTACTTACCAGATCTTGCCGCCCACTTGCATGTAGACGTTCCCAACGCGATGACTGCGGCAAACCACGCGGTGAATAAGATCAACTGGCTGGCGCATGAACTCGCACACGCCGGCGTCCCAGGATTGGTCATGATCCTCGACGAGGCCGAGCGGACCGAATGGGCGAGTACGTCGTATCGGGCTGGACGGGCCTGGGACGTCATGGTCGGCTTGGCGCTGGCAGCGAGCAACATGGACACGAGTGGCCTCAAGCACTACCGCGATTCCTACTCTCCGCGGTATCTTGGGCAGAGCCCATCACGGATCCACGTTGTCATGGCTTTCACGCACGCCTATGGCTTGGCACGGTCGATTAGTCGAGACGTGTGCGCCACACCGCTCCAGCTCACCCCGTTCGATCACCACGGCATCGAAGCCCTCGTCGGTCAAATCCACGACTTGTACAAGTCTGCACATGGGACCAAGGTAGCGTTTCCTGCCCAGGAGATCGTCAAGGAAGTCAAGTCGCAGCATGTCAACGACGGGACGCGCGAGATAGTCCGGCACGCGATTGCCGCGATGGATCACCGAAGGTACCACGGCGGCCGCAAGCGGTGACTGCGAACCATGAGCGGATACAGCGTGCATTCTTCGGCCGCTTCGGTGGAAAGATGCGACCAGTGCAGGAGAAAGCGCTGGAGCGCCTTCGGACAGACCGTGATGGTTTGATCACGGCATCGACAGGGAGCGGCAAGACTGAAGCTGCCTTCCTGCCAGTGGTCGAGGCATTGCTAGATCGGCCACGCGAAGGGGGGAAGACGCGCGCGCTGGTACTCTCTCCGACGCGCGCCCTCGCGTCCGACCTTCACCGACGCATGGCGCCCGTCCTCGAAGCACTGGGGCTGCGGCTCGACGTCGCCACGTCTGACAAGAACACCGTGCGGGACAACGAAGTGACCGACGTCCTGATCCGCACTCCCGAAGGGCTCGATATCACCCTATGCCGCCGTCCTGGTGAACTCAGCGACATCACCGAAGTGCTCATCGACGAAATACACGATTTCCTCAAGGGGCCGAGAGGTACTCAGACCGCGGGGCTGCTAGCGCGCCTCGACATGTCGGGGGTGAAGGCGCGGAGGATAGGTATCTCAGCGACGATCCCTGACCTCACTTTGCCATCGCGCTCGCGGCTCTTGCGAGATCCAATCATCATCGAGGATGGGGACCAGCAGGGACTGGATGTCTCGTACTACGATTGGGTTCGGGCCGGACGCGAGGGAGGAGAGGCGTTTGTCGACTTCCTCCGCGAGCTTGGCAGCCGAAAGTTGATCGGCTTCGCAAGAAGCAAGCGGCGCGTCGAGGATCTCTGCGGCTGGCTCTCGACAGGATTTCTTCGCGAGAATTGCATGGCTCATCACGCATCGCTGTCCAGCAGCGGACGACGGGCCGTCGAGGAGCGCCTGCGGAAGGCACGGGTCGGGCTCGTCGTCGCGACGACGACGCTCGAAGTGGGAATCGACATCGGGGATGTGGATACCTGCGTGCTCTTCGACGCACCATCGGGGGTTTCCTCGTTCCTACAGCGTGCGGGGCGCGCTGGACGTCGCAGCGGGCTACGCCGTGTGGTGTGCGTCGGCGGCCTCTTCGATCGGACGGTGGAATACGCGAAGCTCGTGGCACAGATCTCCGGGGGATTGCCCCCTGGGACGGCGGACGCGCGCCCGTTCCTCGTCGGAGCCCTGCAACAGTTGGCGTCATATGCGGCGATCGCGACCGGCCGTTCCCGCGCCGAGATTCGCGAGCTTGCCTCGACCGCTTTCGGGATGTCTGCTCGAGCTGCCGACGCCATGGTCGACGGACTGGTGCGCGGCGATCTACTCGTTGCTCGGGGTGACAGTATCGAGCTGTCTGCGCGTGGCGAACAGCTCGTCGAAAATCGGGCAATCCACCTGACCTTCGGCGTGGACACCGGTAGCCCCGTGTACGATGAGAGCTCGGGGCGTCAGATTGGGAAGGCTTACGTCCACGGCACGAGCGAGATTCGACTCGGCGGCAGCGGCCGGAAGGTCATTGGAGTCGATGGCTTGACAGGGCGCGTCATCACCAGACCAACCGGCAGCGGGAACGCATCATTCGCGCCCGCCAGCGCGAGCGTGTTCGAGGCTCTCGCGGGCCGCATCGTTGCGACAATAGGTGGCGAAGCCCGAGTTTGACCCCCGTCGTGGGGCCGCTTCTGCCGCTCAACATGGCTTCGCTCCACGCGCAGTGTTCGGGATCGATGACTGCGCGCCGCATCGCGATCCAGAGATGGACTACGCCGGGCCCTCCGTGAGTGTGGTGCTGAGTAGCCGAAGCAGTTGGCTCCACCACGATGGGTCCGCAGCGCGGACCTCGGTGTAGACGGCACGCCCCCGTCCGAGATCTTCCCCCGGTGGCGTGGCGTACACCCAGAACTTCATTCCTACTGGGTGGTCCCACACATGAAGCACGGGGACAATGCCCTCGGACGTTCGCGCAGTCACGACAGCACGGCCGTTCGGCGGAGCCTCAAGAAACGCTGGTTCAACCAGTAGGCCATCTACAACAAGCATGGCGAGCATCTCTGCGACATCATGCCATGTGCCATGATTGGCGCTCCGAACCTGCAGGTCGAATACGGCATCGAGAAACGGGGGGGCTAGCGTTCCTGGTTCGGCTCCGTGCGCGTCTACGGCCAGTTCGAGCCAGCAATCGGCGAAACCCGTCCACGGCTCCAGCTCTGGACGCGCCCGCCACATGTCAACGACCTCGGCCCGCCGCCGCGCGACGCGCGCGAGGAACGCCGCTTGCAGGGGCTGGATGGCGGCCGGGAGCCACTCCCGCGCGAGCTCGATGATGTCGGCGTCGGGGACTATGACCTGCCTGTACTCCAACTCTGGCATTCCAGTCTTGTTCTCGGCCGCCCATAGGAGCTGTTGCCACAAGCTCACCCATACCAGCGCCTTGCGAGCCTCGATGGTTCCGCTGTGGAGTCTCACCTCGACGGTGCCGTGCGTCCCTAGAGGCTTGATGTTGAACGTCGCGAATCGTAGCCCATAGTCCGAAAGCCCGTGCAGCAGCTCTGTGACCGAATGGCACGTCTGCAGCGTGTGCTCGGACACCGCCTTCGAGACGGGCTGGCAGTACTGATTCGGTGTGCTGATGTCGTAGACACCGCCCGCAAAGCGCGCGAGCCTTGACGGCGCCACAAGCGTTCCGAGCGCCGGCTCGAACAAGCCCACAAGCCTGATCGCATTCCGAAGGGCGCCGATGTCGTCACGGCGCCAGCCGAGATGAAGGTGCGTCCCAGTCCGATAATTGACGCGTACACCGTGGATCGCTGCCGCTTCTTCGAGCGCTGCGCAGGCAGCATCGACCTCGATGAACCCGTCTTCGCCGGACAGAATTCGGCTCGTCACCTCCCACCCGGCAGAGCTGTCCCACTCGACGTTCCAGACCGAGAAGTCCTTGCCACCGGAGCCACCGCCCGCGTACCAAGGCGTCGCGGCGGCTGCGACCAGCTCGCTGCCGATCGCGCGCCGAAGCGCCTCCAGCAGGGCAGTGGCAACGGCGCTCCAGCGCTCCGTGTGCGGCCTGGGAATCGCCGCACTGCTCTCGGTCAGTTCGAGCTCCAGCCCGAAGGTCTGGCCTTCGCGGTACCACAGGCCACGGCAGCTCTCGGGCAACGAGTCGTCGTCTGGTATCCAGCGAGGTGCGCCGCGCGGATCAAACGCGTGCTGCGAGACGCGCGGCGCTGAGCGCGAACGCAAACGCGGCACCGCGGATGTTGAACCGGCCCCATCGAAGAAGAATGAGGTTGTCCGCAGGATCTCGCCGTACTTCGAGAGGTTGTCCGTGAACTCGACGATGTTGAAGTGAGTCTTGCCTTCGGCTCTGCGCGCTCCGCGCCCGACCATCTGCGCGAACAGGATGTCGCTCCGGGTCGGGCGGCACAGGAAGATCGTGTTGGCATCTGGCACGTCGACCCCGTGCGTCAACATCTCGACGTTGACGAGGATGTGGATTCGCCCTCTGCGGAAACCCTCCAGTGCTGCGTTGTTCTTTGCGTCGTCGTTTTCCGTGTGGATGGCGTGGGCCGCAAAGCCATCCCTGGAGAACCGTTCTGCGAGTTCGTTGGCGTGCTCGATGTTGCAGGCGAAGACGATCGTCCGCCGGAACTCGTCGGCGTTCTCGGCGTACGTCCTGATGATCGCGTCGTTTCGCTCTGCTGATTCAGCGAGAACCCGCAAGGATACATTGGAAAAGTCGCTGTCACCGGGCGAGAGTCGGGGCGACCAGCGTAGCCCCGTCCGCACCCGCCACGTCTCCGGCTGCGCGAGGTAGCCTTCGCGGACAAGGTCAAAGAAGCTTCGTGAATAGACGACGTGGTATCGCGTATCCCATCGGGCTGTTGCCGTGAGGCCAAGAACAGGGCGCCGCTGACGCGCACACTGCGTGAGAATCTTCCCTGCCTTCGCGTTCTCGCCCCAATGCGACTCGTCCCAGACAAGAAGCGCCACGCCGTCCAGAACCCCGTCATCAAGTCGGCGGAGCACGGTCTGGAATGTCGAGTAGAGGATGGTGCTGCGTGTCGGAGTCCACCAGCGGGGTACCTCGGAAAGTGCCCCCAAGGCGGTCCGGCGTCCCCCGATGCGGTACAGAATGTGCCCAGGATGGCGTCGTGAGGCATCTCGTGCAGCCTGGTACAGGAGCCGCCAATCCTTCGTGATCCACAGGACGGGACCACCGTGCTCGCGGATCCATCGTGCCACGATGTCGTTCGCCACGCGGGTCTTGCCGCCCCCCGTCGCGAGCTGCAGGAGCTGCGGCCTCGTCGTGTCGTTCGCCAGCGCGGCGGACAGCGCTGCGACGGCTTCCACCTGATACGGGCGCAGGGGTTTTGCGGCTTCGACGGGGTCGTATTGGAAATCGCTCAGCATCTAATCTTCGGCAGCACACGTGTCCGCTGCGATGCCCACCGTCCCATTGCGCGAATCAGGAACCGGGTTCCGACTTTCCTTGGCCAGCCCGCGCTCCAGACGGGGCTGGATGCGAAGCAGCGGCTTGATGCGCTCAGGTGTCTGTTCGGCCTCGAATGCACGCGCCTTGATGGCCCGCCACTCGCGTCGCACAGCCTCGCATACATCGCTCAGCCTCGCCTTCTCGACGTCCGCGGCGATGAGGAGCAACGCCACGTCCTCCTGCGTCAACCATGCACCAGGTCGCTGTTCGGTGACGACGCGCCGCCTCAAAGCCTCGTACTGCATCGCCTTGAACGACTCCGGGTGAATATCTCCAGCGCTATCGACGGTTGCCAGGCTAGGCCAGTGGGGGCGCGCCAAGTCCTCGACGCTCGTCTCCGCGGCGACCGCCCAGGTTGGGACGGACTCCAAGCCCGCCGGGGGGGGCGTATTCCACAGCTTCGAGGCGTCGACCCTCCCGATCGCCTGTCCCCTGCGGACGACGAGGAGCCATCGCACGAGCTCTCGGCGGAACACCACATCCGGCTCAAACGGCCGCGCGACGTTGCCGCGATGGTTGAGCCAGTTCAGTGACGCCACCGCTTCGACGACCTCGGAGTCGACCCTCGCCAACTCATGTTGGAGCCGCTTGACTGCGTGGTGGATCTTGAGCGTCGGCCACCCCGTCGTCCAGGCGTCGCTGTGGGCCCTCGCGGGTTCGGTGTCCATCACGACATCGGCCAGCAATTGCTTGACACCCGCGAGTCGGCCGAGCTGACGCTTGGAGGCTTCGAATTCCTTCACACTGGCGATGAATCGGCTGCGGGCGCTCTCAGCGAACCTGAAAGCATGCTGTATGTCCCACGACCGACACGGCGTCAGTGGGAATTCCCGTGCTGCCAGCTCCTCTGCCTTCACACCGATTCCGGTGCTGTGGTTGAACAGTTCGAGCGCCAAGCGCCGGCGGGTAGCGGCATCTAGCCTCGCTTGTGCCCCGTCGAGACGCCTGCGGGCGTCGTCTGCGCCGGTCTTGTCCACGAGTTCCTCCTCGGTCTGAACCGAGGATGTCGAGCTTGAACGCGTATCGCAAGGGTGTGATTGGTGGGACGGGTCGAGACGCAGCCCGCACAAGGGGTCCCTGTGCACGAACGGCCTCGGGGGCCTCGGCGCCCTCGTCATGAGCCGAAGCCCCCCCACCGCTCCGCCCCGCGCTATCGCCAAGGCCGCAGTGCATCGTTCTGAGCGCCGTCTTGCGCGCGGGGTCTTGCTTGGTGGGTGCTAGGTCCTCAGGGCAAGTGCCTACTTAGCGCCCGGTGACCCAGCGGTCGGCGGCTTGTACAGCTAGTTCTCGTGAGCTGTAGGAGGTTCAACGATGAACGACTTGCTCGGGTACGATGAGATGGCGAAGAGGCTGGGTGTGAGCGTGACGACGCTCTACTCGTGGGTCCGGAGTCGACGCATCCCCTGCGTCTACCTCGGCCCGCGGGCCGTGCGGTTCGACCCGACCGAGGTCCAGGAGTGGCTGAAGTCGCATCGCCGCGCGGCCTACACCCACGGCGACGAGTAGCGGTGCCTCATGAATGACCGTCCGGACATCGACGCGCGACGGGTGCGCGAACACTGCGACTGCCGAGAGCTCGCCGTGGCGCTCGGCGTCCGGCTCGTGAACACTCGCGGCGAGAACTGGCGCGGTTACTGCCCCATGAAGTGCAAGGAGGGCGGACGACCGACGTTCAGCTTGAACGAAGGAACATGGTACTGCTTCCGCTGCGACGCCCGTGGGGACGCGTTCGACCTCGTCGCCGTCGTGGATGGGCTGGATGTCCGACGCGACTTCAAGCAGGTCGTACGCCGCACGGCCGATCTCATGGGGTTGAGTCGCAGGGCGTTTCAGGATTCGCCGTGGACGGCCTCGAAGCAGGTGCAAGGGGCGAAGCCGCGGGAGACGGCACCGCGCGATCCGGACTCCCCCTGTGGCCTCTCCCTCGTTGAGGTAGACGCGCTCTGGCAGGTCGGACAGCCCCTCCGGGACGACACCGAGGTACTCGCCTACTTGCGCAGCCGTGGTGTGAGCGACGCAATGCTCGCCGAGTTGACGGTGATGGACGAGGCGCGGGTGCTCCCGCCGTGGGCACCGCTCGTTGACCTTCGTCGTGGCCTGCGTCCCCCGTGGGCTCAACACGCCGGTCGCGCGTGGCACCGGACCGGATGGCGCCTGATGGTGCCGTTGTACATGCCCGGCTACGTGTACGACGCGCGGAACGGAGGCGGTCCGCGCCCGGTGACGCTGCGCGCACGCTGGTGCCGCCTCGACGCCGCGCCGCCGCACGGGCTGAAGTGCCCGACGCCTCGGGGCTCAACCGTGAAGGGGGCCGTCATGGCGAACGAGGGCGCGAGGATCGTCTTGCAGTACGACGCCGCGCCTCTCGATGTCGCCATCGCGGAGGGCGAGATCGATTTCCTCTGCTGGGCCGCGCAGCCGGAGTGGGCGGTCTTCGGGATCGTGGCCGGCTCGTGGACGCCCGAAATCGCCGCACGCGTCCCGAGCGGTTCGCGCGTGGTCGTGCGCACCGATAACGATCCTGCGGGAGAGCGCTACTTCAAAGGCATTTACGACACGATTGGGCGGCGCTGCGACGTGTACCGCTCCCGACCGGGGGTGGGTCATGAGTAGCAGTAGGGACGACGCCGATCGCTTTGTGGACGGCACGTACACGGAACGGACAACGCCGGACGTGGACGCTGTCCGGGTCAAGCCGGCCGCCATGGCAAATCGCACCGTGAACGCGAAGAACGTGCCGCGTCGCGAGCTGTACTCGGGGGCCTTGGGCGATGGTGGTCTAGGGGATGGGTCGCTCGTCCGAGTCGGACGCGGATGCCCCGACGCACCGGCCCCCAAGCTCGTCGTGCCAAGGGGATACGCAGTCAGCGACCGGGGCGTGGCTCGGTGGGAGGCGAAATCGAAGTCGACAGACGGCGACCCTTCCGCGGGCTATGAGTTCGAGGAGATCCCCGTGCTGTCGTGCCCGGTGCAGGTGCTGGGCCGCGTCGTCGACGATGCCGGCGTCAACCACATGGTGCTCGCGTGGCGTGGCGCGACGGGCTGGCAGCAACGGGTCATGGTCCGCAGCGTCCTCGCCGATGCGCGACTGATCAAGCAACTCGCCGACTACGGGCTGCCGGTTCGCACCGACAACGCCGCCGGGCTCGTCAAGTTCCTCGGTGCATACGAGGAGGCCAACCTTTCGGAGCTACCCGCAGCTCGCGGAGCCACCGCGATGGGCTGGGCTGATCGGGAGACTTTCATCTGGGGAAACAAGGTCATCAGCCCGCGTGCGATCGTCGAGCCCGATGACAAGAACCCCGCGACATGGGCATCGGCAGGCTGGGTCCGCCTGAAGTCGACTTCGGAGGATGGCTGGGTCGAAGGGCTTCGGGCCGAGGGCGAGTTCCGGCGCTGGCGCGACGCGATCGATCGGGTCAAGTACCTCCCGCGGATCACGCTCGCGCTGCTCGTTTCGTTCGCGGCGCCGCTGCTCTTCCGCCTGGGCGTTCGTGCGTCGAGCTTCGTGGTCGACTTCCACGGCACGACCTCGGTGGGCAAGACGACGACGCTTCGCTACGCAGCGTCGATCTGGGGGCAGCCGTTCATGGGCCCGGACTCTCTCGTCACCTCGTGGTCGAGCACATACACCTACCTTGAGCTGACCATCGGCCGCCGTCGGCACCTTCCCCTGTTCGTCGACGACACGAAGGACGCCCGTGGCAAGACGACAGTCCCGGCGCTGTTGTCGACGATCGGCAACGGGCGAGGCCGAGGTCGAGGCACCGCGGACGCTCAGGTGCGGCAGACCGGCGCGTGGCAGACGACGTGCATCTCTACGGGCGAAGCCCCTGCGGTCAGCTTCAGCGAGGGTGGCGGGGAGCGCACCCGCACGATGGAGGTCGAAGGCTCGCCCTTCGACGGCCTCGACGTGCCGGTTGCGCGCGGTCTGATCGCTGAGGTCGAGGTGGCGCTCCAGTCGAATTTCGGACACGCCGGGCCGCTCCTCGTCCAGCACATGATGACGATTGGCGACGCAGAGTTGGCCGAGATGTATGAAGAGATCCTGTCGTCGCTGCTCGCCAACGTGAAGTCCTCTCAGGAAACACGCATGGTCCGGTACCGGGCGGTGCTGGAGCTGACGCTGCGGCTCGCCGAGCGCGCGCTGAGCCTCCCCGATGACTCGGACGGCCGGTGGACGATCCCTGAGCCATGGACCGCGCTATGGCCGAGCATCGTCAACGACATTGACGATGCCGGCGGTGCCGCGCGGGGGCTCGAGCTCGTCGCGAGCTGGGTCGACGAGAATCCGCACAAGGTCGCGGACGCCTCGAGCAGGACAGCAAACGCAGAGCAACGCGACATCATCGCATGGCACCACAAGGAGGAGGGCTGGGTCGCGTTTCCGACCCGCGCATTGCACGAGCGCGTGCTGCTGGAGGGCTTCGCGTACGAAGGACTCATGCGCGACTGGCGTGACAGCGGTGTTCTTCTGCAACACCGCCTCGGCAAGTTCAGCGTCCAGCGTTCCATCCACGGCAGACGCCGCAGCGTCGTGGTCGTGGACGCCAGGCGTCTATGGCCGGACGACGACAATGATTAGAGCGCTCCCCCTGCTACCGGGCGACTACCCGCAGGGGTATGCGCCGACGATCCCGACCACGACGGCTCTGCCGCTCTATCTACTACCCCTACTACCCCTACTTGAGAGAACACCTACCTATCTACCTTGTCGGAACGAAGAAGACCCCTTGACGGGTGGGGGTGGACCGCGCCAGCGGGGTAGCAGGGGTAGCACCGCGTGCAACCTGCCGAGCATACGGAGGAATTCCTGCGTCCCTTGCGGGAGTAGTGCGGGTAGCAGGGTAGCTGAAGAGACCAGAGCCGCCGGACCGAATAACGAGCGCGAGTACGAGCAGGACCAGACACGGTGGTCGCGCTCGAGGCCAAATCTAGGACGAGAGCAGAGCGCTCCGTTCAAGCACCCGAGGAACCAACTTTGGGCGCCGCAACGACGCGGTCCAACCACATCGCGGCGGCACGACAATCATACCAGCCAGGGAGGAAGACGATGACGACCAAGACGATGCCTGTGAGCTCGGCCCGGCTGTGGACGGCCACCGAGGTCGCGGAGTACCTGCGCGTGAGCCGGAGCTGGGTCTACGAGCGCGCTGCACGCGGCGATCTGCCCCATCTGCGTTTCGGAGGGCACCTCAGGTTCGACCCGGCCGAGGTCGTCGAGTACGCTCGGGGTGGGAGCGAGAGCGACGCCGGAGCCGTGATCCCGCTCCGCAGGGGCGACCGATGACGACCGTGTTCAAGAAGAAGGGCCGCGACGGCTGGTACGGGAAGTACAAGGGCTCCGACGGCCGGTGGAAGGAGGTCCGCCTCGCCAAGCGCAAGGTGGACGCCGAGCGGATGGCCGCCGAGCTGCAGCTCCACGCCGACCGGCAGCGCGAGGGGCTCGAGCCCCTGCCGCAGAAGACGCAGGACACCGTCGGCGACCTCATGGAGTGGTGGCTCGACGAGGTGTCCGCCTCGCTCGCGGCGGACGAGAGCAACCGGAGGACGATTCAGAAGCACCTGGCGTCGGCGAAGCTCTGGGACCTCCCGCTGCGCGAGCTGACCCCGGCCGTCATCGAGCGCTACCTGCGCGGCAAGGACCGCGAGGGCCTGAGCCCGCAGACGGTGAACCACCTACGGAACTTCCTGTCGCGGGCGTTCAACGCCGCCGCGAAGGTCGGCCGCGTACACGGCGTGAGCCCGGTCGCGAAGGTCACTCGGCGGCGCGTCTCCAAGCGCCCACCGACCTACCTGCGCCCGAACGAGGTCGCGCCCGTCCTGGCCGTCATGGAGCCGCACCACCGGTGGCTCGCCGCGACAGCCATCTACACCGGCATGCGGAAAGGCGAGCTGTTCGCCCTCAAGCGCCGGGACATCGACTTCGAGGCCCGCCGCATCTACATCCGCGGCTCACACGACCGCGCCGTCACCAAGGACGGCCACCACGGCGTCGTCCCCATCGCCGACGAGCTGGTCCCCTTCCTGCGCGCCGCCCTCGACGCCTCGCCCGGCGCCCTCGTCTTCGC
This sequence comes from Deltaproteobacteria bacterium, assembly GCA_006226565.1. Taxonomy (GTDB): domain Bacteria; phylum Myxococcota_A; class UBA9042; order PHBI01; family PHBI01; genus PHBI01. The sequence goes on along the minus strand of SBGO01000356.1, from coordinate 6,455 downwards.
CCAGCCCGACGGCTCCCCGTTCCGCCGCGACGCCGACCTCTGCGACGTCGTCCGCCGCGCCCTCGGCCGCGCCGGCCTCGCCGACAGCTACACGCACGTCTGCCGCAAGAAGGGCTGCAAGCACGCCGAGACCCACGCCGACAACCGCCTCCGCCGCTGCCCGGTCCACGGGCACCGCCTCTGGCCCAAGGCCAACGTCCGCCCGATCCGGTGGCACGACCTCCGGCACACGACGGCGTCGATCCTCGTCATGCGCGGCGCGTCCCTGGCCTTCGTCCAGCGCGTCCTGCGGCACAAGGACATCCAGACCACGATCGACCTGTACTCGCACCTGAGCGACGACTACCTGGGCGAGGAGATCAACCGCCTCCGCTTCTTCGCCGAGGCCGCCGTCGCCGAGTCGCCGGAGCAGGTCGCGCAGGCCCGCGCCGCCGTCGGCTCCGAGACGACCTTTGGAGACGATTTGGAGACAGGGGCCCCCAACACGGAAAAAGCCGCCTTCGACGGGGTCACGGGGACCGTTGTCCAAGGCGGCTTCGAGTTGGTGCGCGGTACAGGATTCGAACCTGTGGCCTTCGGCTCCGGAGGCCGACGCTCTATCCAGCTGAGCTAACCGCGCGCAGCGTGGGGCGGAACTTGCACCGGGGCCGCGCGCGTGTCAAGCGTCACGCGCGCGGGCCGCGGCGGTCGGCGCCGCCCGCCGCTCAGGGCTTCGGGGCCGACGGCGTCTTCACCAGCTCCAGGTGGTCGAGGGCCAGCTCCACCGCGCGGCCGCCGATGACCTGCACCTCCACCCGGTCGTCGCCGGTCAGGCGCACCGGCGGCTTGCCGTCGGTCCGCGGGAAGAGCCAGTGGAGGTGCGAGATCGACGCCCGCACCTGCGCGAGCTCCGCCTCCGTGAGCAGGTCCTTCAGGTCGAACGCCTTCACCAGCTTCACCTCGGGCCCCGGGGGACCCTTCTTCAGCGGGTTCCAGACCGCCTCGTAGACCAGCACCCGCGACGTCGTCTCGCGCTCGGCCCCCGCCCGGATCACCACGAAGCGCGTCGACTTCCCCGGCACCGCCACGATCAGGTGCGCGTGCCCCGGCACCTCGGCCAGCCGCGTGTACGCCCCGTCCGGCTCGTGCACCGGCACGAAGCGCGCCTCCCAGCCCTCGCGCGCCACCGTCCGGATGTCCACCCGATACGCCGCGTCCTCGGACCGCACCATCTTCAGTGACGACCCCGCACAGTCGTCCGCGAAGGCCGGCGCCGCCGTCCCGATCACCGCCATCGCCCCGAGCACCATCCCGATCATCACCCGTCGAGCCAGCATCTTCCTTGCTCTCCTCGTGTTCGTCCCGCGCGCCACGTCGTCTCGCGAAGCGCGCTCACGGTCTACGCGCTGCGCCCGAGAAAGTTCCCACATTTTTCCGACCGCGCCTCACTCGTATCCGCGCCCGATGTCCCGCCGGACGTGCATCCCGTCGAAGCGCACCCCGCGATCGAGCGCCGCATACGCCCGCGCCGCCGCCTCCGACACCGTGTCCGCCGCCGCCACCACCGTCACCGTCCGCCCGCCCGTCGTGTAGAGCCCGTCGTCCTCGACCCAGCGCACGCCGTCGAGATAGAGCCGCAGGTCCGGGTCCTCGTCGAAGAGCGCCCGGTCGAGCGTCACGCGCGCCCCCCGCACCATCTTCTGCGGATACCCCTCGCACACCGCCACCACCGACACCCGCGGCCGCGGGTCCCGCGTCAGCGCCGCCACCGCCTCCGCCAGCCCCTCCCCCGTCCGACACGCCTGCAACACCCGATAGAAGTCCCCCGAGTACGCGCTCAGCATCGTCTGCGTCGCCGGGTCCCCGAACCGCACGTTGTAGTCGATGACGTACGGCGCCCCATGCGACAGCATCAGGTCCACGAACAGCGCCCCGCGCAGCGGGGTCCCGTCCTCGGCCAGGTCGTCCACCACCGGCTGCAGCGCCCGCCGCACGATGTCCGCCACCATCGCGTCGTCCACCATCGGCGCCGGGCACACCTGCCCCATCCCCCGCGACGGCGGCCCCGCGTCCCCGTCGCGGAGCCGCGGGTAGTTCAGCACGTGCCCCAGCACCTCCAGGTGCCGCCCGTCGCACAGCGTGAAGACCGTCACCTCGACCCCGTCGATGCGCTCCTCCACCACGATGCGGTCCGACTCCAGCCCGTAGACGTTGTCGTACATCACGTCGTGCAGCGCCTGCTCGGCCTCGTCCGCCCGCATCGTCACCCGCACGCCCTTGTCGTACGCGATGCCGTCGGCCTTGAAGACCCGCGCCCACGCCCGGGTCTGCGCCAGGTGATGCGCCCGGTCGACCGTGTCACAGACCGCGAAGCGCGGCGTCGGCACCCCGAGCCGCCCCATCAGGAGCCGCGCGAACGCCTTCGACCCCTCGAGCCGCGCCGCCGCCCGCATGGGCCCGAAGATCGGCAGCCCCTCCGCCTCGAATCGGTCCACGATCCCGTCGACGAGCGGCGTGTTCGGCCCGACCACCGACAGATCGTACTCCTCCATCATCGCCTGCTCGACGAGCCCCGGGAGATCCTGGCTCGCCACCGGCACCGTCTCGTAGCCGAGCCACTCGAGCCCCGTCGTCCCCGGCGCGAAAACGACCTGCGCCACCGACGGGCTCGCCCGCAGCGCCTCGCCGAGCGCGTGGCTGCGGCCGCCCCCGCCGATGATCATCACCCTCGCCCCGGCGCCCTCGCCCGACATCGCCCTCTCCTTTTCCCTCGCCCGCGACCGTAGCACGACCCCGCCGCGGTCGACGCCCACCGCCGGCTCTGCGAGACTCGCCGCGTCCAGACGCCCCGAGGCCCCGATGTCCCAGGATCCCGCCATTAACCGCCGCATCGTCCTCGCCTCGCGCCCCGTCGGCGCGCCCACGCCCGAGAGCTTCCGCCTCGAGCGCGTCGCCGTGCCCACGCCCGGCGACGGCGAGGTGCTGCTCCGGACGCTCTACCTCTCGCTCGACCCCTACATGCGCGGCCGGATGAGCGACGCCCCCTCCTACGCCGAGCCGGTCGCCCTCGACGCCCCCATGGTCGGCGGGACCGTCAGCCGGGTCGAGGCCTCGAACCACCCGCGCTTCGCCGTCGGCGACCTCGTCCTCGCCTACGCCGGCTGGCAGGACTACGCGGTCTCCAACGGCACCGGCCTCGTCCCGCTCGACCCCGCCATGGCGCGCCCCTCCCTCGCCCTCGGCGTCCTCGGGATGCCGGGCTTCACCGCCTGGGCCGGGCTCCTCGAGATCGGCGCCCCCCGGCCTGGCGAGACCGTCGTCGTCGCCGCGGCCACCGGCCCCGTCGGCTCCGTCGTCGGGCAGGTCGCCAAACGCCTCGGCTGCCGCGCCATCGGCATCGCCGGCGGCGAGGAGAAGTGCCGCTACGCCGTCGAGCACTTCGGCTTCGACGCCTGCCTCGACCACCGCGCCCCCGACCTCCGCGGCCGCCTCGCCGCCGCCTGCCCCGACGGCGTCGACGTCTACTTCGAGAACGTCGGCGGCGCCGTCTTCCAGGCCGTCCTGCCGCTCCTCAACGCCCGCGCCCGGGTGCCCGTCTGCGGCCTCGTGTCGATGTACAACGCCACCTCGCTCCCGCCCGGCCCCGACCGGAGCGCGCTCCTGATGTCCACCCTCCTCAAGAAGCGCATCACGATGCGGGGCTTCATCATCTTCGACGACTTCGGCCACCGCTTCCGCGAGTTCCTCGCGCAGATGGGCGCCTGGGTCGCCGCCGGCGAGATCGCCTTCCGAGAGGACGTCGTCGACGGGCTCGAGAACGCCCCCGAGGCCTTCATTGGGCAGCTCGAGGGCAAGAACTTCGGCAAGCTCGTCATCCGCGTCGCCGACGCCTGACGCCCGCGAACCTCTCGGGGAGCGTCAGCGCGGCGTGACGGTCGCGCAGTCGTCGCCGAGGCAGCTCATCTCGCACTTCGCCGTCTCGGCGCACTCGCGCCGACACCCGCCGCCTGCGCAGCTGAGCTTGCAGCTCGCCCCGGCCTCGCAGCGCTGATTGCAGTCGCCGCCGGCGCACGTCAGGCGGCACGTGGCCCCCTCGTGGCACGTCTGCCGGCAGCCGCCGCCCGCGCACGACGCGCGACACGGCTTCCCCTTCGGGCACTCCACCTCGCACTCGCCGGCCGCGCAGCTGAAGCGCTCGCCGCCCTCGGCGTGCCCGGGCTCGCCGCCCTCGTCGTCGCCCCCGAGCGCCCGCGCCAGCGCCACGAGCTTGGCCAGCTTCGCGCCGTCGAGCGCCGCGACCTCCTCGGCGACGTCGTCGAGGTCCACGTTCACGTGCACGTCGAAGTCCGAGCCGTTGTCGTCGATGTCGATCCGGAGCCCGCCGTCCTCGTGGAGCCCGAGCGCGACGGCGCCGATGCGGAGGTGCCCGCCCCCGTCGGCGTGGATGTGCCCCTTGACCGCGTCGCGGATGCGCGGCCCGAGCGCCTCGAGCCGGTCGCGCAGCCCCTCGAGCTCCGGCCCGTCCCCGGTGATGACGATCTTGAGGTGCTTCTTCGTGATCTCCACGCCGGGCGCGATGATGCCGTCGCCGGTGATCATGAAGCCGGGCCCGATGATGCCGTCGTCGGTGATCCGGATCCCGTGAACGGCGGGCGCATCCGGCTCCGCCTCGGCGGCGAGGGTCGGCGAGACGTTGTCGTCCGCGGCGCCCGCCGCGTCGGCGGACGCCACCACCGGCGCGACCTGCTCGACCTCCGCGACCGCCTCGGGCGTCATCGCGACCTCGGCGGGGACCGGCTCGCTGGGCGCGGGCGAGCGGCCACAGGCCACCATCGCGAGCGCCGCGAGCGCGGCGAACGCCGGCGATGGCCGGCGAAGCGTTCGAGACTGGGGATGGAAGCTCACCATGCGACGTTCCTCAGCGAACCTGCGTTTCGACGGGGGGGCCCTGCTGGGCGTCCTCGGCGACCGAGGGCTGAGCGTATCGCACGCCCTCCCCACGGTCGACGACGGCGCTCTGCGGCGCTCCGGCGGGGGCGCGCACCCCGATGACGTAGACGCCCGGCACGTAGTACCGCACGACGGGCTCGACCTGCGCCGCGGGCGGCGCCGTCATCGGCGCACGCACGTCGGCCGTGACGCGCCCGTAGTCCCACGCGACGTAGATGGCGCCGGCCAGCAGGAAGAGGACGAAGAACGCGACGAGCGCCGACGCGACGGCGCCCAGCGCGAGGTGCTGCGGCGCGGGTGGGGCGAAGGCTCGGAACATGGGGTCCTCCGGGGCTGCGGGTCTGCTGGGCGGGGCGGCCACCGACCGAACCGCGGCCACGAGCCTGTCCTCTGCAGGTGCCGGGCCAGAACCGGCACGCCGCTGGGCGAGCGCCCCATGGCCCCACGACAGGCCGGCCCCGGGTGCCCGCACCATCCCGACGCCGCCGCTGTGGACAGCACGGACGACGCCGCCGGACGTCCGCGGGTGTCCGTCGCGGACACCTTGGACACCGCTCCCCGGCGACGAACGGACCTGCTACCCTCCGAGGGATGAGCAGCACGCTGACCGACCTCCCGGGCGACGCCGACCTCGGCGACGGGCCGCGTCCCGGGCTGACCCTCGCCTACAGCGGCGGCCTCGCGCGCGCCGGCGAGCAGGTGTCGCTGGCCGGACGCCGCGCCCTCCTCCTCGGACGGGACGAGCCGCTCTTTCCAGGCGGCCCGCTGGCCGACCCGCGAATGAGCGGACGCCACTGCGCGCTGGTCCAGGACCACGACGGCTACCGCCTGGTCGACCGCGGCAGCAAGAACGGCACCTTCGTGAACGGCGAGCGAGTCACCGACCGGCTCCTCGCGCCGGGCGACGTGCTCCGCGTCGGCTCGACCTTCATCGTCTTCGGCGACGTCCCCGGCGTCCCGGCCGCCGGCGCGGGCGACCTCGATGGCGTCGGCGCGGCGATGGCCGACATCGACGCCAGCGTCGCCCTGGTGGCGGGCGGCCCGCACACGGTCCTCCTGCTCGGCGCCAGCGGGACCGGCAAGGAGGTCGTCGCCCGCGAGATCCACCGCCGCAGCGGCCGGAGCGGGCCCTTCGTCGCCGTGAACTGCGCCTCGCTCCGCGGCGAGCTGCTCGAGAGCGAGCTCTTCGGCCACGTCCGCGGCGCCTTCACCGGCGCGCAGCGGGCCCACGACGGGCTCTTCGTGCGCGCCAGCGCCGGGACGCTGCTGCTCGATGAGGTCGCCGACACCGACCCGCCCGTCCAGGCGCGGCTCCTGCGCGTCCTCGAGGGCCACGCCGTGCGCCCCGTCGGCGCGAGCGCGGAGGTGCCGGTCACGACCCGGGTCATCGCCGCCACCAACCGCGACGTCGAGGCGGCCGTCCGCGACGGGCGGCTCCGGGCGGACCTCTACGCGCGGCTCGCCCGCTGGACCATCCGGCTGCCGTCGCTGACCGAGCGGCGCGAGGACCTCGGCGTCCTCACGCG